>CAJUPS010000075.1 GCA_910588045.1 uncultured Oscillospiraceae bacterium | reverse complement strand
GTGAACTTTGTGGATACAAGCGTAAAACGCGGCGACATTTATTATGCCGACCTCAGCCCGGTGGTAGGGAGTGAGCAGGGCGGCGTCCGTCCCGTGCTGATCGTTCAAAACGATACAGGAAATCGATACAGCCCCACGGTCATCGTGGCGGCCATCACCAGCCAGACGGGAAAGGCAAAGCTGCCTACCCACATAGAATTGGCAGCGCAAAACTATGGACTTACCCGTGATTCTGTGGTATTATTGGAGCAGATCCGCACGCTGGATAAGCGCCGTCTTCGGGAAAAGATGGGGCGCGTGGACAAGGAACTGATGGACAGAGTGGACGCGGCCATCGCGGTCAGCTTCGGTCTGCACAGCGAGAGACTCGTATGATCACGGGACCGTTGACGGAACAGGATACAGGCTCGCGGCGGAGCGCACGGCTTCTCCGCGGGCCTGGAAAAGACTGCAATACATAAGTGAGGAAAACTTCCATGAAAAAGAAATCCCTTCGCATCGCCCTGTGCGTCCTGGCGGCGCTGGCGGGGCTGACCGCCGTGGCCGTGACGGCCGCGGGAGGCGCGGGCTCCCAGAGCGACCCGCTGGTAACGCTCAGTTATCTCACGGATACCTTCACCGACCAGGTGATGGACAAGGTGGACAAGCTCATCGCCGAGCGGAATACCAGATTGTCGGCCGAGCTGGACGGGAGCGCGTCCGTCTCCGGCGGGGCCTACGCCCCCGTGACCCTGGCCGCCGGACAAACCCTGACCGGCGAGACGGGCTGCGAGGTGCTGCTGTACTCCGGCACGGCCTCCTGCGTATCGGCCTCCTCCCCGGGTCTCACGGACGCCACCTCCGGCGGCAGCATCAACCACGGCGCCGCCCTCCAGCCCAACCACCTCTACCTCATGACCGGCCAGCGGAGCGTGACCACCTCCGGCGGCGCCTCCCTGCTGGTGCGGGGCAGCTATACGGTGCAATGAGTGCGATGACGGATCAAAATCGCAAAAAGGCGTATGGGATCGCGGCTCTCCTGGTGGTATGCTGCGCGATCATGGCATTCCTTGAGACGGTCGTGGAACCGCCTTACCCGGTCAAATCTGCGCTCAAGGTGGTCGTTTTCCTGTTTTTGCCACTGATTTATGCCAGAGTGACCCACTCCGATTTCTTCGATAAGGCTTTTTCGTTAGACAGGAAAGTCGCTGCAAAATTGTTGCTGCTGGGGGCCTTGATCTACGCATTCATCATGGGAGCGTATGCGCTGACCAAAAATATCTTTGATTATGCCGCACTGGTTCAGTCTCTCTCCGCAGATCAAAAGGTGGACGGCAGCAGCTTTATCGGGGTTGCCCTCTACATATCGTTCTGCAACTCGTTTTTAGAAGAATTTCTATTTCGGCTGGTCGCGTTTATTCAGCTGTCCCGATATGCGCCCGGAAAGACAGCCTACCTATTCAGTTCCGTCCTGTTTGCCGCCTACCACATCGCAATGATCGGGGCTTCCTTTCCGCCGGTCCTGCTGCTCCTGGCCCTGGCCGGGCTGGCGATTGGCGGACTGATCTTCGACTATGTGGACGACCGCAGCGGAACGATCTACAACTCTTGGATCATCCATATGTTTGCGGACTTTGCGATTATGACCATATGGTATCTCCATCTTTAGAAAGGGAGACCGTTCTGCATTTTTTGCAGCGGGATCGGAAAATTTCTGGTTGTATTTTCCGGGGAAAGGTGGTACACTGAATCTGTTATTATCTTTTATCCCAGAAGGAGTGTCTTGATTTATGGGTGAGAGCAAAGATTACATGACCCACGCGGAGGAGCTGGGGAGTATCCATATCTCGGAGGATGTACTGGCCTCCATCGCCGCCGGAGCGGTGGCCGACGTGGAGGGGATCAGCGGACTGATGAACGTCTCCTCCAAGAAGTCCGGGGCCAGAGGGGTCCGTATGGCGGTGGACGAGGAGGGCGCGGTCATCGACCTGTACGTCATGATCCGCTATGGCTACGCCATCCCGGAGGTGGCCGGAAAGCTCCAGGGCGGCGTGTCCGGCGCCATCGAGTCCATGACGGGCTTCGCGGTGAAGGCCGTGAACGTCCACGTGGGCGGCGTCAGCTTCCAGTAAGCGGCGCAGTGTGTGGAGTGAGAGAGGAAATCCATGATTAGAAATGTCGCCAGAGAGATTGCCATGCATCTCTCCTTTGAGCTGAGCTTCACGGACCTGACCGCCGACGAGCTGCTGGAGCAGCGGATCAGCGGCCCCCATTTTGAGACCCTGGCCCCTGAGTACGAGGTCTACGGCGAGCTGCCCGGTCCGAGCCAGCGGGAGTATATCTGCAAATTGGTCCGGGGCATCGCCCTCCACAGCTATGAGCTGGACCAGTACATCGAAAAATACTCCAAAGGCTGGCGGTTTGAGCGCATCCCGCTGGTGGCGGGGGCCATTATGCGCGTAGCCATGTACGAGATCCTGTATATGCCGGAGATCCCCAACGGCGCGGCGATCAACGAGGCCGTGGAGATTGCAAAAAAGTATGAGGACCCGGACGTGGTGCGGTTCATCAACGGGATCCTGGGCTCCTTCGTCCGGGGGGAGACGGAGTAAAAAAATCGAGGGGGCACACGTTCCGTGTGCCTTTAGGCCGTCAAAAAAGCCCTCCGCAGGAGTTTCGCCGCCGGAGCGGCGAAATAAATTGAATCGTTTTTCCCGCGGCGTGTACGTGGGAAAAACTCTTTGCGCGGAGCGAGCGTCGAATTGTGCGCCACAGGCGCACAACCGAGGCGCAGAGCGAAGCGAAACCTTTTCAAAAAAGGTGCGCAGCACCTTTTTTGAAACACAGAGGGCACACGTTCTGTGTGCCCTCTCTGCGGCGTGCTGGCATGTTTCCCGGCTGCCGCGGCAGAGAGAAGGAGGAAAATCATGGAACGGCGGGTATTTTCCGTCTCGGAGCTGAACGGTCTTGTCAACGACCTGCTGGGCGCCATCCCGGAGCTGAATAACGTCTATGTGCGGGGAGAGGTCTCCAACCACAAGGCCTATTCTTCCGGGCACCACTATTTTACGCTGAAGGACGAAACGGGGTCCATCCGCTGCGTGATGTTCAAATGGAAGGCCCAGGCCCTCCGGTTCCGGCTGGAGGACGGCATGAAGGTCATCGCCATGGGGCGCGTGGGCATCTACGCCAGGGACGGGGCCTACCAGCTCACCTGCGAAACGGTCAGCGCGGACGGCATCGGGGACCTCCACGTGGCCTATGAACAGCTCAAGGACAGGCTATTCCGGGAGGGGCTCTTTGACCAGAGCCACAAGCGGCCCCTGCCCCGGTTCCCCCGGTCGGTGGCCATCATCACCTCGCCCACGGGGGCGGTCATCCACGATATGATCCGCAACATGCGCCGCCGGTATCCCCTGACTAAAATCATGCTGCTGCCCGTCCGGGTGCAGGGTGAGGAGGCCCCCGCGGAGATCGCCGGAGCAATACGCTACGCCAACCGCCACCACCTGGCGGATGTCATCATCACCGGGCGGGGCGGCGGTTCCTTTGAGGACCTGTTCTGCTTCAGCGACGAGCGGGTGGCCCGGGCCATCTACGCCTCGGAGATCCCCGTGATCTCCGCCGTGGGGCACGAGCCGGACTTCACCATAGCCGACTTTGTGGCGGACGTCCGGGCGGCAACACCCACCCAGGCCGCCGAACTGGTGGTGCCGGACCGGAACGATTTGCTCATGCACCTGGAGAACCAGCGGATGCGGATGCTTCAGGGCGAGAGGAAGCGTCTGGAGCTGCTGCGCCGCCGCCTGGCGGAGCTGGCGGGGAAACGGGTGCTGACGGACCCCCTGGCGGCGATCCAGGACAAGCGTATCCTGCTCGACCACATCCAGCGGGATCTTGTGTACGCCGCCCAGCATCGTCTGGCGCATCCGAGGCAGCAGGTGGCGGCCCTGGCCGCCGCGCTGGACGCCATGAGCCCGCTGAAGGTGCTCCACAGGGGCTTCTCTCTGGCGACGGACCAGACGGGTGCGCCCCTGCGCCGGGCGGAGGACGCCCCGGTGGGAAGTCTGGTGGACGTGCGCCTGGAGAGAGGCCGACTGGAGTGCCGGGTAGAGAAATCCATCTTAGAGGAGGAAGAGACATGAGCGGAGAAAAGGCGAGGAGCTTTGAGGAAAACATCGCCCGGCTGGAGGAGATCGTCTCCATGCTGGAGCGAGGCACCGCCAAGCTGGCGGACTCCCTGGCTCTGTTTGAGGAGGGGACGAAGCTGGTGGGCGTCTGTACCGCCATGCTGGGCGAGGCGGCGCAGAAGGTGGTCGTGCTCCAGAAGGGTCCCGACGGGGAGCCTGTGGAGACGCCCTTCGGCGTGGAGGAGTAGCCGTGGAGTTCCGGGAGCGCTATGAGCAGTACCGCGCCAGCGTGGAGGAGGTCCTCCAGCACCTCTTCCTGCGGAAGGTTCCCGCCGGTCGTCTTCAGGAGGCCATGCGCTACAGCCTGCTGGCCGGAGGCAAGCGGGTCCGGCCCGTGATGACCCTGGCCTTCTGCGAGGCCCTGGAGGGGGAGAAACGGGGGGCCCTCTTCCTGGGGGCCGCCCTGGAGTGCGTCCACACCTACTCCCTCATTCACGACGATCTGCCCTGTATGGACAACGACGATTTCCGCCGGGGACGCCCCACCTGCCACAAGGTCTACGGTGAGACCATGGCCGTCCTGGCCGGGGACGCCCTCCAGGCGGAGGCGTTCCGGCTGATCTCCATCACGCCGGGTCTGAGCGCGGAGCAGAAGCTGGACGCGGTGAACGCCCTCTCCTCCGCCTGCGGCGGGGACGGCATGGTGGGCGGACAGGTGCTGGATACAGAGGGACTTGCCCACGACGAGGCGTCCCTGCGGGATCTGTGCCTGCGGAAGACCGGGTGCCTGCTGGGGGTCGCGGCGGACCTGGGGTGCATTGCCGCCGGGGCCTCCTCCTGGGAGGTCCGGAGCTGCGCCAGGGAGTACGGGACCCATCTCGGACTGGCCTTCCAGGTGCGGGACGACATGCTGGACGTCACCGCCGACCCGGAGGAGTTCGGCAAGCCCGTGGGCTCAGACCGGGAGGAGGGCAAGCGGACCTTCGTGGACCTGCTGGGTCTGGAGCGCTGCGCCGCGCTGGTGGCGGAGGAGACCGCACTGGCCAAGCAGGCGGTGTCCTGCTTCCGGGACAATCAATTTTTGCTGGAGCTGGCGGACGCTCTGGCGGACAGGAGGAAATAGTCCATGCACTTTGGGATGCTGACCACGAACCCCATTATCGATTGTGCGCTGCTGGCCTGGTTTCTGGCACAGCTGATCAAAGTGGTGTTGGAGTTCATCCTGCTCCAGAGGCTGGACTTCCGGCGCTTTGTTTCCAGTGGCGGTATGCCCAGCAGCCACTCCGCTCTTGCGGTGGCCGCCACCGCCGCCATCGGGAAGCTCCACGGCATTCAGAGCCCGGATTTCGCCCTGGCGGTGATCGTCTCGGCGGTGGTGATGTACGATGCCTGCAACGTCCGGCGCAGCGCCGGGGATACGGCCAAGCTGGTCAATCAGATTTTGGCCCATGTGGAGAAGCTGACGGCGGAGGACTTCGCCGACGACCTCCGGGAGGTCATGGGACACACGCCGCTCCAGGTATTGATGGGCGCCCTGCTGGGACTGGGCGTGGGGTTGCTGGTGTAGAAATGTCCCCTCCGCCATCAGGGACATTTTGGCGGGAGGGAGCGTACAGCAAGGCGCATCAAAGTCCCCCGGACGAAATATTCGTCCGGGGGACTTCTCATCGCATCAGTCCGCCGTGGAAAAAGCACTCATATACCTTCTCACTGCCGCAGTAGATTTCTTCAAAACCTTGGAACCAGGCTATATCTCCCGTGACCTTAGACGCGTACAGATACTCCCCGGCCTGATAGAACCGAGGTCCCCGATAGGGATACTCCGGCGTGGCGGCGCGCAGTGCCTCCTTCAGAAAGTTTCCGCTGAACCGCTGGTCCAGCACACGGCCCAGGTAGTTCATCGCATATATGGCCGCGCCAGCCCTCCAGATCGCTTCCTGCCCGGCAAATTGTTCACCGCCCACATAGGTGTCGTGGTATACATAGCCGTCCCTCTCATAGCGGTAGTCGTGGGAATCCAGCCGCGTAGACGGGCAGACGTTGGCGCATCCCGCATAGGTGTTCCGGCTCGCCTCCAGGCGGAAGGCCGCCAGTTCCTCAAGCCCGCCTGTCTCTCCGCACTGCAACGCTGCGGCGCACTCCCCGTCTTTGACCAGATAATCCACTGTCACATGGAACAGCTCGCTGATTGCAACCAGGTTGGCAATATCCGGAAACCCCTGGCCCGCCTCCCACTTTGCCACGGCCTGCCTGGAGACATGGAGGCCCTCCGCCAACTCCTCCTGTGTATAGCCCCTGTTCCTGCGGAGCACCTGTAGTTTGTCGGCAAAAGTCATCTGCCATCGCCCTCCTTGATAAGATATACCCAGTATACCTTATCCTCCCCGCGCAGTCCAGCAACGGGAGGGTGCGTTTTTGCTACGGTCCATGGCAAGCACAAATCATTTTCCCGTCACCCTATTCAGCAGCGCCACCAGCGCCCAGATGACCAGGATAACCACAAAAATGCCCAGCATTCCCTTTCCCATGATGCCAAGGCAGGCCAAAACCAGCTGTGTATTCATATCGTTACCTCCTTACAGAATATTTTCCACCAGGGTGATAATCAGCCCACCGGCAATCACCGAGGCGATCTGCCCGCTGACGTTGGCCCCGGCGGCGTGCATCAGCAGGAAGTTGTAGGGGTCCTCCTCCTGGCCCATCCTGTGGACCACCCGGGAGGCCATGGGGAACGCCGAGATGCCCGCCGCCCCAATCATGGGGTTGACCTTCTTCCGGGAAAACAGGTTCAGCACCTTGGCAAACAGCACGCCGCCCACGGTGTCGAACACGAATCCCACCAGCCCCAGCCCCAGAATGAGCAGGGTCTGCCAGGTGACGAACCACTCCGCCTTCATCTTGAAGCTGACGCTCAGTCCCAAGAGAAGCGTGATCAGGTTGGCCAACTCGTGCTGGGCGGACTGGCTGAGGCTGTCCAGTACGCCGCACTCCCGGATCAGGTTGCCGAACATCAGGAACCCAATGAGCTCCGCGCTCTTGGGGGCCACTGTTCCGGCGATGACGGTGACAAAGATGGGAAACAGGATGCGGGTGGTTTTGGAGACGGCGCTGGGGGTGTACTCCATGCGGATCATCCGCTCCCGCTTCGTGGTGATGGCCCGAATGATGGGGGGCTGGATGATGGGGACCAGGGCCATGTAGGAGTAGGCCGCCACCATGATGGCCCCCTGATAAATGCTCTGAAAGTAGTTGGCCACATAGATGCTGGTGGGCCCGTCGGCGGCGGCGATGATGGCGGCGGAGGCCGCGTCCTTCAGATCGAATCCCACCATCACGGCCACGACCAGGGTGAAGAAGATGCCAAACTGGGCCGCCGCGCCGAAGAGGAACATCTTCGGGTTGCTCAGAAGCGGCCCAAAGTCGATCATGGCCCCGATGCCGATGAACAGCAGCAGCGGGAACAGCTCGCTGGCAATGCCGGTGTTGAACAGCGTCTCGATGGCCTCGGTGTGGACCATGGGCAGGTTTACCAGCACCGCGCCGAAGCCCATGGGCAGCAGCAGGGACGGCTCCATCTCCCGTTTCACCGCCAGGTAGACCAGCAGGCAGCCTATGGCGATCATCAGCGCCTGCTGCCAGGTGAAGTTGAGTGCGTTGGAAAAAAGATCGCGGAATATCTCCATGTGAAATGCGCCTCCATTTCGGGCTTGGGAGCCCGTTTTTCCGGAGGGAGCACAAAAAATGAGACTTTCGCAGTACGCACGAAAACGTACCGCGAAAGTCTCATCATTTCAGGCAGGGCCGGGTCTTACCCGTACTGACGGCCGCTGCCGCGCCGGATGGCGCTGATTACTCCCTCTCACTTGCCCTTATCATATGCCACCGCCAATCAAATGTCAAGAGGCGGCAGCCAAAAAATTGCAATTTCCTGAGGGAGTCCGCCTCCATCAATTTCTATACACGGCCGCCATGCCCTTATAGGTCATGTAGCAGTCCAGCTTGGCCACTACCTCAAAGGGGGCGTGCATGGCCAGCACCGGCACACCGGCATCCAGGGTATCAATATTCCGGTTGGCCATGTAGGCCGCCACCGTACCGCCGCCGCCTGCGTCCACCTTGCCCAGCTCCGCCATCTGCCAGATGACGCCGTTCTCGTCAAAAATCCGCCGCACGTAGGCCACCAGCTCCGCAGAGGCGTCCGATGCGCCGCCCTTACCCCGACTCCCGGTGTATTTGCACAGACCAATGCCATAGTTGACGAAAGAGGCGTTCCGCTTCTCGAACACGTCGCCGAAATTGGGGTCATATGCCGCCGTTACGTCGGCAGACAGGCAGAAGCTCCTCTCCATGCAGGCACGCACCGGCACGCCCTGGCCCGCACACAGGTCCTCCAGGAAGGTGTCAAAGGCGGCCGTCTGCATCCCGGACACGCCCACCGAGCCGATCTCCTCCTTGTCCGCCAGCACGCACACCGCCGTCTTGTCGGGGACCTCCTCCAGATCGAGCAGGGCCTTCAGCGCGGCATAGCCGCACACCCGGTCGTCGTGGCCATAGGCCCCGATGAGACTGGCATCCAGGCCGATGTCCATGGCGCCGGCCGCCGGAACCACCTCCAGCTCTGCGGAGATGAAGTCCGCCTCCGTGAAGCCGTACTTCTCATACAGCCTCTTCATAACGGCCAGCTTTACCCGGTCCTTCTCCTCGCCCTCCAGGGGTTCGCTGCCCACCAGGATATTCAGCTGCTCCCCCGTAATGCCCTCGTCCAGCGTCTTCTTGCTCTGCTCCTTCGCCAGGTGCGGGAGCAGATCCGTGACCACCAGCTTGGGCTCGTTCCCCTCGCCAATGACCACATGGAGGGTCTTCCCGTCCTTCAGCGCCACCACGCCGTGGATCTCCAGGGGGATGGTCACCCACTGGTACTTCCGGATGCCGCCGTAATAGTGGGTCTTGAGGTAGGCCAGCTCGCTCTCCTCATACAGCGGGCTGGGCTTCAGATCCAGCCGGGGGCTGTCAATATGGGCGGCGGTAATCTGCACGCCCTCGGCCAGGCTCTTCCGACCGATGACCGCCAGCAGCAGCATCTTCCCCCGGTTGTCTAGGTACACCTTGTCCCCGGCTTTCAGCTCCATACCCCGTTCGTAGGCGCGGAACCCCTTCTCCTCCGCCAGGCGGACGCCCTCCCGGACGCACTCCCGCTCGGTCTTGGCGGCATTCATGAATGCCTTATAGCTCTGACAGTATGTCTCCATCGCCTCCCGCTCAGAGGCGGGCATCCGGTCATAGCCGTTCTTTTTCTCCATGAGGAGTGCTGCCTTCCAATCCTTGGTTTCCATTTGCTTCCTCTCCTTTATTGATGATTTCCATTAAATTTTGGAAAAATGAGCGCACCATTTCCGCGAAGGCGTCCCGGTCCTCCCCCCGATTCTCCAGCAGGAAGGAGCAGTTGTCCCCGTACCAGTCCGCGCTCTTCTGGGCCGCCATCCTGGCCCTGGCCTGGTCCTCGGTGAGGCCATCCCGGGCCATAATGCGCCGCAGCCGGACATCGGGAGATGCTGTCACGGCCACCGTAGCGCGGCACAGCCGTCCCATCCCAGATTCTATCAGATTGACGGCATCAATGGCAAGTCCTTTTTGTGAACAATTTCCAATTTTTCGCTCCACTGCCGCGGACATCGCCGGGAAGACGATCCCATTGAGCTTCACCAGCTCCGCCGGATCTCCAAATACCCGTCTCGCCACCGCCCGCCGGTCCAGACTGCCGTCCGGCAGGAACACCTCCCCGAAGGCATTCCGCAGCGCCCGCCGCAGTTCTTCATCGCTCCGCAAAAGCTCGTAATACAGCGCGTCGCAGTCCACGACCTCGAACCCCATCTCCGCCAGGACCTCCAGGGCGGTGGTCTTCCCCGCCCCGGTGGGGCCGGTGATTCCGATGACGGTCATGGCGCGTCCTCCCCGATCTCCACCACCTGGAATCCGGCGGCTTTTTTCAGGCGGTTGGCCACCGCCAGGCCCAGTCCCGCATCGCCGGGACACTGGGCGAAGATTTCCGTCACGTCCGTACCGTCGAAAGCCCGCAGGGCGTCGAAGACCCGCCGGGCCTGCTCCCCGGGGTCGCGGCCGGAACCGATGGGGTTCACCGTACAGCCGGGGAATCCCCCGGCAAATTCGTCGAAGCAAATCACACCGGTATGTTTCCCCATCCTCTCCCGGATATACCGGGCGGTCCCCTCTCCCGGTCCGGCGACCACCGTCACCGGGGCCTTGGGGGCGTAGTGGCGGTACTTCATGCCGGGGGCCTTGGGTTTCTCTCCGGCGGAGAGAGGGGCCAGGACGGCCCTATCGACGGCCACGTCCCCCAGGACCTCCCGCAGCGCCTCCAGCGGAAGCCCGCCGGGCCGCAGCAGGCGGGGCACGGGGGCCGTCAGGTCGATGATGGTGGACTCCACCCCCACGCCGCAGGGGCCGCCGTCCACGATGGCGTCAATCCGCCCATCCATGTCCTCCAGCATATGGGCGGCACGGGTGGGACTGGGACGGCCCGACAGATTCCCGCTGGGAGCGGCCACCGGCACGCCCGCCAAACGGATGATCGCCAGCGTCACCGGGTGGTTGGGGCACCGTATCCCCACGGTATCCAGGCCGCAGGTCACTGCGTCCGGAACGATCTCCCGCCGGGGGAGGATCATGGTCAGCGGCCCCGGCCAGAAGCGCTCCGCCAGCACATACGCCGTCTCCGGCACGCCGCAGCAGTACCGCTCCAGCCAGGAGGCGTCCGGAATATGGAGAATGAGGGGGTTGTCCTGGGGACGGCCCTTGGCCTCAAAAATACGGCGCACCGCCTTCGGGTTCAGCCCGTCGGCCCCCAGGCCGTAGACCGTCTCCGTGGGAATGCCCAGCAAACCGCCATCCCGAAGGATGGCGGCGGCGGTCTCAATATCCTGTTTTGTCAGAAGCTTTGTTTTCATTTCATCACCAGTTATACGGGGCACTCCCGTTAGGTACTCCCCCTTGCAGGGGGTCTCTCTTTAACAGGGCGTCAGCCGGAGTTCTTCAAGTACCATGCCACTAGATCAGATGCCCGTAGGGACTGTTATTCGGTGGCTTCGCCTTGCCTATCCTAAAACCGCACTGCGTGAATCCCCCGCATAGGGAGCGGCGCACCGCGCCGCTCCCGCTAAGGGATTCTTAAACCGTAGGTTTAAGCGCGTTTTTGCCTACTTTTGCCGCGCGGCAAAAGTAGGCGCAGGGTGTCCGGGGGCGCGTAGCCCCCGGGCCAAAGGGCAGAAGCTATTCGCCTGCTTCTGCTAGTTTAGCCGCCTGCTCAGCAGTAGTCAGCGCGTCAATGATTGGATCAAGAGCTCCGTTGATGACGGAATCAATGGCAAAATTCTTGTTGTCTCCGGTGAGCCGATGGTCCGTCACCCGGCCCTGGGGGAAATTATACGTCCGAATCCGCTCGGACCTATCCCCGGACCCCACCTGGCTGCGCCGCTGTGCGGCGATGGCGGCGTTCTGGCGCTCCAGCTCCGCCTCGTAGAGACGGGTCCGCAGAATCTGCATGGCCCGGTCCTTATTCTTGTACTGGCTCCGCTCGTCCTGGCACTCCACCACCACGCCGGTGGGCAGGTGGGTGATGCGGATGGCGCTCTCCGTCTTGTTGATGTGCTGCCCCCCCGCGCCGGAGGAGCGGAAGGTATCGATCTTCAAATCGCCGGGGTCGATGTGGAAATCCACCTCCTCCGCCTCCGGCAGCACCGCCACCGTGGCGGCGCTGGTCTGGATGCGGCCGGAGGACTCGGTGACGGGCACCCGCTGGACCCGGTGGGCCCCGCTCTCGTACTTGAGCCGGGAGTACGCCCCCTCCCCCTCCACGATGAACTCAATGGTCTTGATGCCCCCCAGCTCGGTCTCGCTGCGGCTGGTCACCTCCAGGGACCAGCCCCGGCTCTCCACGTACATGGCGTACATCCGGAACAGGTCGGCGGCAAACAGCATGGCCTCCTCGCCGCCCACGCCGCCGCGAATCTCCATGACCACGTTCTTTCCGTCGTTGGGGTCCCGGGGCAGGAGAAGGAGCTTCAATTCCTCCCGGAGGCGCTCCATGTCCCCCCTGACCCGCTGGATCTCCTCCTGGGCCATCTCCTTCATCTCCGGGTCGGACAGCAGCTCCTGGGCGGCGTTCAGATCCGCCTCCGCCTGCCTGTAGGCCCGGTAGACCTCCACCACCGGCTCGATCTCCTTCTGCTCCCGGGTCAGGCGGCGCAGCAGGTCCGGGTCGGCATAGGTGGCCGGGTCCTCCATCTGGGCGACAATGGCCTCCAGGCGGTCGGAAATCGTTTGCAGTTTATCCAGCATCGCTCGGTTTCTCCTTTCCCCCGTCCCGGACACGGGCGAGGAACTCGTCCCGCCAGAAGGTGGACCCCACCGTATTGGGCCGGATGGTCACAGCGGACACCCGCGGCTCTTTCACATACATGTCCATCTGATCGAAGACCTCCTCATAGCGGATGTCGCTGCTGCGGGTGATGACATAGGCCGTCTTGCGCAGCTCCTCGCCGTGCTCCAGCAGGAAGCTCCGCACCGGCGCGGAACACCGCCCCGCCCACACAGGGGTCCCGATGATCACCAGATTGTACACATCCAGCGGAAACGCTGTCTTGATGGGCTTCACCGGCGGGACCCGGCGGGCCATGGCCTGCATTCCGCTGCGCAGCCAGCCGATCAGACCGGCACGGTTCACCCCGTCGTCCAGCTTCACCAGCTCGCACTTGAGCTCGGAGGCGATCTCCTTCATCAGCTTTTCCGTTGCGCCGGTGCGGCTGTAGTAAACACATAGCGTGTAGGGCATATTGTCTATCTCTCCTTTACTGAAAAACCATCGCTGCCGCCAGGCCGAATGCCTCCCGGACATAGTAGTTGACCGTCAGGGGCAGATACCGCAGCGGCATCCGCGCCGCCACGGGCACCATATCGCCCCCCAAATACGCTGCGGCCCGGCAGAGGTGGTAGTCGCTGGACACCACGGCGATGTCTCCCGTGACGCCTCGCTCCTCCAGAAGCTCCAGGGAATAGCGGATATTTTCCTCCGTATTCGTGGCCCGCTCCTCAAGGATGATCTGCTCCCGGGGAACCCCCCGGGCAGTCAGCCAATCATACATACACCGGGCCTCGGAGATCTCCTCTCCCCGGCCCCGGGAGCCGGAGACCACGATGGGGATCCCCGGCTTGTCCTGCACATACGCCAGGGCGGCGTCCAGACGGGTCCACAGGCTCAGGGAGGGCGTCGTCCCGTCAACCCCCGCGCCCAGAACGATGACCGCCCCCACCGGCGTCTCGCTGTCCGTCCGCGCCCAGGAGAGGACCCGGACCTCCAGTACGGCAAAGAACGCGAATCCCGCCGCCAGCAGTCCCAGAAAGATCCTCCGGCACCACAGCGCCCAGCGGTGCTCCTCCCTCCACCGGGTCAGCAGTGCAAAAATCACCAGCGCCGCCGCCCCGCAGCAGAGCAGGAATCCCGTAAACCGTACCGCCGTAAACACGGTCAGCATCAGCGCCCCCAGGACCAGACACACCGCCGCAAGGATATAGCAGATTTTTTCGGTCCTTTTCATCTACACTCCCCATTCTGTCCGCATTTCTGTTACCGTGCGGAAGCTTCGGATATACACAGCAGGACAGAGCGCATTGG
Organism: uncultured Oscillospiraceae bacterium; assembly: GCA_910588045.1. Lineage (GTDB taxonomy): Bacteria > Bacillota > Clostridia > Oscillospirales > Oscillospiraceae > Pelethomonas. The sequence goes on along the minus strand of CAJUPS010000075.1, from coordinate 2,075 downwards.
CCGCCCGCCTAGGGCTCAGCCTCCTCGGCCAGCTTCTCCCAGCGGTCCATCAGCTCCAGGAGCTGCGCGTCCAGCGCCTCCTTTTGGGCGTAGGCCGCGCTGTATTTCTCGTAGTCGCAGGCGTTGGCCTCCATTTCCGCCTCCGCCGCCTTGATCTCAGTCTCCAGCTTCTCCATGTCCCGCTCGCAGATGGTCAGCTGCTTACGGGCGGTCTGCTGGGCGCGGTTCCCCTTCGGGACGGGCTTGACCTCTTTTTTCTCCTGCTTCGGCTGGGACTGCGCCAGGGTCTTCTCCCGCTCTTTGATCTCCTTGTACCGGGGGAAGGATACCGGGTAGTCTGTAATCACGCCGTTTTCCAGCTCCCAGATGCGGGTGGCGAAGCGGTTAATGAAGTACCGGTCGTGGCTGACGAACAGCAGCGCGCCCTCGTAGGCCTCCACCGCCTCTTCGATCCACTCCCGGGAGGCGATGTCCAGGTGGTTGGTGGGCTCGTCCAGAATGAGGAGGTTGATCTCCTCGTCCATGAGCATACACAGCCGCAGGCGGCTCTGCTCGCCGCCGGAGAGGACGGAGACGGGCTTGAACACGTCCTCCCCCCGGAAATTGAAGGCCCCCAGCCGGTCCCGGGCGGCCTGGGTGGTGATGCCGTGCTTGGCGTAGAGCATGGTGTCCACCAGATTCCGGTGGGGATTGTCGAAGTGGATGATCTGCGGCAGGTAGGCGATCCGGACGGTGGGTCCAAAGCGGACCCGGCCCTCGTCCGGCAGCTCCTCCCCCATAAGAATTTTCAGCAGCGTAGACTTTCCCGTGCCGTTGTCCCCAATCAAAGCGATGCGCTCTCCGCCCTCCACCAGGAGGTTCAGGTCATGGAACAGCTTCCGCTCCCCGAATGATTTCTCCAGGTCCCTGACCAGCATCACCTCGTCGCCGGAGAACTCCCGTTCCCCGAACCGCTGGGTCATGGACCGGGCCTTGGTGGGGCGTTCGGTCTGGCGGATGCGCTCGATGCGGCGCTCCATGGAGAAGGCCCGCTTGTGGAGCTTGTCCGCGCCCATGAAGGCCCAGAGGTGGAGCTTGTCCGCCGCCTCCTGGAGCTGCTTGATTTTAGCCTGCTCCTTCTCGTACTGCTTCATTCTCTCCTGATAACGGCGCTCCTTCTCGATGGCGTAGAAGGTGTAATTGCCCGGGTAGAACTCGGCCTTGCCGTCCAGGATTTCCACCACCCGGTTGATGGTCCGGTCCAGGAAGTAGCGGTCGTGGCTGATGGCCACCACGGTCCCCTTGAAGCGGCGGACGTAGTCCTCCAGCCATTCCACGGCGTGGAGATCCAGATGGTTGGTGGGCTCGTCGAGGAGTAAAATATCTGTGTCCTCCAAAATGAGCCGCCCCAGATTTACTCTTGTTTTCTCCCCGCCCGAGAGGCTGTCGAAGAGCTGGGAGCGCATTTCCGGGGGAATGGAGAGGCCGTTTGCCACCTTGCTAACGGCGGTATCGGTGTCATAGCCGCCGATGCCCTCAAACTTGGCGGAGAGCTCTCCATAGCGGCGGAGGGTCTGTTCGCTGCTGTCCCCCGCCGCCATGGCGGCGGCTAATTTCTCCATTTCCTCGGCCAACTTTTGATGCCTGGCAAAGGCGGTGTGGAGCACATCGTCCACGGTGTAGCCCTCCGGGTAGACGGGGATCTGGGAAATGAGGCCGATGCGGCTGTTTTTTGCGACGACGACGTCGCCCTCGTCGGGTTCCAGCTCTCCGGTGAGGATTTTGAAGAGGGTGGATTTTCCGGCTCCATTCCGGCCCAGGAGGCCCACTCTCTCCCCGGTTTCCACCTGGAAGGTGATTCCATCTAAAATGTTGTTCCCTATTTCAAAGGATTTCTTTAGTCCATTTACACTGATTTCTATCATTTTGATACCTGTTTTCTTTGCCGCCTTCGGCGGCAGGGTAGTTGTTTCTGTTTGATGGCCCGGGAGCTACGCGCCCCCGGACTCCGCGGGTACTTTTTGTGTGAACAAAAAGTACCCAAAAAGTCACTTAGGAAACGGGGTTTCCTAAGAACCTTCCTGATTACGGGGGTT
>CAJUPS010000074.1 GCA_910588045.1 uncultured Oscillospiraceae bacterium | reverse complement strand
CAATAGAGCGCATCCGCCAACGCTTCGCCCTCTGACGGCCCAGAGCACTCCGCAGAAAAGCCAGTCTGCCAGGTCGTAGCGTAACTAATAACCCCCGTAATCAGGGGATTCTCAAGGGCGGCGTAGCCCCCTTGAGGGCACTTTTGGTTCTTTTCCTGCAAGGGAAAAGAACGCCCCGCCCGGCAGGGCGAATCTAGCAAAAAGAAAAAAGCGGCCGCGGCCCGCAGGGCCGCAGAAACTCTAACTCAAAAGAAAGGAGAACAAGTATGTTTAATGAATCGGTGTCTGTGGAAATCCGGGAGGTTTCCGCAAAATAGAGCGGCGAAGCCTCCCATATGTGGTATTTCTACAACATATCAGGAGGATTTATATGTCCCGCTATCGAGACAAGCAGGGCGGAGGACCCCTCCGCCCCGATGAATTACATCCCTTCCCCTGCCGCGTCTGCGGCCACCTGATTACGCCCGAGGGCGGGGGCACCCGCCACCGCAACCACTGCCCCAAGTGCCTGCACAGCGTCCACCTGGACGACGAGCCCGGGGACCGCTCTGCCGCCTGCGGCGGCGTGATGGAGCCGGTGGGCGTGTGGGTGCGCAGGGACGGCGAGTGGGCCCTCATCCACCGCTGCCGCAAGTGCGGCGTGCTCCACTCCAACCGGGTGGCGGCGGACGACGACCCATTGAAGCTCATGAGCCTGGCGGTGCGGCCGCTGGCCCAGCCGCCCTTCCCGCTGGAGCACATGGAGCGGATGATGGGGGAGAAGAGCGAAGAATAGGCAAAGCCCCGGAGGATTTGCATCCTCCGGGGCTTTTATCCTGTTTTCAGCGCACCTTGACCGCCGTGCCGTAGGCGATGACCTCGGCCGCGCCCTGCATGACGGAGGACGAGCCGTAACGGACGTTGACGATGGCGTCGGCCCCCAGGGCCTGGGCCTCGTCCACCATGCGCTTGGTGGCGATCTGGCGGGCCTCAATGAGCATCTCGGTGTACCCGGTGATCTCACCGCCCACCAGGGTCTTCATCCCCGCCATGAAGTCCTTGCCGAAGTTCTTCGACTGGACCACGGTCCCCTTCACCAGTCCCAGGGCCTCGATCTCCTTGCCGGGAATGTGGTCAATATTGAGCAGCAGCATCTTCTTCTCCTCCTTGAATCTCTTTTAATCTCGTTTTCAGGCTTATCCAGATAAAGGGAATGCTCCCCAAATCCAACACAAGTACAATGAGCAGCAGCTTGGACGTCAGCCCGGCGGGGTCCGCGCCGGCGCGCAGCCACAAGGCGAGCACCGCCATGGTCAGGCGCATGAGCGTGGAGGACGCGGCCCCCAGGATGGCGTTCTTCCGCCGCCGGGCCTGGGACTCAGTATTTGCTGGCTTCATCCTCTTCCCCTCCGTCGATCTCCCGCAGTCGCTGGGTCATGGCGGCCAGGACGCCCACGATCACCGCGCCGCCCACGGCGGCATACAGCAGCAGGAAGGGCAGAACGCCCCAGTCACCCTCCGCGCCCAGCAGTCCGGCAGCGTAGGCCACCATGGACAGCAGCGGCGCGACGTAGGCTACCACCAGCACCGCGATAACAACAGGCGCGATCTTCTTCTTAGTATTTTTTTGCATCGTCGATCTCTCCCTTCCCGATCTCCATGATTCTCTGAAACAGGGCGTACAGCACCCCCGTGATGACCAGCAGCGGCATCGCCACCATGATCACCGCCAGCACCAGCGGCGGCGAGCTCTCCGGCTCAACATAGAACGCCCAGAGCATCAGACCCGCCGTAGCCGCCATCAGCACCACCAGCCCGGCCGCGGCCAGGATCGGGGCCACGTACCGGATGCGCATATCCTGCTTCTGCTTGTTGGGGAAGGTGGTGCCGGACTGCTCCAGCTTCTCCAGCTCTGCCAGTACGCTGCCCGCGTCCAGCTCGCCCAGGGGCTCGGTGCGCTCCCGGAGCAGCTCGCACAGCCGGACCGACTCCTCCAGGTTCTGCCGCTCCCGCTCCAGGGTCACCAGGTGGCGGCGCATCCCGTCGCCCACGGTCTGCGTCCCCTCCTGCATCCGCCGGATCTCCTCGATGGGGACCCCCAGCTTCCGCATGAGCTTGATGCGACGCAGCGCTGCCACCTCCGCCTCGCCGTAGTCCCGGTAGCCGTTCTCACTGTTGCGGCTGGGGGAGAGCAGGCCCTTCTCCTCGTAAAAGCGGATATTCTTTTTCGTGATGCCCACCAGGGCCTCCACTTCGTTGATCTTCATGCTGCGCTCCCCTCCTTTCCTCTCTATAATATACCTTCCACCAGGGGGAAGGTCAAGAAGTTTCGCAATTTTTGAGATCGTTCCGATAGATTTTAACCGCCCAGAGGCCCACCAGCAGGGCGAAGATCAGGATCAGCGCCTCCGTGGCCGCCATCGGCAGATATGCGCCGGAGACCACCGCCAGGAAGTTCAGTCCCGCGTGGGTCAGGATGGCGGCTGGAAACAGGACCCACCGCCCCGTCCGAACGGCGGCGAACACCAGCACGGCGTTGGATACATGGAGCACCAGGGCGGACACCCGCTCCAGGGCGCTCCACAGGAACATGATGGCAGGCGTGGAGGCCAGGGTCTCCGCGGCGGCAGCCAGCTCCACCGGCGGCTGTCCCCCCTGGAGCAACAGCGCCCCCATCAGCAGATTGTTCACCATGGCCGTTCCCACCACCAGCAGCGCCTCCATGCCGCCGTGGCCCAGGCCGTAGCTCAGAGCGGTGACCGGCTCCGTCTCGCTGCGCAGCACCATCCGGAAGGCGACCAGCCGCGCGGTCTCCTCGAAAATCCCCGCCGCCAGGCCGCCGTATAGGCCGTATACCCAGACCTTTTCCTGCATGATGGGCCCCAGGGGACTGCCCAGGACCAGTACGTGGAGCAGCGGTTCGAGCATCATGGCGAATACCGGGAAGAAAACCACTCCGATCAGGAAGGGTATCCACCGTGCCCCGTGCTTCCTGCGCAGATAAATCATAAGTCCCAGCGGTATCACCGTGATGAAGACCAATACCGCCGCCATGGCGATCATTTTTCCAATAGTCATAAGGGGTGTCTCCTCCTCTCTCCTCCCCGGCCCCTGGGGGCCGGTTCTGCTTTTAGTGTACTCCCTCCACCAGGGGGAAGGTCAAGTCTTTTTTCAAAATTTTTTGAAAATGGCCCTTACCGGGTGACAGAACCGGGAAAACATGGTAAAATAAGAGAATACCGCTGATTGCGGCGTGCAGCGCTCTGGGCATCCCGGATCTGGCGGAGGTCACGGACTTCAACGCACTGGCGAGGGCGGCGCCGCCCCGGAGCTCATTCTATATAAAAGGCGGAAATAGTCCATACTATTTCCAAGCCTTGCAGTATTTGTGAAACGAAAAGGAGAATTTATCATGCTCATCAAGAACGCAAAGGTCCTGGTCGGGAAAGCCTTCCTGGAGGCGGACATCCAATTTGACCGCACCATCACCGCCATCGGAAAAATCGACGGCCCCGCGGACCTGGACGCCGCCGGAGGCTACGTGATTCCCGGTCTGGTGGACATCCACACCCACGGGGCCGTGGGGGAGGACTTCTCCGACGGCAACCCGGCGGGACTCCAGCCCCTGGCGGACTACTACGCCGCCCACGGCGTCACCAGCTATCTGGCCACCACCATGACCCTCAGCGAGGAGATCCTGACCCCGGCCATGCACGCCATCCGGGACTTCCGCCCCGCCGGGGGCGCCAAGTGCGCGGGTATCCACCTGGAGGGCCCCTTCCTCTGCTACGCCAAGCGGGGCGCCCAGGCGGCGGAATACCTCCACAAGCCCGACGCGGCCCTCTTCCACCGGCTCAATGAGGCCAGCGGCGGCCAGGTGAAGCTGGTGACCGTGGCCTGCGAGGAGGAGGGAGCCCTGCCCTTCATCCGGGAGGTCTCCCAGGTCTGCACCGTCTCCCTGGGGCACACCACAGCGGACTACGACACCGCCATGGCCGGTTTCGCCGCCGGGGCCAGCCACGCCACCCACCTCTATAACGGGATGAACTCCTTCCTCCACCGGAACCCGGGGGTCATCGGCGCGGCCTTCGACGCGGAGGCCAGCGTGGAGCTCATCTGCGACGGACTGCACATCCACCCCGCCGTCATCCGGGCCACCCACCAGCTCTTCGGGGACAAGCTCAACCTGATCTCCGACTCCCTGCGGTGCGCGGGGATGCCCGACGGGAACTATGAGCTGGGGGGCCAGCCCATCGTGGTGAAGAACCACAAGGCCACCCTCCTGGACGGCACGCTGGCCGGGTCCTCCATCTCCCTGCTGGACGCGGTGCGCAACGTGGTCCGCTTCGGTATGCCTCTGGCGGAGGCGGTCTACGCGGCCTCCGCCGCCCCCGCGCTGGCGGTCGGCCTGAAGGCGGGCGAGCTGAAGGCGGGCCGGGCCGCCGACCTGCTGGTGCTGGATGAGAAGCTGGATCTGAAGGCCGTCTTCGTGGATGGGCAGCGTCCGTGAGGGACGGAAAAATGGCCTGTCAACTGTCTTTTTCTCCAAAATTAGGCGGTTGACTTTGGCAATTATCACGATACCCGGCTGACCGCAGAGAAAATTTTATGCAACATCAACATTGACAAAAAGTGCATGGAACTGGTAAAATAGAGCCAGTTTAGGAGAGAAACCTAAACTGTTGTATCGTTTTTCCTCAATCTTCTCCATCAAGAAAGAGCCGCCTTCTTACGAGGGCGGCTTTTTCTTGTCTGCGCACCGGGGGTGAGGGACAGACTGTTTGTGAACGGTATGTAAATTCTGGGATCCGCCCCTTGACATGTGACAAGTTGTCATGTATGATAGGCGGCAGCTTAACCAGAGGAGGCACGATATGCCCACCAGTACCTTTTTCAACCTCCCGCCCCCCAAGCGGGAGAAGCTGCTCTGCGCCGCCATTGCGGAGTTCGCCCGGAAGCCCTATGGGGAGGTGTCCATCAACCGCATCATCCAGGCGGCGGAGATCCCCCGGGGGAGTTTTTATCAATACTTCGCGGACAAGACGGACCTGTTCCGCTATGTGCTCCGGGGCTACGACGCGGCGCTGGAGACCGCCGTCATGAAGAGCCTGGACCAGTGCGGCGGGAGGCCCCTGGAGATTCCTCTGGCGCTGTTCGACCTGGTGCTGGCCTACATCCGGGAGCGCTTGGACCAATTCGAGCTGTTCCTGGGCATCCTGCAAAAGAACATGGGCATGGACGCCGGGCAGCTCCTGTCCCTGCCGGAGATCGTCCTGAAGGTCATGGAACGGGCGGACTGGCGGGGCCTGGAGCATTTGGAACGGGACGAGCGGCGGGCTTTGATGGACCTGTTGTTCTCCGCCACAGGGCAGTCATTGATGCTCGTTTTCTGTGAAAAGCTCTCCCGCGAGGAGAGCCGCCGGAGACTGGCGATCAAAATTTCTATCATCCGGCGGGGCGCGATCAATAAGGAGGAACCTTTATGCTGAAATTAGACAACATCGTCAAGGTATACGAGACCGGGGGCGAGGACGTCACCGCCCTGCGGGGGGTGAGCCTCAGCTTCCGGGAGAACGAATTCGTGGCCGTCCTGGGCCACTCCGGCTGCGGCAAGACCACGCTGCTGAACATCGTGGGGGGCCTGGACCAGTACACCAGCGGCGACCTCATCATCAACGGGCGCTCCACCAGGGAGTTCAAGGACGGGGACTGGGACGCCTACCGCAACCACTCCATCGGCTTCGTGTTCCAGAGCTACAACCTCATCCCCCACCAGAGCGTCCTGGCCAACGTGGAGCTGGCCCTGACCCTCTCCGGCGTGGGCAAGGCCGAGCGCCGCCGCCGGGCGGAGGAGGCCCTGAAAAAGGTGGGCCTGGCGGACCAGATCAAAAAGCGGCCCAACCAGCTCTCCGGCGGGCAGATGCAGCGGGTGGCCATCGCCCGGGCCCTGGTGAACGACCCGGACATCCTCCTGGCCGACGAGCCCACCGGGGCCCTGGACAGCGAGACTTCCGTACAGGTCATGGACCTGCTGGCGGAAATCGCCCGGGAAAAGCTGGTCATCATGGTCACCCACAACCCGGAGCTGGCGGAGAAGTACGCCAACCGCACCATCCGCCTGCTGGACGGGAGGATCGTGGACGACTCCGCCCCCTATGACGGCGCGCCGGAAAAGCCCGTGCGGACGGAGGTGGGAAAGAAAAAGCCCTCCATGAGCTTTTTCACCGCCTTCTCCCTGTCACTGAACAACCTCATGACCAAGAAGGGCCGGACGCTGCTGACCAGCTTCGCCGGGTCCATCGGGATCATCGGCATTGCCCTGATCCTGTCCCTCTCCTCCGGGATCAACCGCTATATCGAGCAGGTCCAGGAGGAGACCCTGTCCAGCTACCCCATCACCATCCAGGCGGAGAGCACCGACATGTCGGACCTGATGGTCTCCCTCATGGGGGCCCGGCAGGAGAGCGAGGAGGCCCACGACCGGGAGCGGGTCTACTCCTCCACCGTCATGTACGATATGATCAACTCCATGGTCAATGCCGAGACCCAGACCAACAACCTCCGGGACTTCAAGCAGTACCTGGACCAGGGCGGGGGCGGCGTCACGGACCTGGCCACGGTCCAATACAGCTACGACTTCGGCTTTGACATCTACACCGAGAACGAGGACGGGGGCATCGTCAAGAGCGACGTCATGGAGATGATGCAGGCCGGTATGAGCGCCATGTACGGCGGCGGGGACTACTCCGCCATGACCTCCACCATGACCTCCATGCCCATGGGCGACATGATGACGGCCCGGATGGACGTGTGGGAGGAGCTGCTGCCCGGCATGGACGGAGAGCCCGTGGGGGCGCAGGTCATGAGTCAGTACGACTTGCTCTACGGCAAGTGGCCGGAGCGCTACGACGAGGTCATCCTCTTCGTGGACCGGAACAACGAGATCTCCGACCTGATGCTCTACGCCCTGGGCCTGCTCACCGAGGAACACATGACCGAGAGCATGGAGGCCGCCCGGGACGGCGGGGAGCTGGAGAAGGAGCAGCGCAGCTGGAGCTATGAGGAGCTGTGCGGGATGAACTTCAAGCTCCTGCTGCCCGCGGAGAAATACCAGTATGAGCCCGCGTCGGAGACCTGGGTGGATATGTCCGCCACGGAGACGGGGATGGATTTCCTCTACAACAGCGAGGACATCGGCACCCGGCTGAAGGTGGTGGGCGTAGCCCGGCCCAGCGAGGACGCCAACACCGGCATGGTCACGGGGGCCATCGGCTACACCAGCGAGCTGACCGCCTACGCCATCGGGACCACGGAGGAGATGGACATTGTAAAAGAGCAGATGGAGGACCGGGACACCGACGTGATCAGCGGCCTGCCCTTCCCCCGGGAGGACGACGTGGAGCCCTCCGACGCGGAAAAGGAGGTGGGCATCCGGGAGCACCTCTCCGCCCTCTCCGCACCGGAGAAGGCTGCCGCCTGCATGGACGTGATGAGCCAGCCCTCCGAGTCGTATGTGGAGACCGTGGTGGACCAGCAGATGGAGGGCATGACCCGGGAGAGCATCGAGGAGGCCATCATCGCCCAGTACGCCGGGGAGATGGGGGTGGACGGGGAGACCGTGTCCGGCTATATCTCCGACATGGACGATGAGACCCTGTTTGCCCGCATTGAGGAGGCCATCGCCCAGCAGGTCCGGGAGCAGTACGCCCAGGGCGTCCAGACCCAGTTGGGGGCCATGAGCCAGGACGCCCTGGCCCAGATGCTGGATATAGCCCTGGACGGCGGGTCCGACAATCCCATGATGCCGGTGGCGGCGCTGGAGACATGGCAGTACAACTACCTCTACGAGAACTACATGCCCCCCACGCGGTCCGACTCCACCTACGAGGACAACATGGACCTCTTGGGCTATGTGGACCTGGAGAGCCCGGCCACCATCAACATCTACGCCGCCACCTTCGCGGAGAAGGACCAGATCGCGGATAAGATCGCGGAGTACAACGCCTCCCGGGACAACAGCGAGGACGAGATCAACTACACCGACTACGTGGCCCTGCTGATGAGCTCCGTCACGGACATCATCAGCGGCATCAGCTACCTGCTGATCGCCTTCGTGTCCATCTCTCTGGTGGTTTCCTCCATCATGATCGGCATCATCACCTATATCTCCGTGCTGGAGCGGACCAAGGAGATCGGCATCCTCCGGGCCGTGGGCGCGTCGAAGCGGGACGTGAGCCGGGTGTTCAACGCCGAGACCCTCATTGTGGGCCTGGGAGCGGGGCTTATCGGTATCGGCGTGACGCTGCTGCTCATTATCCCCATTAACGCCATCCTGCTCCACTTCACCGGCATTGCGGGGCTGAAAGCCGCCCTGCCGGTCCAGGGAGCGGTGGTCCTGGTGGTCATCAGCGCCCTGCTGACCATTGTCGCGGGCCTGATCCCCTCCCGCGTGGCCGCCAAAAAGGACCCGGTGGTGGCGCTCAGGACGGAATAATTCTACCTCCGAACGAAAAGCGCGGAAAAAACGGCGAGCCCCTGGCGACCGGAATGTGTCGCTAGGGGCTCGTTGACGCCGCCTATTTCGCGTCCCTCTGGGAATCCGGACGTTTATCCCTCCTGTCTTCCGGACCTTTTGCCCAATAGGGGGCATACAGGGCCGATCCCGCCTTTTCCCACCTTTTCTGATTCTCGTCCTTCCTGGCCTCTTCTGCCTGCCTCTGCCGCTTTGCCTCTCTGGAAAGAGCCTCTGCAAACACGATTTCCATGGTATGCCGTATTTTCTTCGTATTCTCCAGCAGCTCCACGAAGGCATAGATGAGCCACGGTGAGATCAGGCTTGTCAATAAAACGACCGGTGCAGCGGGGATGTCCATGGCCGCCAGGCAGGCCACGGCGATGATGACGCCGCAGATCAACTCGATGACCGCAATTCCTTTGAGCTTCTTTTCCACGTTTGTGAACATATCTGTCTCCTTTTCTGTTCCACATTCTTTCGGCAGGACGCGACTCCCGGGGCGTGTACGCCACGGGGGCGCACGGCAAATTATATAACATTTTGTTTTGCGTGTCAATATAACATATTGTTTTGCCTATACTATTTATGGGAGCGCAATGGGCAGGAGGAGATACGCAAAATGTATAAGAGAATCCGTGATATGAGGGAGGATGCGGACCTGTTGCAGAGAGATATTGCGGAATATCTGCAATGCACACAGGTCAGCTACTCACACTATGAGCTCGGCAAGCGGGACATTCCAACGGACGTGCTCATCAAACTGGCCATGTTCTACAAGACGAGTACGGACTACTTACTTGGCCTTACTGATATAAAGAAACCCTATCCCCAGAAGACCGCAAAATCCCCATAGCGGCAGGAGCCCCCGCCTCCGGCACTGCCGGAGGCGGGGGCTCTTATGGTTTTAGCTCAACCGCCGCTCGAAGTTGCGGCTGACGTGGACGCCCTCCTGGACGATGAAGAACGCCTTGGGGTCGATCTTCAGCAGGGCGTTGCGCAGGTCCTCGATCTCGTACTTGTTCATGCACACGCAGAGGATGTGGGTGTCCTCGCCGGTATAGACGCCCTTGCCCTCCCAGCGGGTGATGCCCCGGTGGAGGTTGTCCATGATATACCGGTTCAGATCCGGGCTGTCCAGCTTGGTGAAGATCAGGACCTGGACCGTGACGCTCTGGCGGTGTGCCCGGTCCAGAGCGATGCCGTGGAAGATGTTGTTGAGCACGGAGTAGATCATGGTGGGGATGTCATACATCATCCAGCACAGGGCGAACAGGACGAAATTGAACGCCATGCCGAACTGACCCACCGTGATTTTGACGCCCTTCTTGGACATAAACAGGCCGACGATGTCCAGCCCGCCGCCGCAGCAGCCGCTGGTGAGGGCAATGCCCGTCCCCACGCCGGAGATCACGCCCCCCAGCAGGCACCCGGTGAGCACGTCCCCCACGATGGGCTCGCTGGGAATGGGGACGATGCTCATAAAGACGGTGTAGGCGGTGGTGCAGATGATCGTGTTGCGAAAGAACATATGCCCCAGGTATCGGTAGGCGATGAAAAACAGGGGGACATTCAGGACATAATAGATGATACCCGTCAGATCAAAGGACAGGCTCTTGATGCCCAGTAGGCCCAGCAGGGCGCTGCGCAGCAGCTGGCAGAAGCCCATCATGCCCCCGGTGATCAGTCCCGCAGGCACCACGAAAAGATTGATCCCCAGGGCGTAGATGCCCGCGCCCACAATCGCCATTCCGATCCGGCCCCACCGGCTGTGCATCGCTGAATTTAACATTTCTTCTTCTCCTCTCCCACAGGCGTTTCCCGCCTGCAAGAGAAGAGTGTAACAGATTAGAAGCTATATTGCAAGTACCTTTTCAGTCTTTCCCGTCCCCGCCGCAGCGTCCGGGAGACGGAGGACTTATGCACCCCCTGTTCCCGGGCGATCTGGGGGATGGACATCCCCAGGTCGTAGTAGAGGTGGATCATCTCCGCCTGTCTGGCCGTCAGCTCGGTGTCCCGCACCCGCTTGATATTCCGGCGCAGGCGCTCCATCTGATTCTCGTTGTCCTCGCTGTGGGCCCGCTCCCAGGCCGTCAGATCCCCCAGAAATTCGTTGTCCCGCACTGTGAGCGCCTTCCCCGGCGCACTATACCGCCCGCCGACCATTGCCATGATACCTCCTGTCGTAGTACCGCTCGAGCACCAGAGCGGTGGATTTGGTCTCCCGGTAGAGCACATTCAGGTCCCGGATGCGCTGCTCCAGCTTGGATCTCTCCGCGGGCGGGGCCGTCCGGGCTTGTTCCTTGAGCGCGATCATCCGCACGCGGAGCAGGTCCGCGCTGTGGCGGTAGGACGCGGCCATTCGCAGCAGTGTCATCGCCGCACCTCCCGCAGGCGCATCCGGCAGCAGGCCAGAGCGTCCGTCAGCCAGGGGGCGGCGCAGTCCTCGCAGAGGACCCGGCCCGCCAGCCGCCAGCAGGTATCCCCGGGGTACAGCTCGCCCTCACAGAGGAAGCAGGCCGTGAGGGGGCGGCTGCGCAGGGGGTCCGGATATTTCTTTGGTAGAGTGTGCAAAAAGTTTTTCCTCCTAAATTGAAATTTGTGGTTGACAAATCGGAGAAAATCTGCTATCATACGATTCGTTGCTAATCGTGCTGGTATAGCTCAGTTGGTAGAGCAGCTGATTTGTAATCAGCAGGTCGGGGGTTCGAGTCCGTCTACCAGCTCCACCTTTTTTCTCTGAGTTGACAGCCTGACAAGTGCATAGGGGAGCGTTCCCGAGTGGCCAAAGGGGGCAGACTGTAAATCTGTTGTCGACGACTTCGGTGGTTCGAATCCACCCGCTCCCACCATCAAAGGGTCGTGCCGTTGGCACGGCCCTTTGTTTGTTTTGCACCCGCGGGTGCAAAACGCCTGCGGCGAGCCCCGGAGGGTATGTACCATCCCGCTCCCACCGGTCCGCCGGGCATAAAGTAGTGCCAAAACGCCGCAGACTACAGCTCTGCTGTTATAAAATTCACATCTCCTTTCTTTTTCTTTCGAGTTTTAGTTTTGCTGCCCTTTGCGAGAGTTATAATAGCACGTCCGTTCTGTTCTGTCAAGAGAAAATTTAGAAATTCTGTTGACAAATTTTCTGATTCCATATATTCTATACCTATCATCAAAAGGAGGCTGTCACCATGAGCTTTGGAAAGAGACTGCGGGACCGGCGGAAGGAGCTGGGTCTCAGTCAGGGGGAGCTGGCAAAGGCGCTGGGCGTCAGCCTCTCCGCGGTGAGCAACTATGAAAACGGGCTGAACGCCATGCGGGAGGACGTCCTGCTGCGGCTGTTCCAGGTGCTGGACGTGGAGCCCAACTACCTGTACCAGGACGCCTTCTCCGGGCGGAGCTTCACCTGCTCGGTGGAGGAGGAGCACCTGGTGAAGACCTACCGCTCCCTCCGGATCCCGGGGAAGCAGACCCTCCGGTCCGTGGCGGACGCGCTGTCCTCCTACCAATCGGAGCTGGAGACGGAGGTCCCGGAGGAGGAGGTGCGCCAGATCCCGCTCTACCGCAATCCGGCGGCGGCGGGGTACGCCTCCCCCGTATTCGGGGAGGACTTCGACTATATCCCCGTCTCCGGGGAGACGCCCCGGGGGGCGGAATTTGCCGTGCGCATCCAGGGGGACTCCATGGAGCCTTATATCCGCGACGGGTCCATCGTCTACGTCAACCGGGACCCCCTGGCCAGCGGGGACGTGGGGATCTTCTGCGTGGACGGGGCCATGCTGTGCAAGCAGTACGTCCGGGACCCCCTGGGCATCGTCTACCTGTTCTCCCTGAACCGGAAGCGGGCGGACGCGGACGTGGTGCTGCCCCGGGACAGCGGGCGGACCATGGTGTGCTTCGGACGGGTGCTGCTCTCCTCCCGTCCCAAGGCGCCGGGTGGCCGGTGAGATTGCAAAAAGGACTACCCAAGACAAGCAATTTGTGATACATTATAGGAGAGAATCTGACCGGTTCCGGCACAGGAGGGGAGGACGGACATGAAAAAACGACTGCTGGTTCTGCTGCTGGCGGCGGTGCTGCCGCTGCTGCTGGGCGGCTGCATGATGTCCGCCTCGGTGGAGGACCTGTACGCCCTGCCCCAGCTGCCGGAGGAGTACAAGTCCCTCAGCGCCCGCCTCTCGGAGATCCTGGCCCTGGGGGCCGAGTACGCCGCGCCCCAGGCGGGGGGCAACCTCCCGCCGGTGCAGATGGTGGACCTGGACGGCGACGGGGTGGACGAGGCCCTGGGCTTCTTCCGAATCAGCAGCGAGGAGCGCCCCCTCAAGATCTATATCTTCCGTGCGGAGGAGGACGGCTACCGCCAGGCCGCCGTCATCGACGGCAGCGGCACCTCCATCCACTCCGTGCGCTACGAGGACATGGACGGCAACGGCGTGCGGGAGATCCTGGTGAGCTGGCAGGTCAGCGCCGAGGTGCGGACCCTGGGGGTCTACGGCCTCCAGGAGCTGGAGCCCACCCGTCTGATGAGCGCGTCCTACGCCCGCTACGAGGTGGTGGACCTGGACGGGGACGACGACTTGGAGCTGGTGATCCTCCGCAGCGACGACACCGAGGCCGGGCTGAGTCTGGCGGACTACTACGACTGGGACAGCGCCTACAGCGCCCTGACCCTCCAGTCCACCGCCCGGCTGTCCGCCGCCGTGGCCTCCCTCCAGGGAATGCAGGTGGGCACGCTCCAGGGAGGGGAACCGGCGGTGTTCATTACCAGCCGCGTGGCCGGGGTGGACGACACCAGCAAGGCGGTGACGGACATCCTGATCTATCACCCGCCGGAGCTGACCAACATCGTTCTGGCCGCCGACACCGCCGTATCCACCCAGAATTTCCGCTATCTGAACCTCCAACCGGCGGACGTCAACCGGGATGGGACCACGGAGGTGCCCCGCCCGGCCAAGCTCCTCTCGGAATCCGGCGAGGACCTCTACTGGAAGATCTACTGGCACAGCTACCGCGCCGACGGCACGGACCGGCGGGAGGCCATCACCTACCACAACACCGCCGACCGGTGGTACTTGCTGGTCCCGGAGAGCTGGGACGGCCATTTCACTGTGCAGCAAAACAACGCCAGCGCCGCAGTCCATGCGACCACGTTCTACAGTGTCACGGGCCGGTCCGTGGGCGAGGAGCTGCTGACCATCTACACCCTGACAGGGATGGACCGGGAGAATCAGGCGGCTAAAAACGGCCGCTCCATTCTGCGCCGCTGGGGCGAGACGCTCTATGCGATTTCATATAGCGAGCACTACAGCGATTGGCGCTACGCGCTGGAACCCGACGCGCTCAGCGAGTGCTTCAATGTCATCGTCAAGCAGCTGAGCACTGGGGAGAATTGACCGAATGGAGCTCCGGCCGACGGAAACTCCCGCGCGCCGTTTCTATCGTCACCGTGCGGAAATGTACGAATAGCAACCGCTCCAGAGCGCGTTAAAGTTCTTTTTGGTATCTTTTTCTTTCAAGAAAAAGTACAAGAAGGGAGGGCCGCAATGGCAAGAAAGGTTTTGGTTTTGGAGGACGAGTCCAGTATCCGGGGTTTTATCGTCATCAACTTGACGCGGGCCGGGTACGAGGTCATCGAGGCGGAGACGGGGGAGTCCGCGCTGGAGAAGCTCAAGGATAACCCGGATGTGCGGGTGGCCCTGCTGGACATTATGCTGCCGGGGATCGACGGCTTCGAGGTCTGCCGCCGCATCCGGGCCACGAACACCAGCATCGGAATCATCATGCTCACCGCACGCAGTCAGGAGATGGACAAGGTGACGGGCCTGATGACGGGCGCGGACGACTATGTGACGAAGCCCTTCTCCCCGGCGGAGCTGACGGCCCGGGTGGACGCGCTCTTCCGCCGCGCGGGAGGCGTGGCCTCGGACCAGGCGGGGGAGATCCGGCAGGAACCCTTCCTGCTCAATACCCGCAACCGCACCCTGGAGAAGAACGGCCACCGGGTGAAGCTGACCCAGGTGGAGTATTCCATCATGAAGATGTTCATGGAGAACCCGGGGAAGGCTCTCAGCCGGGAGGAGATCCTGGACACCGTGTGGGGCCGGGATTACTTCGGGGAGCTGAAGATCGTGGACGTCAACATCCGGCGGCTGCGGCTGAAAATTGAAGACAACGCCCAGAACCCCACCTTTATCAACACCGTGTGGGGATATGGCTATAAATGGGGATTCTGAACCGATTTCTCGAAAGAGAACGGAAACGAGCAGGAGGGGGATCTGTCTTGGTAAACAATCGAATTGAGATAACCGGATTGAGAAAGCGCTGGCTGGTCAGCTCCCTGAGCCCCATCTTCATCGTAGCGCTCCTGGTAGCCGGGACCTTCTGCGTCGTTATGGCGAATTACTACTACAACATGATGCTCGACGGTCTGAAAACCCGGGCCGCCAACGCCAGCGAATATTTCACCAGCAACACGATGACCAGCATGGGGGAGTTCTACCAGAACGCCAATAGCTTCGCCGCAGAGTTCTCCGACCGGGACAAGATGGAGCTCCAGTTCATCAGCTCCAGCCGGAGGATCCTGGTCAGCTCCTACGGCCTCACCGCCGGGATGGCCCCCGACACGCCGGACATCATCAACGCCTTCCAGAGCAAGCAGATCGAGCCCTTCCGGGGCGTGGACCCCCACACGGGGGAGCATATCATGTCCGTGTGCGCCCCGTTGCTGCTGGACGACCAGGTGGTGGGGGCCATGCGATATGTGACCTCCATGTCCGCCGTGTCCAGGGAGCTGCTGATCACAGTGGGGGTGGCCGTGTGCCTGCTGGTTATCGGTATCGGCATGGTATACGTGTCCAACATGGTGTTCATCAACAACGTGGTGGAACCGGTGGCGGAGGTCACGGAGGCCGCCAAGCGCATCGCCGGGGGCAGCTACGGCGCACAGATGGAGAACCACTACCAGGACGAAATCGGCCAGCTCATCGACGCCATCAACAACATGTCCTCCCAGATCAGCAAGAGCGAGAAGATCAAGTCGGAGTTTATCTCCTCCGTGTCCCACGAGCTGCGCACTCCTCTCACCGCCATCAACGGCTGGGGCGAGACCCTGTTGGAGGACGACGACCCCCAGCAGATCCGGCGCGGGGTAAGCATCATCCTCAAGGAGTCCCGCCGCCTGACAAACATGGTAGAGGAGCTGCTGGACTTCTCCAAGATGCAGGACGGGCGTTTCACCCTGAGCATCGAGCAGGTGGACGTCCAGGCGGAGTTTGAGGATACGATCTACACCTATATGGAGCTATTCAAGCAGGATGGCATAGAGCTGCACTACGACAACGGCTGCGAGGAGCTGATCCCCCCCATTCCCTGCGACCCGGAGCGGCTCAAGCAGGTGTTTTGCAATGTGCTGGATAACGCCGCCAAGCATGGCGGCGCAGGGAAACGGATCGACGCCGCCGTCACCGGCGGGGAGGGGAAGCTGGTCATCACGGTCCGGGACCACGGCCCCGGTATCCCCGAGGCGGAGCTGCCTTTTGTCAAGCAGAAGTTCTACAAGGGGTCCTCCAAGGCCAGGGGCAGCGGCATTGGCCTGGCGGTGTGCGACGAGATCATCCGGCTCCACGAGGGGACGTTTGCCATCGGCAACGCCGATGGCGGGGGATGTCTTGTCACGATCACGCTGCCCACTGAGTAATGCCGCCGCTGCGCGGCGGCACCGGCTTAATCTATCGTTTAGATTCGCCCTGCCG
>CAJUPS010000073.1 GCA_910588045.1 uncultured Oscillospiraceae bacterium | reverse complement strand
GACAAAATGAAAATTTTGTCAACAATCGGAGGTGTGGGAAACGTGTGCTACTCCAGGAAAAAGCTCGATCTGACCGGACAGCGGTTCGGGAAACTCACCGTCCTGGCCCCGGCGGAGAATATCGGGTCCCGCACCGCCTGGCTCTGCCGCTGCGACTGCGGGAACGAGGCCGTCGTCAAGACCAGCCGCCTCCGGGATGGACGGACCATCAGCTGCGGCTGCGCCCATGACGAGGGCATCGAGAGCCGCCTGACCTACGTGGACGGCACCTGCGTGGAGATGATCCGCGCCAGTACAAAGCGTTGCAACAACACCAGCGGCGTCCCCGGGGTGGAGTGGCTGGTCAGGAAGCGCTCCTGGCGGGCGAGCATCTGTTTTAAGGGCAAGCGGCACTATCTCGGGTGCTACAAGCTGTTTGAGGATGCCGTCCGGGCCCGGAAAAAGGCGGAGGAGGAGCTGTTCGCCCCCTTCCTGGCGGAGTTTGAGCAGGCCGCAAACCAATAAGGGTATACTCCTGTTTCCGCCGCATCCTCGGGGCGGGTCAGGTGGTATATGCGTCCCAACGGAGTCCGACGATAAAGCAGAAGAGGAGGGATGCCCATGGAGCAGGCGGCCCCGGGGGCACATCGGGGCGGGCCACGGACCGCAATGTCCGCAAACTGACCCAGCACAGCAACACCCGTTTTGGCAAACCACGGGAAACTGTGGGACAGCAAAGTCATGGGGACTAAGGTATCGTACCCCGCAAGGGGACCTCTGCCAAACCCGGCGAAGTACGCTTCGCAGAGCGAGGAGAAGCAGAAGGGCAAAACTGCCTGCTTCAACGAACTATGTCAGCCCGGCTGCTGGAAAACCGGCACCCCGTCTGAAAAGGCGGTCCGCAAAGCTAATAGGGGCTAAAGTGCGTTCGCGCGCCACGCCAGCCAGCCGCCGGATCACTGATCCGAATTTTCCAAAGAAAGGAAGTATTATATGAGAATTTACAAGCACTTACGCAAGCGCGGACTTGCGCTGCTCATGGCCCTGGTCATGTGCCTGAGCCTCCTGCCCGCCACGGCAATGGCGGGGGAGAGAAAAGCGGAACCTACCCAAACCCGTGTTGTTCCTGGTGTCGCACAGCCTGTTAGCGATCAGGAGAACACCTACAAATTCGGGGATCTGGCAATCAACACCCCGAATGGCGCAGATGAAACGGCGATCATGAAGCTGGACATCTGGGTCGATGGATGTACGGAAAACGATTCGCTCAGTGTCGGCATCAACCCTGGAAGCTCCCAATCCATTGCTGATGGTATTACGTTGAAAGTCAGCGAGGGTTCCGGGTATACCCTTATCGGTAAGTTGTCGCAGTATATCCTCCATCTCGAGGTTGACACGGCAACAGCGACCGAGAATGCCACTGCCATTAACAAGGCTCTTGAGGATTATCTGAAAGTAAACCTCACTGCGAAGCTGACTTCGGATGAAATCGACTACGCAGTCCAGTTTGGCAGTATCACCGCCGGTTATGCCTACAACCCGGCGAATGGGCACTACTATACTTATCAGTATGGTGCGGTCGATGACCAGGGTAATCCGAAGGCCGGGCCGATTGCATGGACAGACGCCAGAGACAAGGCGCGTGCAATGACCTACGACGCCAACGGCGTAAAGCTCACCGGATACCTGACCACGATTACCAGCGACCAGGAGCAGTTGTTCATCCAGAATCTGTTCAAGGGTGAGTTCTGGACTGCCGGTACGCGCAACTCGGAACATTATAATGAAAATAATGAGCATGACGCACATAAGGGCGTATTTTCCGAGAACGTTGCGTGGAATGCGAAGGTCTGGAGCGAAAACACGCGGAAACGTGCCGCAGAGACCAGCGGCGCTTGGTTCTGGGGCGATGGCCCCGAGCTGGGACAGATTTATTTCCCCTTCACAATCAGTCCCAATACCAACATCGGTTGGAGCGTAATAGACCAGTATCAGAAAGAATTTAATTCTGACCCACAGTATTGCGGTCGGGGAGAAACGAATCTTGTGGACCTCCAGAATCATCATGACCATTTTACATTTGAATTGCATGGTGAGAAGATTTACAACAACTGGTCAAAGGATGACAACGGCAACGAGCCAAACGACTACGAGCGTACGCTCAAGCCGAACGTAACGGCGGCCGATAAACATCTGGCAGATTCCTGGACTAACCTGTACAACGAAACGTACATGCACGTCTGGGGTCCCGGTACGAACAACCAGCAGAACCTCCACTGGAACGATTTCAATACTAATAGCGATGCTATCAAGGGCTTTCTGGTAGAGTTCGGCGGGTTCGAGGACGAAACCGGGGGCAAGGATGTAGCTCCCCAGGCAATCGCGCACATCTCCCCCGTCAAGGGCAAAGAAGTGACCACCGTCTTCAAGGATAAGGACACCGATCTGATCATCCTGCCCGAGAGTCAGGAATATACCCCTGAGAGCAAAGGTCCGGACGGCAATTCTGTTCCTGATGGGGCGGAGATCAAGGTAACAACCCCTAATGGCGATTCGGTACAGGACAACAAAATCACCACCCCTGGCCGCTACGAGGTCGTGACCACCTACACCGACGGCGATGACAGCTACTACAGCATCAAGTATCTGGACATCATCGACCTGGCGGCAGCGGTGAAGTGTGTCAAAGCTCCGAAGTCCCATCCGGCTACAAAGGACATTGCTTCCCTGTTGGAAGGCACTGTCACCGAGGTGGACAGCACAGCAACAACCCTGACCATTGATGTTGCGACTGACCAGTACGTTGCGCAGTACAACCAGGAGCACTCTGCGTGGGGCAACCACACTGCCGTTGCGGAGAGTGTACGGGTTGATTTGACGCTTGACACGCAGGACAATACTTGGGCAAGCGGCAAGGTTGGCGAGACATCCCTGAGCACGGCCACTGGCGGCAAGCTGATCGTCCCCATCGACGTCAAGTGCGCTGACGAGCTGGTCGAAGTCACCAAGACTGCCTATACGGATGAGACCCATCAGACCGATGCCGAGAGCGCAACCAAGGGCCAGACGCTTTACTATCAGGTAAAAGTGGAGCCGAAGCTGGGCTTCCAGATGAAGAGCTTCCAGATTACGGATACCTTGGTTGAGTTGAACAGTACAAACGCCAATGTTCAGACTGCGGACGGCAACTCTGTTGTGGGCGAGTGGAAGGATGGCGGCGTATTTGTCCTGACGACTGCCGCTACTGCGCCGGTCTACGTGACCTACAGTTACTACGTGCCCTGGGATTATACCAATAGCGATGTAACGAACAAGGCCAACGTGGTGATTTCCGAAGAGGAGACGCCCGATCCCGTGGACGATCCCCAGGGTGAGAGCGAGAAAAAAACGCCGCTGAAGTACACCATCACCATCGTGGTCGTCAACGGTTTCGCCACAGGCGATGGCTTGGATGACCCCAATGTGGCTGATTCCGTGAGGACCTACACCATCACAGTGGACGCTGGCAGCGACTATTCCGTCAATTTCTCCGCGGATAATACCGACGAGCACCACTACGCCTTGGACAGCGTGACGGTGAACGGAAAGACGCCGGGCGCGGCATATGCACCTGATGAAAAGGGTTCGTTTGAGTATCCCTTCAAGAACGTTAGCGGGGACATCACCATGCGAGTGGAGTATGCCCCGGACGATGTGGGCGACCCCACTGATCCCGACGGCAACGGCCCGGACGGCATCCCCGACAAGTACGAGGTAAAGGTAACGTTCCTGTCCGTGGGCGGCAGCCTTGGCCCGAACGGCGGCAAAGACCTCTTTGCAGGATCGGGTAAGTTCTCCAATTTGGTCGTCTATGTGCCCCTGTACACGGACGGCGAACTCTCTGTGGAGGGTACGAACAAGTTGACCTCCAGTGCCGGTGCAACAGATCAGAAGACCGCCCAGAAGGCTGGACAGGTGATCCCCGCCGCAGGCAACCACCCCGACGGCTGGCACGTGAAAGCCGGTGCGGACTGGATTAAATCACCTGTTGGTGAAGAGGTTACCACCAATGCGGAGGGCTACACCTACACATTCGTGTATCTGCCCAAAACTCCCGGAATTACGGTGAATTACCTGGAGAAGGGGACCAATAATGCTCTGAAAGATCCCCATGTGGTGGAATCGTACACGAAAGAGACCGGCTATGACGTAACGAAGCAGGTTGAGGGTGAGGATGTTAAGACGCTGCGAGTTGCTGACGACAACTACATGCGTGTTGACTATGAAATCACTGCTGACCCCGCAGGCAAAAAGTATGGTCTGGAAATGAAGCCGGGCACAGCTGATCCGGTCACGCTCACGATCAACGTGTACTACGAGCTGGATAATGTCGGCGATCCCGATGATCCCGACGGCAACGGCCCGGACGGCATCCCCGACAGGTACGAGGTAAAGGTAACGTTCCTGTCTGTGGGCGGCGACCTTGGCCCGTTCAGCGGTGTGGACCTCTTCACAGGAGCGAAGAAATTCTCGAAGAAGACCGTCTATGTGCCTCTGTACGACGAAAACGGCAAGTTCTCCGAGAATGGCACGAACAAGCTTGCGCTGACCCCCGCCGATGGTACGAAGGAGGAGGCTCAGAAGGACGGCCAGGTAATCCCCGCTGCGGGCCACCACCCCTATGCCGGACACCGGAAGAGCGGTGCGGCGTGGGACAGCGACCTCACGGCCGTAACGGTCCAGGCCAAAGCGGACGGCTACACCTACACTTATATCTATCCTGCCGATGCTCTCACCATCACGGTGAACTACCTGGAGGAAGGGACCAGCAACGTCCTGGAAACGCAGGAAGTAATACCGTACACCGTTGCGGATGGCTATAATGTATCGGATCAGGTCACTGGCGTCCCGACGATTACCAGTGATGGACGCAAGTACGTCCAGACCCGTTACGAGATTACCCCCAATGGCAAGAAGGTCGGCCTGACTGCCGCTGCGGGCTGGGCGGATGCGGTCAATGTGGTCATCAATGTCTATTACGAGAAGACCTATACGGTGACTTACCAGTGGACCGGCGTTCATCCCAATGTTCCTGTTCCTGTGGATGGGAAGGAGTACCGTAACGGCGAGCCCATTACTCTGCAATCCCCGAACAGGACCAGTGTGGATGTATACTCCGGCGCGAATGTGATTGGCACATGGACATTTAGTGACTGGACTGACCCGCAGACTACCGTCAATGGAGCGGACGTAGTCATTTCCGGCGCATGGCACTATAATCCGGTCAAGGTGTTTAATGAGGACATCGACGTTGAAAAGACGACCCTGACCCAGGAACCTGTCAACGTTGGTGATACCGTCACCTGGAAGATCACAGTTACGAACAAGCGCACGGATATTGGCTATGAGCATCTCAGTCTTGAGGATATTCTGACGGGGACCCTCAGTGAGCATCCTGATTATAACATTGCAGGCGTGTATACGAATGTTGGCATGGATGTCCCTGCCACGCCCGTGCCCTCCCAGTGTACTTTTGTCATTCACTATCAGTACGCAGATGGCAGCCCGGCCGCACCGGACTACTTTGCTACGGTATTCGCCGGTGACCCTGCAATCTCTGTCCCGTCTCCTGAGATTGAGGATTATACCCCTGACCAGGAAGCAGTAAACGTAGAGATCACCGATGAGAATCCGGGCAACAAGGAGATTACGGTCACCTATACTCCTAATCCTCCTGTTGAGCCTAGCGGAAATGTTGAGCCTGACGAGGGTTCTGAGCCCGTCGAGAGCTTCACGCTCGACGAGGATTTCGAGTCCGACGAGGGTTCCACGTCCGACGAGGGTTTTGAGCCCGTCGAGAGCGTCGTACCCAACGAGGATCCCGAGCCTGGCGAGCCCATGGCTTCCACCGCCTCTTTCACTTACAGCGAGGGCGTGGTAGCTGTGGCGAATCCCAGCGACTTCCGTCTTGCTCCTGACGCTTCGGTAGAGTTCATCGTGACCTACAAGGTGAAGCCCGGCGACGCGATGGGCGATACGTGGCTGAAGAATAGCGTTACGGTGAAAGACATTAGTGATCCTAATAATCCGGATAAAGTGGTAGGAACCGACGATTCCGACCCCGTTGATGTTCTCCACCCCAACCTGGAGGTTGTGAAGACCCGCACCAGTGCGGATACTGCCCGCGTTGGCGACATCATCACCTGGACCATCACCATCACCAACAATGGCGATGGCACGGCCTACGATGTCAACGTTGCGGACGCGAATGCGGATAGTCTCAGCCAGAGCACTATTGCCAGTATTGCGCCCAATGGGGTTGTAGAAATTACTGCCTCCCATGTAGTCACCGGCCGCGAGCCTCTGGAGAACGGCAAGTTCTACAACACCGCCGTTGTGACCTACAAAGAGGAAGATCCCGGGAAGAAAGATCCCACTGATCCTCCCGAGGAACCCAAGCAGACCGAGGATAAGGATGACGGCACCGACATCCCTGTCGATCTCGCCGTGACCAAGACCGCGTCCGCAACCACCGTATACGCAGGCGACAATGTCACGTACACGATCACCGTAACCAACACTGGCCACGATGCGGAGAACGTGACCGTAACCGATGGTCTGGACAGTCAGCTGACGTTTGTCAGCGCAACGCTGAATGGCGCTCCCATCACGCCTGCTGGCAGTGTTTACAACATCGGCAGTGTGACAAATACCACTCCCGCAACGCTGTCCATCACAGTCAGAGTGAACAGCGGCGTCCCGGCAAATACGGTGATTCGGAATATCGCTGTGGCGGATTATGCAGGCAGGAATCCCGATGACCCGGCTCCTAGTGATTCCACCAATGTGACCGTCACAGAGCCGTACAATCCCATCCCCGACATTCCCTTTACTCCCACGCCCACGCCTACACCCACCCCCACGCCCGTGACGCCCACCCCGACGCCCACCACGCCCGGCGGCACGACCATCACCGATGATCAGACGCCTCTGGCGGGTTCCGTGGGCCTGAATGACACGGACCACTTCGCGTATGTGATCGGCTATGAAGACGACACTGTGCGTCCTCTGAACAACATCACCCGCGCCGAGGCCGCGACGATCTTCTTCCGCCTCATGACGGATGAATACCGCCAGGCCAATTGGTCCACCACCAATAGCTTCTCGGATGTCAACGCCGGTGACTGGTACAACAACGCGGTGAGCACCTGCGCCAATGCCGGTGTACTCAAGGGCTACGAGGACGGCACGTTCCGCCCCAACGCCCCCATCACCCGCGCGGAGTTCGCCTCCATGGCCGCAGGGTTCATGGACGAATCCATCACCGATGACGGCACCGGCGATTTCTCCGACACGGCGAACCACTGGGCCGCAGTCGCCATCCGCCGCGCCGCCAAGGCCGGTTGGGTGACCGGAAGCGGCAACAAGTTCAATCCCGATGCAAAGATCACCCGTGCGGAGGTCATGACCATCGTCAACCGGATGCTGGACCGCACCCCGGACAAGGACCACATGCTTCCCGAGATGAAGAAGTGGACCGACAACCCGGAGAGCGAGTGGTACTACGAGGCCGTCCAGGAGGCCACCAACGAGCACGAGTATGAGCGCGACGAGCTCAACGTGGAGACCTGGACCGAGCTGCTGACCGTCCGTGACTGGAAGGCTCTGGAGACGGAGTGGGCCAACAACGGCGGCGCTTCCGCTCCCAAGGCCGACGACTCTGCCGTGCCCGAGCAGCGCGTAAACCGGGTGCCCGACGGCATCTGATTCCCAAGGAAAACCATCGCATAAACCCAGCCAGGCCCCGGGCGGAAGCCCGGGGCCTGGTTATCCCTCTCAAGATAAAATATCCCCGTTTGCCGGGCCGTCCAGCACCGTGCCGTCTTCGGAAAACCGTGAGCCGTGGCAGGGGCAGTCCCAGGAGTGCTCCTGGGGGTTGTACTTCAACGCGCAGCCCAGATGGGGGCAGCGGGGCATGGTGGGGGTCAGGAGGTTGACCGTGGATTCCCAAATATTCGCCACCAGCTGGGGCCGCAGGACGGTCCGGGAGGGGGAGAAGATGTCCCCATAGGGGTTCTCCCGTCCCAGGAGCAGATCCGTCAGCAGCATTGCGGCCAGCATGGCCCCGGTCATGCCCCACTTGTTAAAGCCCGTGGCCGTGTAGAGCTGGGGCGTATTCCGGCTGTACTGCCCCACGTAGGGCGCGCCGTCCAGAGACATGCAGTCCTGCGCCGCCCAGCGGCAGGCGATTTTCGCCCCGGGCCAGTACTGCCGGGCCGCGTCCTCCAGCGTCTGCCAACCGCCGCCCTTTTTCCCCGTCCGGTGGCCCCCGCCGCCCAGCAGCAGGTATCCGTCCCAGTTCCGAAGGGACAACCCGGTCTTGCCTGCGTCCACGTACATCCCGCCCACGTCCGGCGCATCCTCCAGAGCCAGCACGTAGGAGCGGTGCTGATAGAGCTTGAGAAAGTAGGCCCCGTGGTTGCTAAGGAATGGGAAGTGGGTGGCAACGACCATCCTCTCCGCCCGAATGGTCCCCCGGTCCGTCCGGACCCGGCCCGGCATCCACTCCAGGGCCCGGGTTTGCTCATAGA
The DNA here is from genome assembly GCA_910588045.1 of uncultured Oscillospiraceae bacterium. GTDB lineage: Bacteria > Bacillota > Clostridia > Oscillospirales > Oscillospiraceae > Pelethomonas. The sequence continues at coordinate 8,011 of CAJUPS010000073.1, read as the reverse complement.
CCGGCAGGTCTGCGGCGACGGTGGAGAGAAATCGCAGCGGGTGGAACTGCCCCTGTCCGGGGAAGCGCACCGCGCCCGCCGTAGGGAAGGGCAGCTCCGGCCGGACCAGCCGGGCAGGGATGCCGAGCTGCCCCAGCGCCGCCATCTCCCGTTCCAGCTCCCGGGGGTCGTCCAGGGAGTAGACGTAGTTGTCCCGCTCCTGGAAATCGCAGGAGATCTCCCGGCTCATCTCCCGATACCGCGCCAGTGCGGCCTCCTGGGCCCGCCAGTAGAGCCCGGCCGCCTCCGGACCGAACTCCCTGACCAGCCGGTGGTAAATCAGCCCATGCTGGGAGGTCACCTTCCCGGTGGTGCGCCCGGTGGACTCGCCGCAGAGCCGGTCCGCCTCGACCAGTGCGCACTCTACCCCCTCCCGCCGCAGCATCCAGGTACACAGCAGCCCCACGATTCCGCCGCCGATGACCAGGACATCCGTTTTCAGATCGCCCTCCAGAGGCGGGAACGACGGCATCCGGACCGTTTTTTCCCAAATAGAATCCATTGCGCATACCACCTCGCTTTCGCAGGATAGTATGCGCAATTTCTCTGGTCATGATACGATAGAACCGCCCATACGGCACCGTGCGGAAAACGTGGAAACGCACAGGGCAACAGAGCGCGCTAAAGTTGTTTCGCCCCTATTTTTCTCTTTACAATTCAGAAAATTTGTTCTATAATATGACAGATGCAAACGAGGAGGCGGAGCGCCATGAGAGGACGGCCCTGTACCTGCTGCTTCACCGGCCACCGGCCGGAGAAGCTCCCCTGGGGATCCGACGAGTCGGACCCCCGGTGCACCGCGCTGAAAAAGAAGCTGTCCGACGCGGTGGAGGCCGCTTACGAGGAGGGAATGCGGCACTTCATCTGTGGGATGGCCCGGGGCTGCGACCTCTACTTCGCCGAGGCGGTGATCGAGCTGCGGGGCAGAAAGGGGGACGCGAGCCTGGAGGCCGCCATCCCCTGCCCCACCCAGGCAGACAGCTGGCCGGAGGAGGACCGGCAGCGCTGGCGGGCCCTGCTGGCCCTGTGCGACCAGGAGACGCTGGTACAGGAGCACTACACCCGGGGCTGTATGCTCCGGCGGAACCGGTACATGGTGGACCACAGTGCCCTGGTTATCGCCGTCTACGACGGCACCCCGGGCGGCACCCGCCGGACGCTGGAGTACGCCCTGCGGCAGCAGGTCCCCTTTGTGGACATCCCGCCGGTGGAGGAATAGCGGAACGGAGTAAAGCAGGGCAGACCGTTTGGTCTGCCCTGCCCCTTTTAGCCGTCTGATTGCTTTTTCCTCTTCTCAAGGATAAAGTGCTCCAGGTTCGTTGTATGATGGTACTTTAAGGAAGCCGCCCTGTCCTTTTCGATGATGATTTCATTCATATTAAGACCGTTCGCTGCGGCAATGGCAACGGCGTAGTGGATCACGTCTGCCAGCTCATTCCCCAGCTGGGACAGCAGGTCCTCACCGTCGGACGATTTTCTTCCCGCTTTTTTGTTGAGAACTTCGGCAACCTCGCCGATTTCTTCTACCAGCTTCATAAATAGGCTCTGGTCGATTTTGCCGCGGCCGTAGTGATGAAGCAGATACGCCTCCAACTCTTCTATTGTCACGTTCACGCCACTGTTCCTCCCGGTTCTCAATGGTAGACCAAGGCCGTCCCGCCTCTGTTCGGTCACAGTGTAATAATCTGCTCCAGTTCCCCGCCGCAGGACTCCACCAGCTGCCGGGAGCCGATGACGCAGACGCCGCCGCGCTCCCCCAGCGCCCGCAGGGCCTCCGCCCAGGCGGACAGCTTCTCCGGCGTGGCCGAAAGGGTCTCCTCCCGCCGCAGGCAGCGGTCCGCATACGTCACGCCCTTGAAGTACAGGCCGTCGGCGGCCCTGCCCTTCTTTCCGGGCAGCAGAAGGGGGTCGGACTTGGCCACCGTGCCGGTAATCATACCGGTGAGGTCCGGTGCCCCGGCGGCAAATTGGGTGAGGAAATCCGCCGCCTGCCGGTAGCACCCCAGGGAGCGGGCCGCACCGGGGTCCCGGTAGGAGTAGTAGCAGGCGCTGCCGTTGTCCCCCACCGTCAGTCCCACGCCGTAGGCTCCGCCCTGGACCCGGACGGCGTTCCACAGCCAGGCCAGGGAGACCGCCTGGCTCATCACTTGGAGATCCCCGCGGTAGGGCACGCCCGGCGCCAGCAGACTGCCGCCCAGGGCGGCATAGGACACGTCAGAGGGGATGACGATGCCCTCCCTCCGGACGCCCCAGGGCCGCGCGGCACAGAGAAGTTCCACCTGCTCCGACCGGGGCAGCCCCGCCAGCAGTGTCTTCTCCAGCGCTGCGCAGGCAGCGTCCTCCGCGCCGGTGACGCTGATGGTCAGCCGTCCGGCGGTGAAGAGCTTGGCGCACAGGGCTTTCAGCTCCTCCGCCAGGGCCGCGCCCCGCTGCTCAAATGCCTTTTCCGTCCCCTTCAGCCACTGACAGTAGGAGACGCCCCGGATATGCTCCGAGACCGCTCCCCCCACCCACTGTCCGGCGGAGATGCGGGTGATGGCGCAGATATGCCCCGCCTCCGATACGCTCTGCTCCGCCTGGATGGCGCACTGGCGCAGCAACTCCCGGATCCGCTTCAGGTCGTCAAAGAGGGTGCCGGTAAGGATCTCCGTCACCAGTTCAGCTGCCTTCTCCAGCTTGGCCTCTACGGCGCTGAAGGAGGCGCACAGGAACATCCGCCACTCCTCCGGGCGGTGGATATTGCCATAGGGGTCCTCCGCCTTGAAGGACAGGGCGCCCGTCAGGGAGCGCTGGAGCTTTTGCAGCTGCGCGCCGCTGTAGCGCTCCGTGTTCAGCTCGCCCAGCAGGGTACACAGCAGGGACGCCAAGGAGAGCTGCTCCCCGGTGAGGTCCCCGGCGTCAAAGTACAGGTTGACATATCCAATCCCGCCGGTGGGCAGGGCGTGGCGCAGCAGGGGGACGTCCCCCAGACGGCCCGCCTCCGTGGGAATGTCCTCCGGTTTGGCGGGGATGTCGGAGATTTGCAGGGTCGGGATGGCGGCCAGGGCCTCCGGCGTGTCCGCGGAGGTCTGCCAGGCGTCCAACGCCGCCTGCTGGGCGAGGAGCGCCGCCTCGTCCTCCGCCGTCCAGCCAGCCCGGGCGGCTTGCAGGCGGGCGGCCTCCTCCGCGCGCTCCTCGTCGCCCAGGGTGGCGGAGGAGAGCATCAACACCCGGCAGAAGTGGTCGTTTTTGAGGAACACCTGCTCCAGCAGCGCCTCGAACCAGCCCTCCTCCAGTTTTTTGTTCAGGGAGGCGAACAAGGGCCCCACCTCCAGGTGGGCGGCGGGGTCGCCCCCGTAGAGCCAGCTGCTCATCACATCCAGACCAATTCCCAGCCCCTGGGGCATCCGGCCATAGTCCCGCTCCCGGTACTGGAACTCCAGGTTGGCCAGGGTCGCCGAGAGCTGCTGGTGGTCCAGGCCCTCCCGGACCAGCCGCTCCAGCTCCTCCCGGATGGCGCGCTCCACCTCGTCCACCCGGTTCTCGTCCATATGCGTCACCGAGATGATCGCCTCGTACTGAAGGCTTGCCCCGCCCAGACCGCCAATCACGCGGACATCCTGGGCCAGCCCCTGGGACACCAGCCGCCGCTTCAAGGGGGCCTCGCTGCCTCCGCTGAGGGCGTCCGCCAGGGCCTCGACGGCCATGACCTTCTCCCGGTCGGCATAGGTGCCGTAGACGCAGCCCCAGGCCAGCTGGGCCTTGTTCTCCGCGGGCTCGCTGGGGGAAATCTCGTAGCGGGAGCGGACCAGGCCGCTCTTGACCGGCCTCTGGAGGACAAACTCCGGCTGGTCGTCCCGGCGGGTGTAATCGTACAGGTATTCCCCGTCCAGGATGGCGAGGACGGCCTGGATGTCCATCTGCCCATCCAGATAAATATAGGAGTTGGAGGGGGCGTAGAACCGCCGGTGGGCGTCCAGGAACTGCTCATAGGTCAGCTCCGGGATGTGGGCCGGGTGTCCGCCGGATGAAAAGCGGTAGGCCGTGTCCGGGAACAGCCGGCGGTCGATTTCAAAGTACGTCCGGGTATCCTTGTCGGCGTAGGCCCCCTTCATCTCGTTGAATACCACGCCCTTGTAGACGGGCTCGGTCCGGTCTGCCGTCAGCTCGTAGTGCCAGCCCTCCTGGCGGAAGATCTCCGGCTTGTGGTAGATGGCCGGGTGCAGCACCGCGTCCATGTAGACCCGCACCAGGTTGGCAAAGTCCTTGTCATTCCGACTGCACACCGGGTATACGGTTTTGTCCGGAAAGGTGAAGGCGTTGAGGAAGGTCTGCAAGGAGCTCTTCATCAGCTCCACGAAGGGCTCCTTCACCGGGTACTTGTCCGAGCCGCACAGCACCGAGTGCTCCAGAATGTGGAACACCCCCGTGTCGTCCTCCGGCAGAGTGCGGAAGGCGATGGCAAAGGTCTTGTTCTCCTCCTGCCGGTCCAGCCACACCAGCCGAGCGCCGCTCTTGATGTGCTCCATCTCCACCAGCTGCGCCTCCAGCTCCGGCAGAAACCGGACGGACCGGACCAGGAAGCCGTGGACGATCTCGTTGACTTTCATTGGTAAGCTCTCCTCACTTTCCTGTGTTCCGTCGGACCTATTCGGAAAACTGCGCGGAAAACGCCGCAAGATCAATGGTCTCCCCACCCCGGAGGCGGGATGCCTCGGCGGCCAGGGCCATGACGTGGCTCTCCACGGAGGCGTCGATGCCCGTGAGGGAATCCTCCCGCCCGGATTCGATCAGATTGCAGATCTGCTCCGCCAGTCCCGCGTCGCCGCCGCCATGCCCGGCGAACTCGCTCTTCTGGTCGTTGAGGCAGATCACCTCCTCCGGCTGACCGAAGCGCCGGACAAGCAGCTCGTTTCTCTCCAGGTTGCCCTCGATCTCCCCCGCTGTGCCGGTGAGCTTGATGGTGCGGCAGCACCTCTCGGTGAAAGCGGTCATGGTAAACGTGGCGTGAATGCCGCCCTCAAAGGTCATGTTCACCGTCTGGTGGTCCACCACGTCGTTGTCGCAGTGGTAGACGCAGCGGCCGTAGGGCCCGGTACGCAGGGCCTCTCGCAGGCTCTCCTCCGTGGGCGGGCCGCCTGTGACGACGTTGTTGGGCCAGCCGGTCTTTCCGCTGCGGATGCCGCAGTGTGCGCCGGTGATGTAGATTTTCTCCGCATCGTAGATACAGCCCTCCCGGCAGGCGCAGTCCGCCAGGCACCGCTCCCCCGCCCCGGCGGGGGCCTTCTCCGCCCGGAAGTGGTCCAGCGAGCCAAAGCTCTGGACCTTCAAGCACTTCGTCCCCGCCAGCCAGCGGAAAATATCCATGTCGTGGCAGCTCTTGGCCAGGATCATGGGGCTGGTCTCATCGCTGCGCCGCCAGTTGCCCCGGACGAAGCTGTGCGCATAGTGCCAGTAGCCCACGTGCTCCACCGCGTCCATGGTCTCCAGCTTGCCAATCTCCCCCCGGCGAACCAGGTCCTCCAGCGCCGCGTAGAAGGGGGTATACCGCAGCACGTGGCACACCACCACGACCCGTCCCGTCTCATGGGCCTTTCTCTGTAGCTGGAGGCACTCGCCCAGGTCCGGGGAGATGGGCTTCTCCAGCAGCACGTGGTATCCCTTCTCCAACGCCCGCAGGGCTGTGGGCACGTGCTGGCGGTCCTGGGTGGCGATGAGCATTACGTCCGCCAGCTTCGGCTGGGAGAGCAGCTCCTCGTCCGAGGAAAAGCACTTGTCCGCCGCCACGCCGTACCACTCCCGGAGCAGCGCCAGACGGCCCTCGCGGCAGTCCGCCCCCGCCACGATCTGCATCCGCTCGGGATGCACCTTCTGGTAGGAGGCATACGCCTCCAGTCCGCGGCTTCCACAGCCACAGATTGCAAAAGTAACCGGCATATCGTCTTTCTCCTTCCCTTGCCCCTTCTCACGGGCAAGTAGTTACCCTCTATGATACACCTTCGGGCTGCTTTTGGCAACTATGGATGGGGGATTTGCGGCGTATATTTGCATATGGAGGGATACGCCGCGGGTTATCCACGAAACTGACTTGACACGCCCGGGGACATTCTGGTAATATAGAAAAGAATGTTTCTGAATCCCGGCAAGGCAAACCATCGGCAAATTTTATCTTTCACATAGGAGGATCACAGGCAAATGGATTACAACAAGACAATCAATCTGCCGAAAACAGACTTCCCCATGCGGGCGGGCCTTCCGGCCCGGGAACCCGCCATGCTGGAAAACTGGGAGAAAATGGACCTCTACCATGAGCTGCTGAAGAAAAATGACGGGAAGCCCCTCTGGTCGCTCCACGACGGACCGCCCTTCTCCAATGGTGAGCTCCACATGGGCCACGCCCTGAACAAATCGATCAAGGACTTCATGGTCCGCTCCGCCGCCATGCGGGGATATTACACCCCCTACATTCCCGGCTGGGACAACCACGGAATGCCCATCGAGTCCGCCATCATCAAGAAGAATAAGCTCAACCGGAAAAAGATGAGCGTCCCTGAATTTCGCTCCGCCTGCCACGACTTCGCCCAGCACTACGTGGACGTGCAGCGGGACGGGTTCAAGCGCATGGGCGTCATCGGCGACTGGGACCACCCCTATCTGACCATGGACCCCGGCTTTGAGGCCGAGGAGGTCAAGGTCTTTGGGGCCATGTACCGGAAAGGCGTCATCTACAAGGGCCTCAAGCCCGTGTACTGGTGCCCCCACGACGAGACCGCCCTGGCGGAGGCCGAGATCGAGTACCAGGACGACCCCGTTACCACCGTCTACGTGCGCTTCCCCCTGCGCGACGACCTGGGGAAGCTGCCCGCCTATGCCGGGAGCAAGATCTCCTTCGTCATCTGGACCACCACCATCTGGACCCTCCCCGGCAACCTGGCCATCGCCCTCCACCCCAGGGACAGCTATGCCCTGGTGAAGACGGAGGCGGGAGAGGTCCTCGTTGTGGCGGAGGCCCTGGTGGAAAAGGTCATGCAGGTGGGCGGCGTGGAGCGCTACGAGATCGTGGAGACCCACCCCGGCAGCTTCTTCGAGAACATGCTGGCCGATCACCCCTTCCTGCCCAAGACCAGCCGCCTGGTCAACGCCGAGTACGTCACCATGGACTCCGGCACCGGCTGTGTCCACACCGCCCCCGGCTTCGGTGCGGACGACTACGAGACCTGCAAGCGCTACGGCATGGACATGGTCGTCCCCGTGGACGACCGGGGCCGCCACACGGACTACGCCGGGAAGTACGCCGGAATGACCACCGACGAGTCCAACCCCGCCATTCTGGCGGACATGAAGGAGAGCGGCACCCTCTTCGCCAGCGAGGACATCACCCACTCCTATCCCCACTGCTGGCGGTGCAAGCACCCCATCATCTTCCGGGCCACCCCCCAGTGGTTCTGCTCCGTGGAGTCCTTCAAGGATGCCGCCGTGGCGGCCACGGACGAGGTGCGTTGGGTCCCCTCCTGGGGCAGGGACCGGATGATCTCCATGATCCAGGAGCGCGCCGACTGGTGCATCTCCCGCCAGCGCCGCTGGGGCCTGCCCATTCCTGTGTTTTACTGTGAGGACTGCGGCAAGCCCGTGTGCGACGATACCACCATTGAGGCCGTCTCCAAGTTGTTCGCGGCGGAGGGGTCCAACGCATGGTACGAGAAGGACGCCTCTGAGATTCTGCCCGCCGGGTACAAGTGCCCCCACTGCGGCGGGGTGCACTTCACCAAGGAGGAGGACACGCTGGACGGCTGGTTTGACTCCGGCTCCACCCACTTTGCCTCCATGAAGAAGGACCAGGGCTTTTGGCCCGCCACCGTCTACATGGAGGGCCTGGACCAGTACCGCGGATGGTTCCAATCCTCCCTGCTCACCGCTGTGGCGGCTCTGGGGCAGGGGGCGCCCTTCAAGGAGTGCGTCACCCACGGCTGGACCGTGGACGGCGAGGGCAAGG
>CAJUPS010000072.1 GCA_910588045.1 uncultured Oscillospiraceae bacterium | reverse complement strand
TCACCCGGTTCTTCAAGGCCCCCACCTTCTGGCGGATGATGAAGAACACGGTGCTCATCAGCGTCTATGGCCTGCTGTGGAGCTTCCCCGTGCCCATCATCCTCTCCCTCATCATCAACCAGGTGCGGTTCCACCGGTTCAAGCGGGTGGTCCAGACGGTGCTCTACGCCCCCCACTTTATCTCCGTCATGGTCATCTGTGGTATGATCAAGATCTTCCTCAGTCCCACCGGCGGGCTGCTGAACCTGCTTCTGGGCACCCAGATCGACTTCCTCACCCAGTCGGAGGCCTTCCGCACCATCTACATCGCCTCCGGCATCTGGCAGGACATGGGCTGGGGCTGCATCATCTACTTAGCCACCCTGGCCAACGTGGACCCGGGGCTCTACGAGGCGGCCAAGATGGACGGCGCGTCGGTGTTCCAGCGGATCCTCCACATCGACATCCCGGAGCTGATGCCCATGGTGATACTGAACCTCATCATGGCCGCCGGAGGCATTATGAACGTGGGCTTCGAGAAGGTCTGGCTGCTCCAGACCGATTTGAATAAGGCCACCAGCGACGTCATCGCCGTCTATGTCTACCAGCAAGGTATCGAACAGCAGAAATACAGCTATTCCACCGCCGTAGGTCTCTTCAACACGGTCATCAACATCGTACTGCTGATTATCGTCAACAAGGTCGTGTCCAAGTCCTCGGACGTGGAGTTTGTGTAAGGGGGTAAGTGCAAATGGCAAGACAGAAATCCGTATCCACCGGCATGTCCGACAAGACCAGCGACGTCATCCTGGTGGCGATCTGCGCCGTGATCCTTCTGATCGTGGCCTACCCCCTGTACTACGTTCTGATCGCCTCCTTCTCCGACCCCTACGACGTGTACGCGGGCAAGACCTTCCTGCTGCCCAGCGGCTTCACCTTTGACGGCTACAAGGCGGTATTTGCCGACCCGAAGATCGTCTCCGGCTTCCTCAACTCCGTGAAGTACACCGTCATCGGCACCTGCTTTTCGGTGATCATGCTCTACATCACCGCCTATCCCCTGGCGGACAAGAACCTGCCGGGGCGGAAGTGGATCAGCCTGTTCTTCGTGTTCACCATGTACTTCGGCGGCGGACTGATCCCCACCTACTTCGTGGTCAAGCAGACGGGCCTCATGGGCAGCATGTGGTCCCTGTTCCTCCCCGGCGGCGTGGGGGTGGGCAACATGATCGTGGTGCGCAACTACTTCCAGAACAGCGTGCCCCACGACCTCATCGAGGCCAGCGAGATCGACGGCTGCTCCAAGTTCCGCACCTTCCTCAGCGTGGTGATTCCCCTGTCCATGCCCATTCTGGCGGTCCAGGCGGTGTTCGCCATGGTGGCCTACTGGAACGACTGGTTCACCGCCATGATCTACCTGGGTGGCAAGGGCGAGCCCCTGCCCCTGGTGCTGCGGGGCATCCTGATGAAGTCCAGCGCCGCCCAGGAGCAGGCGGCCATGGTGTCCGGCGGCTTCGCCGAGCTGAACAAGATGACGGAGATGATCAAGTTCTGCGCCATGATCGTCGCCGCGGTGCCCATGCTCATCGCGTACCCCTATGTCCAGAAATACTTTGAGAAAGGCTTCATGGCCGGCGCTGTGAAGGGGTAACCCAAATGACCCGTAGGGGCGCACAGTGTGCGCCCCTACGCGGACGGATCAAATCCAGACAATAAATCTTTGTAAAGGAGAATCATCATGAAGAAGTTCTTGTCCTTCCTCCTGGCGGCGGCCACGCTGCTGAGCCTCCTCACCGCCTGCGGCGGCGGCGGAAACAACGCGCCCGCCAACTCCGGCGAGCCCAACACCGACACCAGCCAGACCGAGTTCCACGTCCTCTCCGGGATCTCCGCCCTGTCCAGCGGCTACGAAGATAACCCGGTGCTCAACGCCATGATGGAGACCGCCGGGATCAAGATCGAGTGGGAGACCATGAGCGACTCCCTGGGCGAGCAGGTGGGCATCCGCATCACCGGCGGCGACCTGCCCGACGCCTTCCAGGCGGTGGGCTTCTCCAACTACGACCTGGGCCGCTACGGCCGGGGCGGCACCTTCATCGACCTGACCCCCTACGTCACCGACCCCGAGATCATGCCCAACCTCTCCGCCATTCTGGAGAAGTACCCCAAGATCAAGGCCGCCATCACCCAGGACGACGGGAAGATCTACGGCCTGCCCGCCGCCGAGATGATGGGCACCGCCGCCACCGGCGCGGCCGACGACTACTCCATCCACTCCATTCAGCAGTTCTCCATGATCAACAAGGCGTGGCTGGACGACCTGGGACTGAAGGTTCCCGAGACCGTGGAGGAGCTGAAGACCGCCCTCCAGGCGTTCAAGGACAACGACATGGCCGCCAGGATGTACGGCGCGGACCCGGGCAACACCATCCCCATGTCCTTCGGCTTCGACGAGTGGTGCTGGGGCCAGAACATCTTCTACGCCCCCTTCGGCCTGACCAACTGGTCCGACGTGTGTATGGACCTGCGGCTGACCAAGGACAATGAGGTCGTCTTCGACTGCGTCAGCGACGAGTACCGGAACGCCATCACCTACTACCACGACTGGTACGCCGACGGCCTCATCGACATCGAGGTATTCAGCCAGGACGCCAACCAGTATCTCGCCAAGGGCGCACAGGGCTACCTGGGCGTGGCCACCTGGTGGGAGATCAATGAGATGATGGGCGAGCACGCCGCCGATTATGTCTATCTGCCCCCACTGAAAGGGCCCGACGGCACTTGCACCGTCTACATCAAGTCCGCCGGTTCCGCCGTCAACTCCGGACAGCTGTCCGTCACCAAGGACTGCAAGAGCCCGGCCAACCTGCTGAAATTCTACGACCAGTGGTACACCGGCGAGAACGTCATGCAGCTCCAGTACGGCCCCATCGGCGTGTACTTCAACGAGGAGAAGGACGCCGAGGGAATGTACGTCTCCATCACCGACGAGGAGGCCCGGGAGAAGTTCAACAAGTCCGCCGGGGAGCTCAAGAGCGCCAGCGAGGTGGCCGGTCCCAAGCTGATCCTCTCCGAGTATTACACCAACGTGTTCCACATGGAGGACCGGGCCATGCAGCGCCTGGACGATCTCCAGAACTTCTGGTTCAAGTACGTGGACGACTTCACCTACTACCCCGTGGACTGCGTGTTCACCGAGCAGGAGCTGGACGACCTGGACCTCTACCGCCCCGACTTCGAGGCCCGTGTGCGCGAGCAGGAAGCGCTCTGGCTCCGGGACGGCGGCCCCAGCGACGAGGAGTGGGCGGCCTACAAGCAGGACCTCATCGACACCTATGGCATGAATCAGATCCTGGAGGTCTACAAGAACGCCTATGACCGCTATGCGGCGGCAGAATAAATTACACCACACCTTTCTCTCTCGAAAAGGGGGCGGCCCCGGGCCGTCCCCTTTTTACAAAAGGCCATTGCCCCTTTTCTTTCCGTCATGTATACTGAAAACAGCAACTGCAAGGAGGTTTGAATCCATGACCAGCGAAGCCCTGCAAAAGGCCCGCGATTTTGAGGCCCAGTACGGCCCCCACATCCCCGACAACCAGCGGCCCGCCTTCCATCTGACCCCCACCATCGGCTGGATGAACGACCCCAACGGCTTTTCTCTCTACAAGGGGGAGTATCACCTGTTCTACCAGTACCACCCCTACTCCAACGAGTGGGGCCCCATGCACTGGGGACATGTGAAAAGCCGCGACCTGATCCGCTGGGAGCGCCTGCCCGCCGCCCTGGCCCCGGACTGCGGCTACGATGCGGCGGGATGCTTCTCCGGCGGTGCGGCAGAGATGCCCGACGGGCGGCAGCTGCTCATGTATACCGGCGTTAAGCGGGGACATGACGCGGACGGGTTCATCCGGGACATCCAGACCCAGTGCATCGCCATCGGGGACGGCGTGAACTACGACAAGTGCGAGAAGAACCCGGTCCTGACCGGAGAGGACCTGCCGGAGGGCGGCAGCGCGGTGGATTTCCGGGACCCGAAGATCTGGCGGGAGGCGGACGGGGCCTATTACGCCGTCATCGGCAACCGCACCGCCGACGGCAGCGGGGCTATCCTGCTCTACCGCAGCGCCGACGGGCGGAAGTGGGAGTTTGTCCGCACCCTGGACGCCTGCCATAACCAGTACGGCAAGATGTGGGAGTGCCCGGACTTCTTCCCCCTGGACGGGAAGCAGGTCCTCATCACCAGCCCTCAGGACATGCAGCCGGTGGGCCTGGAGTTCCACGCCGGAAACGGGACGCTGTGCCTCATCGGGGATTACGATCCGGACGGGGCGGGCTTTGTCCGGCAGAACGCCCAGGCCATCGACTACGGCCTGGACTTCTACGCCCCCCAGACCCTCTTGACGCCCGATGGGCGGCGGGTAATGGTGGCCTGGATGCAGAACTGGGCCACCGCAGGGGCGAAGCCGTACCACTGCCGGTGGTTCGGGCAGTACACCGTCCCCCGGGAGCTGTCCGTGAGGGACGGGCGGCTGGTACAGAACCCGGTGCGGGAGCTGGAGCACTACCGGGGCCAGTGCGTCGCGCACCACAACATCCCCGTCAGCGGGGAGATCAATCTGCCGGGCGTGCAGGGCCGCGTACTGGACATGACCGTCACCGTCCGGCCCATCGGGAAGGAGTCCTACCGCTGGTTCCGCATCCGGGTGGCCAAGGACGGGGAGCACGAGACCATCATCCGCTACCGCCCCGACCAGGGGACCGTGAAGATCGACCGGACCCGCAGCGGTCTGCCCCACGACATTGTACATACCCGGAGCTTCCTGGTGCGTCCCCGGGGCGGGGAGATCAAGCTGCGCCTCATTCTGGACCGATACAGCGTGGAGGTGTTCGTCAACGACGGCGAACAGGCGGCCAGCGCGGTGATCTACACCCGGCAGGAGGCCGGCGCCATCAGCTTCGAGGCGGGCGGCGCGGTGCTGATGGACGTGGAGAAGTACGATCTGATTTTTCCAGAGGAGGCGTGAGGGCAATGGGAGAGAAATGCTTTGATGTCGTGGCCTTGGGGGAGCTGCTCATAGATTTCACAGAGAACGGCCTGAGCGGGCAAGGCAACGCCCTCTTTGAGGCCAACCCCGGCGGTGCGCCCTGCAATGTGCTGACGATGCTGAAGAAGCTGGGGCGCTCCTGCGCCTTCGTGGGCAAGGTGGGGGACGACATGTTTGGACACCAACTCCGCGTGGTGGCGGAGGAGGCGGGCATCTGCATGGACTATCTGGTCACGGACCGGGATACGCGGACCACCCTGGCCTTCGTGAAGAAGCTGCCCAACGGCGACCGGGATTTTTCCTTTTACCGCAATCCCGGCGCGGACATGATGCTCACCGAGGCGGAGGTCCCGGAGGAGGTCATCAGGACATGCCGGATCTTCCATTTCGGCACCCTGTCCATGACCCACGAGTCCGTGCGCCGGGCCACCTGCCGGGCCATCCGATCCGCCAGAGCGGGCGGCGCACTGCTCTCCTTCGACCCCAACCTCCGACCTCCCCTGTGGGCGGACCTGGAGGAGGCCCGGGAGCAGATCGCCTACGGCCTGTCCCAGTGTGACATCCTGAAAATTGCGGACAACGAGCTGACGTTCATGACCGGGGAGACGGATCTGGATCAAGGCGCGGCCATCCTGCGGGAGAAGTACCCCAATATCCGTCTGCTCAATGTGACAGCAGGCCCGGAGGGAAGCTGCTCCTATTATGAGAACAGGCGGGTATTCGTCCCGGCCTGTAAGCTGGGCGGCGTCATCGAGACCACCGGTGCGGGGGATACCTTCTGCGCCTGCGTGCTCCACTTCGTGCTGGCGCACGGCTTGGAGGGGCTGACGGCGGAGGACCTGACCGCCATGCTGCGTTTTGCCAACACCGCCGCTTATCTGGTGACCATCAGGAAGGGCGCCATCCGCTCCATGCCGGAGCGGGAACAGGTGGAGGCGCTGCTGTAAAGGGAATAGCGCGTCTATATACGTAAGCAGGGACCGGGCTTTATGCCCGGTCCCTGCTCGCGGTTGTGGTGGCCATGCTGCTCACCATAGAAGCGTGTTGACCGCCCGGCTAGCACCCGAGCGGTCAACGGTTTAAGTTGACTAGCATGACGGGCTGACCGCCAGTAGCAGTGCCCTTCTGTTTTTATTATACCTGCACCTTGGCGGTTTGTTAAGCATCGAAAGAGGGGACCGGGCTTTCGCCCGGTCCCCTTGTGCTGTGTGATGGATTCTATCTTCGCGCTGTGAATCAGCCCAGCAGCTGGAGAACGCCCTGGGGCACCTGATTGGCCTGGGCCAGCATGGCCTGAGCGGACTGCACCAGGATGTTGTTCTTGGTGTAGGCCATCATCTCTTCGGCAATGTCGGTGTCGCGGATGGTGGACTCGGCGTCCTGGATGTTCTCCGCCATCACGGACAGGTTGTTGGCGGTGTGCTCCAAGCGGTTCTGGACAGCGCCCAGGTCACCACGGACACCGGAGACATAGTTAATAGCGTCCTTGATGGTCTGCACAGCCGAAGAAGCGCCAGCCTGGGTGCTAATGTCAATATCGGCAATACCCATAGCAGAGGTGTGCATATCGCCCACCTTGACCTTCATCTGATTGAAATCATCGCTGGTATCGCCGATTTGCAGCGTCAGGGCACGGCTCTCGTCCGCAGCCTTACCGGCAATCTCGAAACCGAAGGACTTCTCAACGCCCTCATAGGTACGCAGATCGAAGGAATCGGGATCGTCATTGTTCCAGGTGGTATTCTCGGTGAAGCTCATGCGCTTACCGTCGTGGCCCACGGTGTAGACATCGTTGTTCTTGGCGGCCACGGTCAGGCGCTCGGCAACCTCGGTCATATAGTCGGCGGAACTGGCGTCCAGATCGCCGGTGTACACCACGCCATCCTTGCCCTTGTCGGCCTCGTTGGTAGAGAAGGTGTACTTCTCGTTGCCAATCTGGATTTTGCTGCCGTTGGTGACCATCTCTTTGGTCAGGTCAAAATAGGTGCTGGCGATGCGGTCATTGCCAGCTTCGGACTTCTTGGCAATAACGGTGGTGGACACGTTGTAGTCGCCTTTGATCGTGGGGTCAGCGCCAGCCTTGCCCACAGCGACCTTCACCGCGGCATTGCCAGCCGCACCGTCAACAGTACCGGCGGCGTCTGCGGCAACAGTTACCTTGCCGCCCGCAGCGGCTAGAGTCACATCGGTCGGGGCGGCGGCACCGGCCAGAGCGGCGGCAATCGCCTCAGCATCATCGTCCTTGCCGACAACTACGGCCTCGTTGCCAGCGGCGACGTCAGCCGTATCCTCAACAAACTGGTAGACCTTAGCATCATCGCCAGTGCCGATGGTGATTGTGCCGCCCCAGATGTCCTGACCGGTCTTGCCGGTAAAGTCGATCTCGGACTCCGCCTGAACGGCAGCAATATCAGCACCCTCGGTCCAAGTGCCGTTGGTGAGGCCCGTATCAGTTTCAGCAATACCAGAAGTAGCCTCAGTACCCTTCTCCTTGGCGGTCAAGGTAACTACGCCGGTGGCATCAGCTGCTGCGGTGAATTTCGCGCTCAACGTGGCATCAGCGTTAGCAGCTTCGGCCCACGCAGCGCCAAGATCAGCAGCGGTGCTGTCGAGCGCGCCCGTAACATCAAGGGCCTTACCATCAACCGTAACGGTATACTTATTCTCTACACCGGTCTTGTCAGCAACCGTCGGAGTGCCGGTGGCAATAGCCCCCGTAATTGTATACACACTATCGGCACCGGGAGCAGTAACAGCACCACCAGTAACTCCAAGGGCTTGGAAATCAGCTGCGGTCTTGGTAGCATCGCCAGCGAAGGTAATCACAAGGTCATTAGTGCTCTTGCTAGCCACATAACCATTATTAGCGGTATCAGCGTTAAATGCAGCAATCCACTTGTCTACAAGATCGCTTTCGCTCTCGGCATTGGAGGTTGTTGTGACATCATAAGCCTTGCCACCGATGGTTACAGTATACTGGTTGCCACTCTTGCTAAGTGCCAAACCGGGATTGGCCGTAGGAGCAGCACTAGCCGTATAAGTGGACTGGGTATCGCCCACAGCATCCTTCCCCACCTTGGTCTGCGTAGTAGTGGCAATCTTCTTTGCGAACGCACCGCCGGTAGACACCTTGACCTCCATGTCGGGGCTCTCGATTTCCTCGCTGGCGCCGTCGTGGGTGAAGGTAACGCGGGTGCCGCTGACTTCAGCGGCAAAGGTGGACTCGCCGAAGTTCACCTGGGTGTTATCATAAGCGGTCCTGGTGCCGTCCTCGGCCTCCACCTCAAACTTCACATTGGTGTCGGTGCCGTTGCCCAGAGCGTCGGCGATGTCGGCGGCCATCAGCTTCGTATCACCGCTGTAGTCCTGCTGAAGGGTACCGACCAGCTTCAGATCGCCGATCTCTAGGGTGAACTCCTGACCCTTCGTGCCGGAGATCTCCAGGTTGTGCAGGTCGACGGAGAAAGTAGTATCCTCCGGGAGTGCGCCGGGATCCTTGTGCAGAACAGTGTCCTTGCCCAGAATCTCGCCCACATTGGGCAGCTTGCCCGCGCCGGTGCTGGTAGAAGCCTCGACTGCGGAGCTATCCAGGCTACCGTCCAGCAGCTTGATTCCATTAAAGTTGGCGGAATCAGCAATGCGGTTGATTTCGGTCTTCAGCGCGTCAACTTCCTTCTGGAGATTGGCGCGGTCGACCTCGTTGTCATAGGTGCCGTTGGCGGACTGGGTAGCCAGGTAGTCCATGCGGTTGAGCATGTCCTGGATCTCCTGCATGGCGCCCTCGGCGGTCTTCACCAGGGAGATGCCGTCCTTGACGTTCTTCTGGGCGGCGTTCAGGCCGGTGATCTGGGCGCGCATCTTCTCGGAAATAGCCAGACCGGCGGCGTCGTCACCGGCGCGGTTGATCTTGTAGCCGGAGGACAGCTTCTCCAGGTTCTTGGCTACGGCGCTGGTGTTGGTGTTGTAGTTGCGGTAGGCCGACATGGCCATAATGTTGTGTTGAATCCTCATTTTAATGCTTCCTTTCAATAAAATGTTTGTGAGTTTGCGGGGGATTCCGTCCTGCCGGAGCGTCCTTTTACCGGCATATCGGTGACGGAGCGCCGTCTGGTTCAGCCGCCGTGGCCTTTGGCGGGCCGACCGTCAGACGCAGAGATTTATTTCATCCGGCTGTACAAACCGGCTGAAATCTTATTGGTTGGGGAGCGTGTTCTCCCAGGCGGCGGGGACAAGCTGTGCCAGCTGCATCCGGACGATTTTGGCTTCCTGTTCGTCCCCGCTCTCCTCCAGCCGGTCCGCCACCTTTTGCAGATTGCGGAGGGCCCGTTCCCGGTCGTCGCTCCAGCGGTAGACGGTATCCGGATTTCGCCGGACCTTCTTCCGGGGCGGCTGTGGGGTGATGCACTCCGGCGCAGGCAGGCCGCTGCGCTCCCGTACCGCACTGCGCACGATGGGGACACTCCGGTCCGCCTCGATGCCCAAAAAGCAGCGTCCCCGGGCCATTTTGTGGACCTTCACAACGATGTCATCCCCGATGGTGATGTATTCATCGGGTTCCAGAGAGATGGACAGCATAGCAAAAACCTCCTTGTCGTCTCCGGCGCAAGCTCATTCGCGCCGCCAACGTGCGCGTCTCCTAAAATCGTGCGGCCATATAGTATAGAATTTGGCCTCACGTTTTCTCTCTGCACACATTCTTTCTATCGGCCGAATTTTCTAAAAAATTAGCCTCATAAAGAGAAAATTTCCACATTTTTTGCGGGCTTGTCTTTTTCGTCTTTGTGCGGACAGATTCTATATAATTTGTCCGTTCATTTTTTGCGCCCAAACCTCTCCGTTCAAACACAAAATAAAAGAGCGGAATCCGCCTACCAGCGGATTCCGCTCTTTTATAAATTGCAGCAACGCCGTCCGTTACCGTGCGGGGCAGTTGGAGTAGCAGGGACTCCAGAGCGCGCTAAAGTTCTTTTTGGGAACCTTTTTCTTTCAAGAAAAAGGTTCATCCACGTAGGAGCGCTGCTGCTATGTCGTTGACGTTTGTCCCGGTGGGGCCGGTGACAACCAGGCCGCCCACGGCCTGGAGGGCGTGGTAGGCGTCGTTTTCCCGGAGGACGCCGAAAACATCCAGCCCCGCGCGTCGCAGCGCGGCGTCCGTGCCGCCGTCCACGTATCCCCCGGCGGCGTCGGTGGGCCCATCGGTGCCGTCGCTGCCCACGGAGAACACCGCCGCGCCGGGAATCCCGGCGATGCTGGGCGCGGCCGCCAGCGCCAGCTCCTGGTTGCGCCCACCCAGACCGGAACCGGTGAGATGGACCACCGTCTCCCCTCCGGCGAGAAAGGCCAGGGCCCTTCCCCCACCGGCGTGGGTGCGCAGGATGTCCGCCAGGAACCGCCCCGCCTCCCGGGCCTCGCAGTCCAGATGGTCGGTGAGCAGCACCGGCTCATACCCGAGACCGGCGCACGCCCGGGACGCGGCGGCGCACAGCTCCCGCACGGAGCCGGTGAGATGCGTGGTAACATTGTCCAGCGCCTTGGGCGTCTCCACGTCCAGCAGCGCCCGGGCCCGGGGGCTGAGGCGCAGCTGGTATTTCTCCGCGACGGCCCCGGCCTGGGCACAGGTGGAGCCGTCCGGACAGGCCGGACCGCTGGCAATCATGTCCAGGGGATCCCCCAGGATGTCGCTGAGTACGACGCTGAGCACCCGAGCAGGGGCGCAGGCCAGGGCAAACCGGCCCCCTTTGACGGCGGAGAGCCGCTTGCGGATGGTGTTGACCTCCACGATGTCCGCCCCGCAGGCCAGGAGCTGCCCCGTGATGTCCCGGAGCTCCCCGCCCGGAAGCAGGGGCCGCTCAAAGAGCGCACTGCCGCCCCCGGAGAGCAAAAATAGCACCGTGTCCTCCGCCCGCAGGTCCTCCACCAGCGCTAACGCCTGGGCGGTGGCCCGGAAACTGTTTTCATCCGGAACCGGGTGGCCCGCCTCGCAGCACGTGATCCCGGGGAGCGGCCCCTGGACGTGGCCATACTTGGTGACCACCACGCCGCCGTCCACGCGCCCGAGTACGTCCAGAGCGGCCCGCGCCATCGCCCAGGCGGCTTTCCCCGCGGCCACCAGCAGTACGCGGCCCCGCCGCCGGAACCCCTCCAGCGCCCGCCGGACGGCCGCGTCCGGCTGTACCGCCGCCAGACTGGCGGAAATGATCTGATCCGCGTCCTCGCGGAGTGTTCGGTTCATCGCCTGTCCTCCTCTCCTCCTAACGGACGCAGGCCCGCTCAGATGAGCGGGCCTGCGTCACACCGGGGCTATCGTTACCCCGCAAAATACCGGTGCAGGAACGTCACGATCTGACTCCGGCTGCAAATCTCCAGGGGGGCGAAATTGGCCCCGCCGCTGCCGGAGGTGATCCCCGTCCGAACGGCCCAGGCGACCGCCTGGATATACGGGGCGTCCCAGGGAACATCTACGAAGACCGGAACGGACCCCAGGGGAGCGCCGTCCAGGCGCCACAGATAGGTGATGGCCGTACTGCGGCTGCACAGCGCCGACGCGCCGAACACGTCCCCCTCTACCAGGCCGTTCTCATAGGCCCACAGCGCCGCCTGGTAGTAGTAGTGAGTGGGCGTGACATCGGTAAAGGGGTTCTCGATGGTGGGCTCGGGGCGGTTTGCCGCCCGCCAGAGGAAGGTCAGGATCTCCCCTACGGTGCAGGGCTTGTCGGGGGAGAACTGTCCGCCGCCGGTGCCCGTGATGACGTCGTGGTCCGTGGCCCAGGTCACCGCCTCGGCGTACCACGCGTCCGCCGGGACGTCCGTAAACGCGCCCACGTCCACGCCCACGCCCGCCGGGGTGGCCTGCCGGGCCGCGATGACCTCCGCCGTCTCATAGACCCGCCAGAGGTTGCCCCGCTTCAGCCAAAGATAGCCGTCCCAGTGGAAGGCGTTTTCATAGGAGAAGGCCACCAGCTCGCCGCCCCGCTCGTCGTAGACGCCGTACAGGCCGTCTCCCCGCCGCAGGACCGTCACGCCGCCGCTGAACGCCTTGCCGGAGACGGCCTCCACGGAGAACAGGACCCGGCCCTGGCGGTCCAGGGCGCACATCCGTCCGTTCCGGCGGGCCAGCGCGATCCCATTCTCTCCGAAGGGATTGACAGCCTCGTAGAGAAAGCCCGTCAGCGTCCGCCCGTAGGCGTCCACGTAGGCCCACGACCCGCTGCGGCACAGGGCGGCCATGCCGCCCTCGTAGGGCTGCACCGCCTCATAGGTCAGCGGTACGACCGCCTCCCCCTCGGGATCGAGGAATCCCCAGAGAACCGCCTCCTGGTCGTCCCGGATGCTGACGGCGGCCAGGCCGTCCTCCGTAAAGGCGGCGGCGGAGTGATACTGACACTCCACGGCCAGCTCGCCGTGTTCATCCCGGTATCCCCAGACGCCGGAGGTAAACCGCCGGACCAGACCGGAGGGGTCGGTCTCCCAGGTCCCCTCCGCCGCCACGGCCACCCGGCCGCTGTGGTAGCCGCCGGTAAAGTCCACGCAGGCGTCCGTCAGCCGGAAGAGCTCCCGCCCCCACTCGTCGATGACCAGGTAGGTCAGGGCTGTTTCCGAAAGATCCTCGGAGGGCTTCTCCTCCTCCGTTTGCTCCTCCTCCGGCTTGCCCACCGTCTCCTCAACGGGCGGCTCTTCCGCGGGAGCGCGGATGGGGATGATGGCCTTGCCCTCGCTGAAGCGGATGCTCTCCGTCTCCAGTACCTTCGCCTCCGGGAAGGAGGCCAGCTCCGCCCCCGTCTCGTCGAGGAGGACCAGCGCTCCCGTGGAAGCGTCTACCGCGAAGGCCCGCCCCTCCGAGAAGGGGAAGGCCCGGCTGTACCGCATGGGGATAGCCACCGCGCCGCTGGCGTCCACATAGCCGAAGCGCCCGCCCCGCAGGACGAGGACCTCCCGGTCCGTCTCCGTGGATACGCTCTCCCACTCGCCGGAGAGGGAAACGGCGGCCATGCCGCCGCTGAACGCCTCCACGGCCTTGTACTCCGGGGGCAGCAGCTGCGTACCGTCCACCAGATAGAGGCCGTACAGGCCGTCCCGCTCCACGGTATAAATGCCCTCTTCCCGGCTGTAGGCGGTCACATCGTCTATCCGCAGGTCCACCAGCTCCTCCACCGCCGCGCCGCCAACCGGCGCAAGCCCCAGGCAAAGCAGACAGCTGAGAATGAGGGCGAGCACTTTCCTTTTCATCATGACATTCCTTTCCGGCACCGCCGACTCGTATCGGGCGTCTCCGCCCGCTTCAATCTACCGCCAATTTTAACCGATGCCGGAGGATATTGCAAGCGTTCCGGCGCAATCGTAATGGAATTGTAACCAAAGCGGGGCAAAAAAAGACGCCGGTCCCGCAAACCGGCGTCTTTTTTCCTGATTATGCTAAATCATGCTATTTTTTCAGCCGGAGGCGCTTTTTCTCCACCACCGTGCGGAGGAGGGTGCGGATCTGTTCGCACTCGGACGTCGGGTCCTCCATCTGGTTCTTGGGCAGGATCCACGCCTGCTGCTCCGAGAGGAACAGGTAGAACGCCTTCCGGGTCTCCCACACCTGGAGCAGGTTCTCAAAGGGCAGCCGCGCCCGGTCCTTCCCCACGGTGACATGGATGCCAAAGCCGTTGATCTCCGTGGCCTGGATGTAGCTCTCCCGGCGGGACTGGCGGATCTGCCGCTTTACCCTCTGCCGGGTGGAGACGGTCAGCGACAGCGCCGCAGCGCCTGCGGTCACCAGGGCGGTCAGCGCGGCGATCCCCGCCCGAACCGGCAGCGGCAGCGCCGCGCGCTCCGTGTACAAGACCGCCACCAGCGCGCCCACGACAGCGAAGCCCAGCAGGCCCTTCCGCCAGTGCCGAAGCGTCAGCATGGTATAAAAATCCTGCGTCTCCCTCACGCCTATGGTAAAATCACGGGAATATGACATGCTTCACCCCTTCCGTCAGCGGCACAGGAAGCTGTACCAGCCCTCGCTGGCGTTGGCCTCCTCCACGGTGAAGCCCGCCGCCGACAGCGCGGCGCGGACCTCCTCTGCCCGGCTGTCGATGATGCCGGAGGTGAGGAAATACCCGCCCTCCCGCATCAGCCGCCGCGCGGCGGGGGCCAGGGCGATGATGACGTCGGAGACGATGTTGGCGACCACCACGTCATAGTCCCCGCCCATCTCCCTTTGCAGGCCCGCATCGCTGAGGATGTCCCCGGCCCGGACGGTGTAGCGGTCCTTTCCGATCCCGTTGAGGGCGGCGTTCTCGTAGGCCACGTCCACCGCCTTCTCGTCGATGTCGCAGGCGAACGCGCTCTCCGCGCCCAGCAGCAGGGCGGCAATGGACAAAATCCCGCTGCCGCACCCCAGATCCAGCACCCGCATCCCCGGGCGGACGGTCTTCTCCAGGGCTGTCAGGCACAGCCGGGTGGTGGCGTGGCTCCCGGTGCCGAAGGTCAGTCCGGGGTTCATCCGCAGCGCCACCCGGTCCCGGGGGTCCGCCTCCTCCCAGTCGGGAATGACCAGCAGGCGCTCCCCGATCTCCATGGGCTTGTAGAACGCCTTCCAGTTGTTCTCCCAGTCCGCGTCCTCGATGCCGTCCATGGTCATGAGCAGGGGCGCATACTCCGGGTGCTCCTCCTTCAGCCGGGCCAGGGCGATCCGGGCGGCGGCCACCTGGCCGAAGCCCGCCTCGTTCTCCTCCGCGTAGAAGGTGATCCGGCACTTCCCGGTCATGGACCGGTCCAGCTCCTCGTCCACGTAGTCCCAATACTGCTGATTCTGCTCCAGGAAGCGGCGGAAATCCCGCTCGTCCTCGATGACGAGGCCGTCGATCCCCAGGGCGCTCAGCGCGGCCTCCACCGGCTCCAGACCGGCGGGCACCGTGTCAATATGGAGGGCTAGCCATTTCATAGTTCGTTTCCTTTCTCATTTGGCGGCGCCGCCGCGGTATGGTTCCCGCCGCCGGCCTTGTGGAGCAGCTGGAAAATCGCCGTGGGGAACAGCATCCCCACCGCCAGGGCCACCGCCAGCAGGACGGTGGTCAGCGCCTGGCGGGAAAACGCCTCCAGGTCGTTGCGCATGAAATATTCCATGGTCTGATACAGGGATCCTCCGGGGATCAGGGGGATGGAGGCCGTAACGATGAACAGCGTCGCCGGGCACCGGACCAGTCGGGCCAGGGTCTCCGCGTAGACCGTCAGGACCACCGACGCCACGAAGTAGCGGACGACCTCCTGGTCCGTCAGAGCGCCCATCAGCAGGTAGACGCCCCAGGCCAGCAGGCCCCCCAGACTGGCAGGCAGCAGTCGCTCCCGCCTGACCCGGAAGAGCAGGGCAAAGGCGAAGGAACCCACGAAGGCCGTGACCAGCTGCAAAATGATCTCGTTCACATCTCCGCCCCCTTACAGTAAGCTGGCTGCCAGCGCAAAGCCGAAGGCGATGGTCAGCGCCAGCAGGATCGCCTCGATGAAACGCATGAGGCCGGAGATGGTGTTGCCGCTGAACATATCCCGCAGGGAGTTGGTCAGCGCCACGCCGGGGATGAGCAGCATGATGTTCCCGATCGAGATCATCTCCACGCTGTCCCCCAGGTGGAAGCGCACGGCCAGTCCGGCCAGCAGGCCCCCCAGGCAGGAGCACAGCAGGGCGGAGAGAAAGGCGTTGGCCTCCGTGCGCCGGATCAGCCGGTCCAGGCACTTGAGCCCCACGCCGATGATCCCCGACGCCACCGCATCCAGCCAGCTCCCCCCGAAGAACAGGGAGAAGGAGGCCGACACCAGCACATAGGTCAGAAGCTGCACCCGGAAGCCGTAGGAGGGCGTCGCCAGAATCTGCTCCAGCTCCTGCTCGGTCTCCCCGAGGCTCAGATGCTCGGCGCAAATTTTCCGGCTGAGTTGGTTGAGCTGCTCGAGCCGCTGGAGGTCGTAGGAGGACCCGGTGATGCGCCGGGTCTGGGTGACCGCCCCGAAGCGGCGGGCGTAGATGGTGACCACGATGCTGGAGGTAATGGTGAAGACGTCGGCCCGCTCTGCGCCGAAGGCGATGCACAGTCGGCGGATGCTGTCCTCCACCCGGCTGACCTCGCCGCCGCACTGGAGCATGTATTGGCCGATGTCCAGCACGCGGTAGAGATATTCATTGGCGCGGTCTGCGTCCTCCATGCGGGAGAGTTGGTTTAATTCGTCCGGGGAGAAGAAGTGGTAGGTAGGTTTTTCCATGGCGGTTCTCCGTCGTAAAACTTTACGTTATTTTATCCCAGGACGTTATAGCACAATCTGGGGGGAATTGCAAGGGGATTTTGCCGCCCTGCGGGCGGCACTGGCTTTTTAATCTGCCGCGCTTCGGGCGGCGTCCACTTGTTTCTTTTTGTTACCCCGGGACCTACGCGGCCCCGGACTCCGCGCCTACTTTTTGTGTGAACAAAAAGTAGGCAAAAAATCACTTAGGAAACGGGGTTTCCTAAGAACCTTCCTGATTACGGGGGTTATTGTTTTTTGCGCCCGAGGCACGGTCTGGCCGGTCTAAACGGACTGCTGTCCGCTTACTGGTTTTTCGCGTCTATTTTAGCGTGGTCATCGGTAGCCCCTACCGTCTCGCTTTAGCAA
>CAJUPS010000071.1 GCA_910588045.1 uncultured Oscillospiraceae bacterium | reverse complement strand
ATGGCAATGGAATACAGCGAAAAAGTAATGGAGCACTTTGCCCACCCCCACAACGTGGGCACATTAGACGACGCCAACGGCGTCGGCGAAGTGGGCAACGCCAAATGCGGCGACATCATGAGGATGTATCTGAAAATCAGCGACGATGAAATGATCGAAGACGTCAAGTTCCAGACCTTCGGCTGCGCCTCCGCCATCGCTACCAGCTCTATCGCCACCGATATGATCAAGGGCAAGCCCCTAAGCGAAGCCCTGACCCTCACCAACAAGGCGGTGGTGGAATCCCTCGACGGCCTGCCCGCCGTTAAAATCCACTGCTCCGTACTGGCCGAGCAGGCGGTGAAGGCCGCCATCGCCGACTATTACAAGCGCAAGGGAATCCCCTACGACCACCCCTGTGATGGCTGTGAGGAGGGCTGCTGCGGCCACGACCACGGACACGAGGAAGAAGAGAACATATAGAAATACCGCCGGTCCTCCGGGACCGGCGGCTCTTTTATACCAGCATGGGCTTGACCTCTTTCCGGTAGGCGTAGAGTAAGAACAGAACGCTCAATATCCCGGAAAAGATCTCCGCGATGGGGAAGGCCCACCAGACCAGCCCCAGCTGTCCCGACAGGCTCAGAAGCCACGCCGCAGGCAGCAGTACGATCAGCTGCCGCACCAGGGAAATGATGAGGCTCAACACCCCGTGGCCCAGAGCCTGGAAGAAGGACGAGGAGACGATCCCGAAGCCCGCCAGCAAGAAGCTGAGACAGATGATTCTCAGGGCGGGGACGCCGATCTCCAGCATGTAGTCCGATGCGTCAAAGAGACCCAGGAGCAGGTGGGGAAACAGCTGAAAAATCGTCACGCCGACCACCATGATGCCCGTGGCGTAGCAGACGGCCAGCTTCACCGTCCGAATCATCCGGTCCGGCTTCTGCGCGCCAAAGTTGTAGGCCACAATGGGCACCATGCCGTTATTCAGACCAAACACCGGCATGAAGACGAAGCTCTGGAGCTTGAAGTACACGCCAAAGACGGCGGTGGCCGTGGTGGTAAAGCCAATGAGGATCTTATTTACGCCAAAGGTCATCACCGAGCCGATGGACGCCATGATGATGGAGGGCACACCCACGGAGTATATGCGCCGGATAATGTGCCAGTCGGGCCGGAAGCCCCTGAAGCGCACCGTGATTTCCGTGTTCTTCTTCGCGTTGAAGTAGATTCCCATGCTGGCGCCCACGACCTGCCCCAGCACCGTGGCCCAGGCCGCACCCACGACGCCCATGTCAAACACAAAAATGAAAACGGGGTCGAAGATAATATTGATGATGGCCCCCGTCATCTGCATGAACATACTGTAGATGGTCTTTCCGGTGGCCTGGAGCAGCCGCTCCACGCTGATGGAAATGAAGATGCCGAAGGAACAAATGGTGCACACCTGGATATACGCCGTGCCTCCCTCTACGATCTCCGCCACATCGGTCTGGACCAGGAAGAAGGTCCGGGAGAACAGCGCTCCCAGCACCGCAAACACAACCGCGCTGCATATGCCCAGAAACAGGCCGTTGGCGGCGGTCAGGTTGGCCCGCTCAAACTTTTTCTCCCCCAGGCTCTTACTGAGCAGAGCGTTGATGCCCACGCCCGTACCGGTGGCCACCGCAATCATCAGGTTCTGCACCGGGAAGGCCAGACTCACCGCGTTGAGCGCGTTCTCGCTGACCCGGGAGACGAAGACGCTGTCCACGATGTTGTACAGCGCCTGGACCAGCATACTGAGCATAATGGGCACCGACATGCTCAACAGCAGCTTGCCCACGGGCAGGACGCCCATTTTGTTTTCGTGAGGTCTGATCTCTCTCTCTTCCATTCGCTTTTGCTTCCTTTCCAGGGTTCCGTTTCCCTTGCTTGTGCTATGCCGCCGGTGCTTGACCCGGCGGAAATCCAAAAAAGCGCCGCTCTCTCAAGCGGCACTTTTATGGTAGCATGATGAAATTTTTATGTCAATATGGCAAAGTAAAGTTTTGTGAATTGCCTAAAAAGGCGGCAGACTTCCTCTGTTTTGCTTGTGTTTCTAACCAATTTCAATCGTATGCCCCGTTCTGCCGCTTCCTGTAGAAATGCACGCTTAACCGGACGGATACGCCGGTGACCACTACCGCCAGGACGGCAACCCCGACCATCACCACCGGCAGGGGGAGCTCCGGAAACTCCGGGAGCTCTCCGAAAATGCCCAACAGCCCCATGGCCGCGCCAACACTGGCGCCCATGCAGAGGATCATCGCCAGCCGCCCCTTTTCGGACCCGAATCGGTACAGCACCGGCAGGCCCAGCGCCGTGATGAACAGCATGACGAGAGCCAGCATAACGCATGTCTGCGCCGTCTCCAGCCAGTCCGCTGTCCCCCCGGTCACGCTCCGCAGGAGCGTTCCCAATACCATGATACCGCTTCCCAGGAGGGTATAGAGGTAGGCCAACAGATATTTGCTCCACACGAGCTGGCTCACCCGATAGGGCAGCATGGCCGCATAGCGGTCCCACTTGCATCGCTCGTCATAGGCGATGGAGTTCATCGGCATCATCACCGCCAGCATCATGGCGTAGGTGTTGCCGAAGGTGCTCATCGAGGGCACGGCGCTGAACACCAGCGCCAGCACCAGCAGCAGCCGTCCGGATTTATCCGCCACAAAGAGATCCTTTTTCAGAAGTCCGATCATTTTTGCTCCCCCTTTACCATGTACAGAATAATATCCTCCAGCGTCGTCCGGTCCACCACGGCGTCCCGGGGCATGAACGCCCGCTCCACCAGGGCCTCCACGCCGTAGGTCCCCACCCGCTTGCCGTGGATGGCCTCCTCCGGGATATTCTTCAGCTGCTCCCTGGAGCACTTCAGGATCCCGAATTTGTCCAGCAGTACGTCCTTCTCCTCGCACAGCATCAGCCTCCCCTTGTGGAGGAAGGCGATGTAGTCGCAGATGCGCTCCAAGTCGCTGACAATGTGGCTCGACAGCAGTACCGCGTGGCCCTCCTCTGCGGCGAAGTCCGCGAACACCTCCAGCAGCTCCTCCCGGACCATGGGGTCCAGCCCGCCAGTGGCCTCGTCCAAAAGCAGCAGCCTTGCGCGGTGACTCAGCGCCGCCGCAATGCCCAGCTTCATGGTCATGCCCCGGGAGTAGTCCTTGAACTTTTTGTCCGGGGGCAGCTCAAACCGCTTTATCCAGCCGTCGTAGGCCCCCTGGTCCCAGTTCTTATAGGTCCCCGCCATGACCTTCCCCAACTGCCTGGCGCTCATGACCTCCGGCACGAAGGTCTCATCCAGCACGACGCCGATGTCCTCCTTCCGCTCCAGAAATTCGCTGCTTTTATTGTCCGCGCCCAGCACGGTGACGGTCCCGCCGTCCCGGTCCAGGGCGTCCATGATCAGGCGGATGGTGGTGCTCTTGCCCGCGCCGTTCTCGCCCACCAGCCCCAGCACGCAGCCGTAGGGCAGCTCCAGGTCCAGATTCTCCAGGGCAAAGTCCTTGTACCGCTTGGTCAAGCCCCTGATTTCAATTGCGTTAGCCTCCATATTCCGTTAGTCCTCCTCGCTCAATACCTTGAGAATGTTGTGTAGTTCCTCCACCGGCAGCTCGATTTGTCGGCTCAGCTCCAGGGCGGCCTGTAAATGCGCCTCGATCTCCCGGAGGTTGCTCTCCTTGGCCAACTCCAGGTCCTGTTGGGCCACGAAGCTGCCCTTCCCCGCCACGGTCTGAATGAACCCGTCCCGCTCCAGCTCCTCATAGGCCCGCTTGGTGGTAATGACGCTGATGCGCAGGTCCCGGGCCAGGGAGCGGATGGAGGGCAGCATCTCCCCGGGTCTGAGCTTCCCCGAAGCGATGGCCCCCTTGATCTGGCGGCAGATCTGCTCATAAATTGGCTGTCCGCCGGAATTGCTGATGATGATGTCCATGGGTGCACCTCTGTTCATCTGTATATAAACAGTATACACAGTATGAACAGTTTGTCAAGAGGAATCTGAGAAAAACTTCCCCCCGATTGCCTAGGAAATTTTCGACAGCATTTTGCACAATGCCTGTCGGAATATCCCTGCGTTTTTGGTTTATTTTTTCGTCTTTTCGGATTGTTCTTTTTCGGAATATATGATATAGTCAACGAACACGATAGCGGGAGGATGGGGAAAACGGGCCGCAGTCCCGGCCGCCGCGTCTCCCCGCGTCTGCGCGGTACGCTTACGACCATTTGGAAGGACAACAGAGGGAGAAAACAGAGATGGAAACGCGAAAACAGACCGGGTATCAGATCGACATGGTCCATGGCCCTCTGGCGGGGAAGATTTTGCTGTTTGCCCTGCCCTTGATGCTCTCCAACCTGCTCCAGCTCCTGTTCAATGCGGCGGACGTGGTCGTGGTGGGCCGCTACGCCGGTAAGGAGGCCCTGGCCGCCGTGGGGTCCACCGCCTCCCTTGTGGGACTGCTGGTCAACCTGTTTGCCGGTTTCTCCGTGGGCACCAACGTCGTCGTCGCCCGGGACCTGGGGGCCGGAAAGGAGGAGGATGTGCGCACCAGCGTCCACACCTCCATCACCCTCTCCCTGATCAGCGGGGCCTGCCTGACGGTGCTGGGCCTGACCCTGTCCCGTTGGCTCCTGGTGCTCACCGACTCCGCTCCGGACGTCATCGACCTGGCCACCATCTATCTGCGCATCTACTTCTGCGGGATGCCCTTTAACATGCTCTACAACTTCGGCGCGGCCATCCTGCGGGCCCGGGGGGATACCCGGCGGCCCCTGTACTTCCTGTCCATCGCCGGGGTGGTCAACGTGGTGCTGAATCTGCTCTTCGTCATCGGCCTGCACATGAGCGTGGCAGGCGTGGCCCTGGCCACCATCATCTCCCAGGCCATCTCCGCCGTCCTGGTCCTGTTCAGCCTGATCCGGGACCCGGGGTTGCTGCACCTGGATCTGCGGGCCCTACAGCTGGACCGGCGGGTGATCCGCCGGATCTGCCAGGTGGGCCTCCCCGCCGGGTTCCAGGGCATCGTCTTCGCCCTGTCCAACGTGGTCATCCAGTCCTCCATCAACTCCTTCGGCTCCACCGCCATCATCGCCGGGTCCGCCGCCTCCAACAACGTGGAGGGCTTCGTCTACACCTCCATGAACGCCATCTACCAGACCAACCTCACCTTCACCAGTCAGAACTACGGCGCGGGGGAGTGCCGCCGGGTGGACCGCATCCTGCTTCTCTGTCAGGCGTATGTGCTGTCCATCGGACTGGTCCTGGGCGGTCTGGCGGTCCTGTTCGGCCACCCGCTGATCTCCATCTACGCCCCCGGCGAGGAGGAGGTCATCGCGCAGGCCATCGTGCGCCTGCAAATTATCTGCGGCACGTACTGCATCTGCGGCTTCATGGACACCATGGTGGGCACCCTCCGAGGGCTGGGATACTCCATGGTCCCCATGGTCGTATCCATGGTGGGCGCCTGCGGCACCCGGCTGCTCTGGATCGCCACGATCTTTCAGATGTACCACACCCCCCAGGTCCTGTTTGCCTCCTACCCGGTCAGCTGGGCCATCACGGCGGCTTTCCATATCGCCTTTTTCCTGTTCATCCGGAAGAGGGCGTATGCCAAGTGCGGCATCCACGGAATGCGGCCCGACGACAAGCCGCCGGAAAAGGCCGCCGCTCTCTCCTGAGAAGAGTCCCCGGATCGGGGAAGCGTATAGAAAAATCCAGTTTCTGAAAATTAGGACTGTACAAATCAGACAAAAAATGGTATACTTGGCTTACCCAAAAGAGGAAAACCATGAAAGGAGCGATCGTATGAAGTTCACATTTACCTGCAAGAAGGTGTCCCTCAACGATTCTATCAAGGAGTATGCGGAGAAGAAGATCTCCAAGCTGGACCGCTATTTCCGGGAGGATGCCAACGCGCTTGTGACCTTCGCAGTGGAAAAGGGGCATCGTTGTGTCGTAGAAATCACCATCCGCAGCGGCGGCACCCTCTTCCGCGCCCAGGAGGATTCCCGAGACGGCGATATGCGCGGCGCCATCGATGCCGCCTGCTCCACCATTGACCGGCAGATCCGGAAGAACAAGACCCGCCTGAGCAAGCGCCTGCGCCAGGAGGCCCTGACCCCCACCGTTCCCGCCGAGTTCGACGTCAGCGAGGAGACGGAGTTCCAGGTGGTGCGCACCAAGCACGTGGCCGTCAAGCCCATGAGCGAGGACGAGGCGATCTTGCAGATGAACCTGCTGGGCCACGACTTCTTTGTCTACCGCAACACGGACGACGTCATCAGCATCGTTTACCGCCGGAAGGACGGCGGCTACGGTCTGCTGGAGACCGACGGCGTGGAGGAATAAGAACGAATCGACCGAAAACGGCAAAGGTTCCCTGAAAACGGCAAAAGCTCCTATGGACAACGGGGCTGAATTGATGTATGATACTTCATGGAAGCTTTCCAATATCCCACCCGCCTGGGCCGCTGTCTCCGACAGCGGCTCCTTTTTATGCGCGGGGCGTGTGGAGGCAAAAAAGCAGTGGATTTTTCCGGGCGGGTGTGCTATAATGCTCCCGAGATGTCATTGGGCGTCCGGATTTTGTATGGCGCTCCGGCGTACCGGAGTTTGGGAGGTTAAAAACGGATGAAGCGAAATATTCTGGCCCTGACGCTGGCGCTGCTGCTGCTGTTCGCGCTGGCCCCGACGGCGGAGGAGTGGGGACTGGTTCCCACGGCCCGCGCGGTGACCCAGGAGGAGATCGACAAGCTGAAGGGCGACGCCAAGGAGCTGGCGAATCAGAGCTCGTCGCTGAAGAGCCAGCTGGCAGATTTGAAGAGCCAGCGGAAGAGCGCCCTGGCCCAGAAGGAGAACCTGGACAAGCAGATTGCCGTGACGGTGACGGCCATCGAGAACACGGAAAAGCAGATCTCCGGCTTCGATACCCTGCTGGCCCAGACAGAGTACGAGCTGGAGGAGAACAAGCGGCAGGAGGAGGCGCAGTACGCCACCTTCTGCCAGCGGGCCCGGGCGATGGAGGAGGCGGGAACCACCACCTACTGGTCGGTGCTGTTCAAGGCGGACAGCTTCTCGGACCTTCTCAGCCGCCTCTCCGACATTCAGGAGGTCATGCGCTATGACCAGAGCCTGTTGGACGGCCTGCGGCAGCTCCGGGCCCAGATCCAGGTCAAACAGGAGGAGCAGGAGGAGCTCAAGGCCCAGTCGGAGGAGGCCAAGGCGTCGCTGGAGGCCCACAAGGTGGAGCTGGACCAGCAGCAAAAGGAGGCCCAGGCCCTGTATGACGAGATCCAGGCCAACGTGGACGACTATGAGGCCGAGCTGGCGGAGGTCACCGCCGAGCGCAACCGCACCGAGGCGGAGATCGCCAAGAAGACGGAAGAGATGGCCCGGCAGCTGGCTATGACCGCCACCAAGGGCGGGTACATCTGGCCGGAGACCGTCAGCCGCCGGATTTCCTCCCCCCAGGGGGCCCGGAATACGGGCATCAAGGGGGCGTCCACCAACCACAAGGGAGTGGACATCTGCGGCGTGGGCACCTCCACCAGCGTGCTGGCCACCAAGGCCGGTGTGGTCCAGACCTCGGCCTACTCCCGGTCCTACGGCAACTACGTGGTGATTTACCACGGGCCGGGCAATACGACGCTGTACGCCCACATGTCCAGCCGCTCCGTCCAGGAGGGGGACAAGGTGACCCAGGGGCAGGTGATTGGCATCACTGGCTCTACCGGCGTCAGCAGCGGTCCCCACCTCCACTATGAGATCACCGAGGGGGGCAGCCGGGTCAATCCCCTGGACTACCTGTCCGGGTGGATCAAGGCGTGGTAATGGGATTCTAAGGAGAACAGGAAACCGGTGGGGCCCGATTGGGACCCCACCGGTTTTTTGATGGAATGACGCCTTTTCGTAAAACGTTCAGGGATTGATCTCAATATTCGAGACGGTAATTTCAACACCCTTTTTTGCCGCAAAGTCGTTGAGCAGGCCCGTCAGCTCCTCCTTGTAGCTCTGGAGCAGCAGTACGGCCACCTGATCCTTCATGTCCTGGGGCAGCGCATTGAGCATCACCTTGGCCACGTCCGCCGGTGCATTCCCCATCTTTTGCAAAATCTGCGCGAGCTTTCCATCCGCGTGGGACGCACTCAGCTTCTTGATGACGATCGGAATTGCCTTCTTGGCGATTCCGCCGTAGTCAATCTTGTCAATCGTAAACTTCAATTCCATTTCCGATGAAACCTCCTTTTGTTTGATCCGGGCCTCTGCGCATGATCCATGGACCTGTCAGAGCAGCGCCGCCGGTCAACGTTCCCCCGCCCGTTTTCTCCCGCTTGTCCGGCGGGAGGAGGGAATCTGCTATCTCGCCAATTATATCACAATTCCCGCCTGTGTGCAATTTGTTTTTGCGCCCTCCTCCCTCTTTTTCTGCGCTATATTTCCATTTTGCCTGACTTCATAACATTGGATGTGCCCTGGTTCCTTATCTTTTACTGGAGGAGTGACGATATTTTATATAGTCGATGCGGTTGAGAATCGGTAAAAAGGAGGCGAGGGAAAACAGGGGGTGGCGAGGCGAAGGACGCAGGCGGGCTGACGCCCGCCAAGGACGACAACGAAGTCCACGCCCTGTTTTAACCGCCGAACTTTACCGATTTTCAACTGCTTCGACTATAAAAACAGACCGGTGGCAGACCGGTGGAAGGAGGCGCGAAGAATGGGCGAGTTGACCATTCGCAGAAACAGGGGATTTGCAGTACCGCGGTATCAAGGGGCAGGCAAGGCGGAAAAACAGGGCGCCGCCGGTTCCAGCCAGAAAGCCGCCCGGTCTACGGGGCTCAACATCTCGGAGACCCTGCGGCAGCTGATGAGCAGGGTCAGCCAGGCGGAGAGCCATTCCCGGGAGAGCCGCCGCACGCTCCAGGCCGGGGAGATCGCGCTGGACGAGGTGCAGGACAGCCTGAGAGAAATGGCCAAGCTGGCGGAGCGGGCCTCCGGGGATGGAGAGGTTGACCGCGCCGCCCTCCAGAAGGAGCTGGAGAGGCTTGTGGCAAACGTGGACCGCGCCGTCAAGAGCGCGGCTGTGGGAGGGACGCCCCTGTTCCTCGATGACGGGGAGGGCGGAATAGCGGGCGAACTGGAGAAGCTGCTGTCCGCCGTTGCGGGGAAGCCGAGCGCCGCCCTGCCGGATTGGCTCATGCGGGGCATCGCCCAGAGCGCCTTTACGCCGGAGCAGGCGCTGTATGCGCTGGGCCTGGATAAGAACGCCAGCGGGGCGGAGATCCTGTCGGCGATCGCTGCCCATCCGCCGGAGAGCAACGCCGCCTCGGCCTATCTGGCCTCCCTATACCTGGGGGCGATGATCGCCGGGGGAGATCCGGACCAGGCGCTGGACGGACTGCGGCAGCTGATGGAGAAGGTGTCGGCGGGCGTCCCCCCGGACCAGGCGATCCAGGAGCTGACGGACGGCGCGTTTACCAGCCTGGCGGATTTTCAGGAGCAGTTTGTTGGGGGGACAGCCCCCGGGATGCAGGAATTTTTGGTGGACCTGCTGTTGAGCGACGCCGGTGCGTCCCTCCTGACCGGCGCCTCCGCCCTGACGCTCCTGGCGGGGATGGAGGGGGTCGATCTGGATCTGATGATGGGGCTCCTCTCGGCGCTTCAGAGCACGGAGACGGCCGCCCCCGAGAACGCCGGAGACATGGCGGAGGCTCTCCCGCGGCCGATGGCGATCCAGACGGAAAACGTGCAGGTGGTGGGCGCGGACCTCTCCGGTGTGACCGTTGACGAGGCCGCCGGACGGATCGTCATCGGCGGAACGGCCGATGTGACCGTCCAGGGACTGGGCGGGGAAACGCCGGAGATCCTGGTGACCGGCTCGGGGACCGTGACGCTCCAGAATGTGACGGCGTCCGCCCTGACCGTCGCCTCCCCCGAGGCCCAGGTGCGCAGCGCGGGGGAGTCCGTGCTGGGCGAGCTGCACCTGGGGGAGGGGACGGTCCTCACCCTGGGCGGCGGCGGGCTGCTCCGGCTGGGGGCGGTGCACGCCCATGAGTCCAATGTCCTGCGTCTGACCGGCGGGGCGGTGATCGTGGAGGGAAAGGACGGGAAGACGCCGGGCATCCTGACGGTCCCGGTGATCGTGGAGGGCCCCGTCTCCCTGGCGGCCCATGCCGCCAACGTGCGCTCCCCGGAGGGGAAGGCCCTGGAGCCCTTCGACATCGTCTGGCAGACGCTGCTGCCGGGGTTCAGCGCCATCACCTCCATGGCGGCGGACGGGCGGCACGCGAAGATGCTCCTCATGGGCGGGGACATCCCCGCGCTGGCGCGGCTGTGGCTGGAGAAGGGGGACCCCTCCTCCCACGGCTACCCGGTCTGCGGGCTGGAGATCCAGGGCAGGGACCAGTCCGGGCGGGCCAAGACCCGGTATACCTACCTGCTCTGGAGCCAGCAGTCCGGGGGGTTCCAGGAGGCCGCCATGTATCCCAACCCCTTTACCATCACCGGCGGGCAGGAGAGCCGGGACTGGGTGTACGAGGAGGAGTCCCACACGCTCTTCGTCCTCTCCGACCAGGTGACCGCCATCGCAGGCGGCGCGGGCACGGACGCCAATCAGTCCCCCTTCAGCGGCAGGATCGCCCTGGCCGACGGCATCGGCGCCACGGAGCTGACCCTGGGCGGGGTGGTGTGCCGGGTGTCCTCCGGCAGGGCGTTCAGCCTGGGGCAGGAGAACGACGTGACGCTGTACCTCCAGAGCGGCACCAGCAATATCTTTGAGAGCGGCGCGGGCTGTGCCGGGATCTCCCTGGGGAACGGGACCTCCCTGTGCATCGACGAATCCCGCGGGGACGACGGCCAGCCTGCGGGGACCCTCACGGCCTCCGGCGGCGAGGGGGGCGCGGGCATCGGCCGGGACAGCGGCGGCAGCCGGGACCAGACCAGCCGCATCCGCATCCTGGGCGGCGTGATCACCGCCTCCGGCACCGGCGGCGGTGCGGGCATCGGCGCGGGGAAGCGGGGCTTCATGGGTCCCATCACCATCACCGGCGGCCTCATCACCTCCGCCGGTGAGGCGGGGGGCGGAGCCGGTATCGGCGGCGCGCTGGGCGCGCCGGTGGGCGACATCACCATCCGCGGGGGGACCGTGACCGCCTCCGCCATCAGCCACGCCGCCGCCATCGGCGCGGGCATCCAGGGGGCCAGCGGGGACATCACGATCGCCGGAAGCGCCAGGATCGCCAAGGCGCAGGGCGGCGACCCCGGCGCGGACATTGGCGCTTGCCTCTTCGGCCGGTGCGGCAGGGTGGTGATTGCGGGCGGCGCCGACATCGGAAGCGCAAGACTTCTGACCCGCAGCGGCATCCCCCTCCAGATGGGGGAGGACATCGTGACGCTGCCGCAATTCCGCTTCTCCGCCAGGGCGCTGCACCTCCGGAAGCTGTCCGTAGAGACCCAGGAGCGGGCGAGGGAGGCCTGCGTCACCATCGACGCGGACCAGCGTTGGACGGCGCAGATCCAGTCGGCGTACAGCTCGTTACAGAGCAGGCTGGAGCAGAGCTGCGGCGGCCTGTCCAGCGTCCGGCAGTACATTGACGCGGGGCCGGTGCGGGACAGCGCCTCCGTCACGACCCTGCTGCGGGATATGCGGAAGACGATTCCCCTCCCCGCGTCCCAGGCCATCAGCACCCACAGCAAGCGGGGGACCGAGGACGTGGAGCGACTGCTGCGGTGAGATGGCCGTTTGGTGCGAAAAGAAGAAAAAATCAGCCCCGGAGGCTTTGCCTCCGGGGCCTCCTATTGTTCCGATTACCGCAGCAGCAGCGGCTGAATCTGCCGCCCCTCCAGGGCTGCGTCCACCGTCTCCCCGATGCGGGTAAAGTCCGCCATCAGGGAACAGGGCTTTCTCTCGGGGTCATCCTGTCCGAAGGGGACAAAGTAGTAGTTCTTTCGCGCCAGCAGCTCTCCGATGTTCTTCGCCGCCGCACTGAGCCCGTCGTTGGTGGCCACGGCCACCACCACCGGCCTGTCGTTGCGCAGATGCGCCTTGGCCGCCATGGTCACCGGCGTATCTGTGATGCCTGCGGCCAGCTTGGCCAGCGTGTTGCCTGTGCAGGGGGCGATCACCAGTACGTCCAGCAGCTTCTTCGGCCCGATGGGTTCCGCCTCCCGGATGCTGCCCACGGCCGTATGTCCTGTCAGGTGCTCCACCCGGGAGAGGAAATCCTCCGCCTTGCCGAACCGGGTGTCTGTGCTCTGACACGCCTGGGAGACGATGGGCAGGACGCTCTCGTACTCCCGGCACAGTTTCTCCAGCTCCCCCAGGACCTCCCTGTGGGTACAGAAGGAGCCGCATAACGCAAAGCCCACTCGCTGTGATTTCAAATGGGTTCACCTCGTTCTTCCAGTATGTGGTATATACTCTCGCGTATGGCCGCGGCGGCCGTGCGGGGCGCGACCTTTCCCGGCAGGCCCGGGGCCTGGATGACCCGGCGGTCCAGCCGCTTCGCCGCCTCCAGATCGACACCGCCGGGGGCGGAGGCCAGGTCGATGATGACACAGTCCTCCCGCGTCTCTCCCAGCCGCGCTCCATCGAGAATGAGAGCGGGGGCTGTGTTGAAAATCAAATCGAAGCGCTCCAGTCGGCCGGTCAGCCCGCCGGTCCGGAGGCCCTGGAAACCCCACGCCTGGATCCAGGCCAGGTCCCCATACTTCCGGGCGGACACCGTCACCTCGGCCCCCAGGGCCAGCAGACGGTCCGCCAGCATCCGTCCGATCCTGCCATAGCCGATGACGAGGCACCGGCTGGCGTGGAGCGTACGGTCGGTGGACTCCATGGCCAGCTGTAGCGCCCCCTCCGCCGTGGGGATGGCGTTGGCGATTTGGGTCTCCTCCCGGTCGTAGTAGTCCAGAAGGGTCAGACCGTAGTCCGCCATCAGCCGGCGTCCCAGCTCCCCGACCATGCCCCCCAGCAGCAGCTGGTCAAATCGCAGCCGGGGCCACAGCCGGGCAGCCTCCAGCTCCGTATCTGTCAGAGGCAGGTTCAGCTGCTTTCCCCGGCATACCGGCAGGGGCAGCAGCAGCACATGCGCCTTCAGCGCCTGGTCCAGGCCAACGCCCCCGGGGGCGCCCCCCTGCTCCAGACCCCAGGTCATGACCTCTCGTCCGTCCTCCCGCAGCAGCTTCGCCAGGTGGACCTGCCGCATATCGCCGCCCAGGATGGAAAAAATCTGTTTCATCCACATCCCTCCCTCTGCATCAGTCTATGCACCGGGAGGGCAAAGAGTAACCCCGGAGGACAGCGCCTCCGGGGCCAAGGGTCGGACGGATCAGAATTTCTGGATCTCGTCCAGGTCCATGATAAACACCACCACGCCGCCGGCATTCACCTGTACCGGCATCATGGGGATCGAGGGGTTGGGACTGCCGGCGGAAATGGACAGATTGGAATACGTCATCTGCTGCCGCCGCCCCGCGCACTTTTTGAGGACATCCAGCACCGCCTGCACGCGGTGGGCCTCCACCCCGATCATCAGCGTCACGCTGCGCTTCTTCAGGAAGCCGCCGGTGGAACTGAGCACGGTGGCGAAAAAACCGCTGCGGTTGAGATCGTCCACCGTATCCGGGTAGTCGTCGCCCTGGATCACCGCCAGGAGCATTTTCTGTTTCGCCATAACAGTCATCTCACCTTTCAAAATGGAATTGCCTGTTCTGCTTCTATTATACCAGATGCCGCCGGGTTTGCAAGAAAAATCTCGGATCAGCGCTCCGTGAAAAATTGATTTGCCATCGGGGGACAAGTATGGTATAATGACATTATCTTTAACACGATCTTTCTGAGCGCGACAAAAAACAGAGAAGGAGAGGTTCATGATGGGTTTATTCGGAAAACCAGCTCGCTTGGAGGATGAGGAGGTCATCCTTCAGGATCAATGCGACGACCTCCCCAGCCTGCCCGAGCCGCCCCGCAGCACGACCATTGCCGTAGGCGCAACCGTGTCCGGCACACTGCGGGGAGAGGGTGTGATTCAGGTGGAGGGCACCGTGGAGGGTGAGATTGACCTGACCGGCGCCGTCATCGTAGCCCCCTCTGGTCTGGTCAGAGGTCCCGTTACCGCGGATGTCATCCGGTTAGCCGGACGGATCGAGGGGACGGTCAACGCCAGGGAGAGGCTGCTGCTGCAAAAGACCGGCAGTCTGGAGGGCGATATGACCACGCCCTCGCTGGAGGTGGAGGCCGGAGGACAGCTCAACGGCCGCAGCACCATGCCGTCCAAGTCCCAGGTTACATCCATTCCCATGGCGGAGAGACCCACAGACCAGTAAGAAACAGTATTCCGGACAAAAGGGGGACTGGGCCTTGCGCCCGGTCCCCCTTCGTATCCGCCTCATTCCTCCCTGTCCCCGTTGTGCAGCACCTGGTCTGGAGCTTCCCCGTAGGTGATGGCCTTCCCGCCGTATTTTTTGCGGATGGCATCCACGGCCCGCTCGAGATTTTCCCGGCGGGCGCTCTCCTCCCGCTGCTGCGGGGCAAAAAGATTCGTCTGCTCGTATGTCTCCAGGCTGTCCGTCAGGGACAGCGCTGTGACAGACAGCAGGCGCACCGGCGTCCCGGGCCGCCACGCCTTGTCGATCAGCTCCATGGCCGCCTCCAGCAGTTCGCCCCGGAGGTGGGTGCTGTGGGGGAGGTGCTTCTGCCGGGAGGTGCTCTTGAAAGAGGGGTCCTTGAGCCCCACCGCCACCGCGCCGCAGTAGAGCCCCTGGGCGCGCAGCCGCCCCGCCACGCTGTCGCACAGCATGGAGATACCCCGGCGGATCTGGGGGCGGGAGGTCAGGTCCTCCCGGAAGGTGAAGCTGTTGCCCACGCTCTTCACCGGCTCCTTCTCGTGCTGGGGCCGGACGGGGGAGCGGTCCAGGCCGTTGGCGTACTCCCAGAGCTGCCGCCCCATCTTCCCTAGCAGCTTCTCCGGCAGGGCCTCGTCCAGGGCCGCCAGATCGCCGATGGTGGACACGCCGTACTGTCCCAGCGCCCGCCGGGCGGCGGGCCCCGCGAAGAGCATGGCCCCCACCGGCAGGGGCCAGACGATCCGCTGCCAGTCCTCCGGCGGAATGACGGTGGTGGCATCCGGCTTTTTGTAGTCGCTGCCCAGCTTGGCAAAGACCTTGTTGAAGCTCACGCCCACGGAGAGCGTCAGTCCCAGTTCCCGCTTGATCCTCTCCCGGATGCCGTCGGCGATGGCGGCGGCGTCCCCGCCGAACAGGTGCATACTCCCCGTGATGTCCAGCCAGCTCTCGTCAATGCCAAAGGGCTCCACCAAGTCGGTGTACTGGCCGTAAATCTCGTTGACGACCCGGGAGAAGTCCCTGTACAGGTGGTGGTGAGGCGGGAGGAGGATCAGGTCCGCGCACTTCTGTTTCGCCTGCCAGATGGTCTCCGCCGTCTGGACGCCGAAGCGCTTGGCCGGTTCGTTCTTGGCCAGGATGATGCCCTTCCGGCTGTCCGGGTCGCCGCACACCGCCACCGGGAGCTCCCGCAGCTCCGGCCGGGAGAGCAGCTCCACCGAGGCGTAAAAGCTGTTGAGGTCGCAGTGCAGAATCACGCGGTCCATGGGACATCCTCCTTCCAAAAAAATGTGGTATGCCGTACACACAGCATACCACACTTTTTGTCTTTTGAAAAGGGCTGATTTAGAATGCCTGTTTCGTTATTTGTGCAGCAGCGGGGAAAGAGGCTTGTAAATCAAGAAGCACAGCGCTGTATCCAGCAGACCCTTGAGCAGGGTGAAGGGGGCGTTGAAAATGACGAGGCAGCTGAGCAGGCCGTTGGCCGAGGGGAGGATCTTCTGATACTGGGCGATAATGGTGTCCAGGGGCATGAAGTTTGTGTAGTAAGGGTAGGAGATGAAGTAGTTCACCGGGATGCTGCACAGCGCCATAATGGCCGCGCCTACCAGGGCGCCAATCAGGGCGCCGGAGCGGGTCTTCTTGTACCGGTAGATCGTTCCGGCGGGGACCACGAAGGCGATCCCGATCAGGAGGTTGCACAGCTCCCCAGCGCCCTGGGTGGAGCTCATGGTCAGGTTGATGAGGTTCTTCACCAGGCACACGACGGCCCCGCTGACGGGCCCCAGGCTGAACGCCGCCAGAAGGGCGGGCAGCTCGGAGAAGTCCATCTTCACGAAGGGCGGGATCAGGAACGGAATGGGGAAATCAAGGGCCATCAGGATGGTAGCCACCGCCGAGAGCACGGCGGTGACGGCGATTTTCCGGGCCAGGGACTTCCGGGTGGGGGCTGCGGTGGCTGCGTTGATTGTGGACATAAAAATACACTCCTTTACAGAAATACCCCGAAGACGCTTCATCTCCGGAGTATCGCCGCAAAAGAGCGCGGTAAGGCGCACCTGATACGACCATCTTCTTCCATCCAGACTGTCACTGTCGGTACCGGATTTGCACCGGTTCAACGCATTTATGCGGTCGCGGACTTGCCCCCAATGGAGGCTCACCGCCGGTGGGGACTTGCACCCCGCCCTGAAGATGAGTGTTCGGTTGTCACGGTCTATTATACACCGATGGTGGGGAAATGCAAGTATTATTTTTATCCTCTTTTTGTCCTGCCTTTTTTCAGCTATGTCCCGGCGCCACATCCCGGGAAAATTTGTGTATACTTTTCAAAAAAGCTGTGGTATACTATATTGACTTAGAACCTGTATTCATAACCGGGGGATGCTGGATGGGCGAGGATTTTTCTCGCCGGACAAGGAAATTTTTTGAAGCAATCCTGACGGATTGCGAGGAAAATTGACGCCGTACGGCGGGGAAAAGACCGCCCAGACAGCGTGCAGCGGTTGTGAATAAAGGTTCTTAGGTGTGCACCTTTCTGTGTTCACCGTTTTGATGTATTTCCCAGACCGCTGCGGGCAGGTCTGTGAATAGGGGAGGCCAGCGCCTCTCCACCATATGGATCATGTCGTGCGCCGCGGGCGGCACGGCATACGGAAAGATACAACCGATACAGAACGGGTGGCGGTTCCCTGGCGACCGGCGATGCGAGGTGCGGTCAGAAAACGGGACACCTCCCGTCTGTTTGCGTTGTGTTTTTCAGACAAAATTATGATTGATAGAACAAAAAGGAGTGCAAAATTTTGGCAGAAAAAATGAAAATCATCCCTCTTGGCGGTCTCAACGAGGTCGGCAAGAATATGACCGTTTACGAGCACGGCGGAGAGATCATCGTGGT
>CAJUPS010000070.1 GCA_910588045.1 uncultured Oscillospiraceae bacterium | reverse complement strand
GTTAGCTTCATCCTTTTACTTTATCACATTCGCCTTTATGTGAACAGCCCCTAGCATAACATTTTTCACCGGAAGGCTTTGAAACCTCGTGCAGTACGGAAAAAGAGTATGCTGCAGAATCATTTCACGGATCGGAAAAATTTCGGAGGGGAGCTGAGAACATACTTGGCGAAGAGTACCGTTCGGAAAAACAGAGCCGAGTGCTGCTCGTGGCTGGTGAAACAATTCCTGCACGGTTGTCTGCTGCTTGGCATGGCCTGATCTTACATAGTAGCGACACAGGACGCTGTACCACCATTCGTTTGGGTATGGGGTGGGGAAATAGGTTAGCACAGCGAAAACACCTCCAGCAGATCGCGCTTTTGCAGATGCCCCAACATATCTGCTCCGCTCTTGAGAGCAACGAGCAGATCATCTGCGTCACGCTCTGCTGCGGGCCGACCTCGCTTGTTGGCGAAAAGACGAGGCACCTCTTTCA
The DNA here is from genome assembly GCA_910588045.1 of uncultured Oscillospiraceae bacterium. Lineage (GTDB taxonomy): Bacteria > Bacillota > Clostridia > Oscillospirales > Oscillospiraceae > Pelethomonas. The sequence goes on along the minus strand of CAJUPS010000070.1, from coordinate 16,952 downwards.
TAGTCGCCTCGTCAGAATCCTCTGGTACAGAGATTGTTGCCGGGGTAACTACGGGTGCTTCTGGAACAAGATCCACCTCCGATACAAAAGAGAAATCCGAGATGTGCGTCCCACCGGCAAAGGTTTTGGGGACCTTAATTGCCAGAACATCAATAGCCCGCTGGATCGTTTTGGCATCAATGCAACTCCTGCCTTGGAGCAGAGCCTGGGCCTGGCTCTCCATAAAAATTTTAACAGTATATGCGGGTATTCCGCCCGACCAATCATAAATTTTGTTGGCAAGCTGATCCGTGAGTTGTGCCATCTGCGGGGTTAGCTGATATGCCCACAGTTGCTCCAAGAAGGATTTATACACTCCATCAGGTTTAAACGGAAGGAGCCGGATTCCTCTGGTACGCCTCTTTAGGTGCTCCTGAGATGTAAACAGCTCCTCTGCGATAGGAGTCCCCACAAAAAATACGGATGTGCAGGTGTCGTTGGTCAGTTCCACCAGAAACTTGATCAGTGGCTTGATCTGCTTATTTTTCCTGGCGGTTACGACAGCATTTGGGATTTCATCTATCAAGATCAGACCGACATGATGGGTGAGGCACAGGATTTTAACCTGGGCAGCGACTGCGCTGGCCGCCACGGATCGGAGCGAGGTGAGCTGATTGAAGTAGTTTGAGCCGATGGCCCGGTCAAGGGCTGCTACCAGGTTCAAGGCCAGAGCCTTAGTCGAGCAGTCACTGGGACACTCAACGCAGAGGTATAGTACCTGCTTACAATAGAATGGTTTGCCCATATACTCAACGTGCTCAATGACCTGTGGAAGCAGCGCCAGGGATCGCCGGATGGTGGAGGTCTTTCCTACACCTGGAACACCCAGAATAGATCCTGTGGCAGCCTGGGTAGAGTAGTTGCTGGAAGTTGACCCATGGAAAAGGGCATTGGTCTGTCGCACTTCGTCCAGCATTGTACGGGTTGAATAAGTTGACCGGATGGCCCGGTACATCTGGTCATACAGGGCGTACATATAGTCAAGAGGGACAAAAATTGACGAGATCAGTGGGAGCGCCTGTCGGCGTTCTGTCGCTGTCATCGTGGGGAGATTCACTGGAAGTTTTGGAAAACTTCTGATTTGAACATTGAAATCATCCTGACCCAATATCTCTGGCATGGCCGCCAGAAACGGATTATCTGCAGGAGCATTGTCATAGATAGCGCCAACGCTCCGCTCTGGCAGGTACTTACTCATGATAACCTCCTTATCTCGTCAGAGCGATTCTCAGTGATCTGTTCGCCAGTCAGGCTTTGTCGGATGCTATCATGGTGTTGCTCGGCGGCCTGGATGATGGCTTGGACGGCATGGGTGGCTGTGACGCTGGCGACCACCTCACTCTGCTGGGCGGCCTGGCGATCTTTCTGCTGAGTCCTTTTCAGCGACTGGATTTCTGACTGAGCGAGGCCTCGGAATTGGCCAAATTTTGAATTGAGATTTGCCCGTAGGAGTTGGTTGTTTTCACAGATGAAAATGACGCTACTGTCCGTCGGGTCGTATGCGATTTCGTAACTGCTTCCGATGTGGAGGGGAGCGGAGGTCTCTGGGATGTAAGTCATGCCGTTATGGGCAATACCTTTCCGGGTCATCTTCACAACCGTCCGGGGCAGTGTGAGGGTATGCAGCTTGTCCGCATCTGGGTGCAACAGGGTCGTAGGTATGTCCAGCCACATCTGTGCTGGGGTCTTTCCTGGGGGTAAGAGCCTCCCTGAGTTAAGGTAAATGATGCAACGAATCAAAATGGTAGTAAATTCGTCCAAGTTCAAGATGGCCTGTGTCCGATAGTCCACTGACCATCTCTCTTGAGCATCGTCCTCAATTACTCCCTTTCCTCGGAGATGCGGTATGTAACGAGACTGCAATAAATCGAATGATTTCTCAACTAATGGCTTTTGCTCTGGGCGAAAAGGCGGGAGGCTTTGCATTTCTATGCCATATCTGCCGCAAAACTCCTGCACTCGCCCAGAACAGAAGTCTCGGCCTTTATCAGTAATAATCTCTATGGGCAGACCGCTATTGGGCCACTGCTCTGGCGTAATCTCAATACCATACTGCTGACAAAACTGCACCTTATCCATGGCAGCATTTTCGAGGCATTTCAGGACTGACAGTTCCCCGGCCTCCAGGCCAACATATATCCCTGCAATGACCTGAGTAGCGGTATCCACCGCCAAATAGATGTATGGCCTGCCAATGACCTGGCTCCTATCAAACCGGGACACAAGGTAAATGTCCGCCTCAGTAGCGTCCATCTGATACGCTCCGGGCTGGGCCCTCCATTCTGATGCAGAGCCAAAGGCAGGGCGGCAATCCCGCTGATAGTGGCTCAGGCCCTCTCTGGAAATGATGCGTTCTGGCTTTTTATGGTACTCCAAACGATAGTAATAGCGTTGGAAACTGTGCCAGGATGGGGCATCTTTCCTGATTTGATTGTTACTGTCCATATACTTTTGGACGAGCAGCATATCAAAGGCTGCCCTCAGCGAAAACCGTTTTGCGGAGAAATAAAAATGTTGAATCGCCCAATCAAAGTCAGGACGCTTTTTCGTTTCCCGTTTTGGATGGCTGCCCAGAATCCCCGTTGCTAAATATCGGTAGTAGATCCTGATAATCCGTTTCGTAGTAGTGGATGCGTTCGCAGCGACCTCTTTGGCCGTACTCAGCCTGTGCTCACGGTCAGTGATGCACTTTTCGTCATTTAGGAGCGGCTGGATCAGTGCCAGCCGTTTCTTCTCTGCCGGAATCAAAGGGTTCTGCCGAGCTGTCAAAAACTCTCCTGGGGTCTCTATGCGCTCCAAGCCATCGGCTGAGGATGCAAAGAGTGGGGCTGCGGGCTCGTCATAGGAAATCAGCCAGAGTCCAGCGTCTGACTCCTGGAGCACTCGGTAAATCTCACCTGTTGAACGTTCTACAAATCTAATCATGGTGCTCCTCCTTTTGCTTTCTGGCCATCACCAGGGATGACCAGCTTCCAATCGGAGATGTCCAGAATTGCCCAGTACCGCCGGGACAACTCCAGCTTTTCGATGACAGCTTTCTTTGACAGATCCTTTGTGTCTGCAAACTCCCGGACTGCCATCCGACCATCAGCCTGGCAGATCAGAATATCCGTTGTCCAAGAAATTTGAAAGTACTCCCTCCGTATGTCCACAGGGTTAATATGTTGAAATTTTTCCACTACCAGCGGAACGCAGGTCTGATACGTTTTCACCCAAGGCTGCCGCTCCAGGAACTTGGCAAAATCTCTGGCTCGACGAGAATGGACGCAGATCATGGACTGGTTCTTTTCGCTCCAGAACTGGATGTCACGGGTTCTAACTCTGGCCTTTTCCATGGCTGGCACCTCCTTATATCGGCATCCCCCGCTTGGATTTTTCTATGTCGATGACGTGGGTGATGGCAGACATGGCATCCATCAATTGCATGGTAGCGGAAGTATTGCCCTTCTGCTACTGGGAATCCGCCCATCTCCCGTACATTATCACTGTTACGTCCCGGATGTTCTGCAACTCAATGTTGCTCCGATCGGAAACCTCCAGCACTTCCCGGATCAACTCCGCCTCGTCTGCGCTAACAAGACTGGGACAGGCCGGTGTGTACCGCTCCCGTAATTCTTTGATAGCGTGAAAATCGGTTTTTGTTGTCATTTTTTGTCGTCTCCTTTCAGCAAATGAAAACACGGCAGATATACTACGGAGAAAGAGTTGAGCACGTAGAAATAATAAGGCTGCAGACCATCGTCAATTTCAATAATTTCTCCAGGTTCCACTTCTACCGGCAAGATGTCGCTCAAGGGTTCCTCCTGCGTTGCATCGTAAAATTGCTTTGCCGTTTTTCCCAGTGATAGTTCTGCCTTGGGCTTATAGTGAGATGGCGAGGGAGAAATAATTTTTGACCGACCCATTTCGTAATCCACCCGATGCATTATCTCCATGTACTCGCTGCACTCGTCTACATAACCATAAATGCGGCAAATTGGCGGTGAGATCCGCTTGGGACACCGTTTGGGGGCTTTAAACCGTGGATCTGAACTCCTAAACCTTTTTGCTTTTCTTCGCTTAAAGCCACTACAGTACCGGGTTATCCCTCCAACCACCTCATAATGCGGACATGAGCTGCATCCGGGGGTGGGAAAAGATTGCTTCTTAGTCATGAGTAACATCACCTCCATATCTCCGCTCCCAGTCTCGTTGCCGATTCTCCCTGGCAATGCGTTCTGCCTCTGCCTGCATCTTCCGCTCCAGCTCCTGGAAATCCATCAGCTGATCTATGTATTCGTCGCCGATGCCGGTCAAGGCCCTCTCCAGCATTTGAGTAACCCGATCTTCATATTTCCCGGCAACGGAGAGGCTGGCCTCCCGTGCATCCCAGAGCGCATTGAGCCTGTCCATCTCAGCCTCGGTGATAAGCTCCCAGCCATAGGCATCCTGTATGGCCTGCTTAGAGTTGTAGCCTTCCAAGTCGACAAAGGGATTCTCTTCTGCCGCTTTCTTGTTCCGGAGCCTCAGGCGCTGTTTGATGTACCGGGCAATACCATCAACGATGATGCCCCGAGCTGTGGAAATATCTTTCTGGATGGCCCTAATCTCACGCTGCCGGGCCCGGAAATCCTGTCCTTGGAGAATTTCCAGAACCTCTTTTGGGGTGGTTTTTGCCAAATAACATCATTCCTTCCTATGTTATCGCCGCAGTGGAAGAACCAGGGCGATCGGGTCTTGTGCCATCGACTCTGCTCCGCTCCTATCAATCCACATAGGTGGCATTACCAGGAGGGAGGGGAAACGGGAATTAAATCGCCCATATCCGAGGAAAAACAGCAGATCGCCGCCAACTGCCTCAGCCGCATCTACAAGCAATTGTAGAGCGAAATGCCCCACAACTGCAGTTGGAGTATCCGTAGCATCCAGATCCGAAACAGTTAACTGCTCTGGACGAATTATGGGTGCAGAGATTTCTATTTCCTGTTTTTGCTGCTTTATCTGTGCTTTCCACTTGGATATGCTAATTTGATCCTCTGGCACAGGGAAATGAGCTTCACTCTTTCGCTCATTACGGACAATTTCAACAAATGTGTCTGCCTGCTCACCCATAGGAAGACCTGGCGCTGGGCTATCCATAAGTACGCAGATTGTTCCGTCTGTAACCGCATATTTGTCCCTGCTGGGGTGTTGCCCAGGAGCAGGACGGTCTGACCGCCCCTGATACGCTGCCGCCTCACGGTCAAGAATCCGTTGTAGGGCAGCAATTTGCTTTTTTGTCATGACGCTTCACCTTCCTTACAATTACCCAAAAGCTTTATTCTCTCGGCGGCAATCCGCAACTGCCAAATGTCCGTGAAGAACATGGGCGTATACCAAATCTCCTGCCCCTCCTGGGGGATCGGGAGCAGGGTGCTGGGGCCGACCATGGGATGCAGTAGGGAGTCTCCCACGACGATGTAACCGGGACACCCCAGCAAACTCAACTGCACGAAGCTCATCATCGCCGCCGTTCGATCTATGTCCTGACCGGCAAAGAGAACGTCCGTCTGGTAGTTTACTTCCTGCCGTAAGCACTCTTGGGCAAAAGCAATCAGCAGAGCCCCAGCACCAACAGCAGGATCGCAGACAGAGATCCACGATTGCCGATCCAACTGTCCTTGCAGATTTCCGGCGGTTAGCGAGGCCATGCAGCAACACACGTTGTAGGGCGTGAAAAACTGGCCTTTCCAGGTGTTGCCGAGGTCAAACCTCATGAAAAGATCGCCGAGGAAGTCCTGATTTGGATTGCACTCCAGGGCCTCGACGGTCAGCGCAAACATCTCGGCAAATTTTTGTGCCTCCTCAGGACGATAGCGTTTGATGATGTTGCCATACTCCTCCTCTCGTTTTTGCCGGTCAGATAGGCATAGGCTGCAAGCCGACAGGGTGATGAAGTCGGCCCAAACCTCCCACTTTCCGTAACGATCGGATAGGAGCCGAAATCGTTCGTAGATTCCTTTTTGCTGTTCCGTGTCAAGCCGGATGTGGTTCTTTGCCAATTGCATTCCTCCTTTTTCTGATGTAAAAATAGCACGGGCGATTAAGATGTTACGGTTTTTGAGCCTTGCCAGGGGACAGGACAAGTTACCAAAACTCAGCGACGGGCGGCAACACAATCTGTTCCCATAGGGTACAAATTCTCAGCTCCACGATGGTTTCTGCTTTCCCTTTAGGCAAGATTACGACATAGCCATTCTTCCTTGGGATGCTTATTGCCTGTATACGAAGGACTGTGTTGCTACACCGTCCAGGTTGGCCGCATTGCACTTAGGTAGTTGCACCTCTGCAACAGTCGCTGTCGATACAGGCGCAATTCACCTCCAGATAGAGCAATAGATTTCAACTTCACCTGTGTAGTCATTTTTCCCGTATGCCAAGTATGACTGGAGAGAGTAAAGTGCTTCACAAGTCCCAAAGTATCGACTATATTTGCATTGTTACCGTGCAGAGATGCCTATTGGGGTAGACTGTCCTTCGTATACAGGCCGCATTCTCCATATCTAACGTAAGGTATAAAGTCTCCGCTCCTCCAGGAAGCGGAGGCTTTAGTTACTTAATGTTTTTAAACATATTAGGAGATATGGAGAAGAAAATCGAAGCACAGGTAAAAACCAAAAACGCAAAAACCAGCACTTATGTGATTCAAAGAAGGAGAATTTACCACCTAATGTCCATCTAATCGAATCATTTCACAGGGGCAGATATTGCGCCCCGCCGCCGCCCTTTTGTGTGCCAGGGCAAAAATACCCCGCTTTTGCGGCAAACTCACCCCGCCTTTAAGGAAAATTCACCCCGCTTTTGAGTGACCGTATCCCTCCTGGCCTTATATGAAGTTATCTTGAATACCAAGCAAACTGCGTGAGATTACACCTGGTATGCCAAATTTGTCTTTATAATGAAGATCATTCCTCGTCATATAAGCTTCTGTGGCGTGGGAGCGTTTAAGAAAGTCCCAGACTTTCTTTTTATCCGCTTCCAAAAACTGATGCTGCTCCATGTACTTTTCAAAAGTCGTTTTGTAATTTTCCAAAACTGCACCTCCAATCCCATGAGAAACCTTTCCGTGAATTCCCGGCAAACTCTTTTGCGTCCTCTGGCCCCAGCAGGGCAGAAGCAGGAATGACCCAATAGGGAATATCCACATGAGCTCCGCTACCAGAGCTAACAAAGAATAAGGCCGGGACAAAACACTGGTATTGCGAGCACAAATTTGATTTAACCCCAATTTTGCGCCTAACCGGGGAATTGACCTCAGAAAAACGACTTTTCTAGGTGCAGTTTCCCAAGGTGAAATCAAAATTTTGTGTCAAAAACTCAGAAAAATTCGATTTATCCTGAAAGACTATGTGCCTCTTACTTTTAGTTTGGGCACTTTCTTCGCTCAGGATTGGCCTCCGGCTCACCCTCCCAAGCTCACTCCCAACCCCATCCCAAGAGGGCTTGTCCAGTGGCGAGGGAGGCACCTATTCTCAATTTTTTCTCGCAAAACCCTCCGAATTACCCCGGCCTGCCGCAAAAATGGCAACAAAAAAAGAGCCCAGAGCAATTCGCAATGAACTACTCTGAGCTCTTCTTTTTTACTCATGCACCTGTCTCAACGCTGCTCACGAAGGGACAAAATTGGGAGCAGAATTGGGATAAAGTTGGGTAGGGCAAGTACAAACCCCACTTAACTTACTTCAGCTCGACCTTGCCGCCTGCCTCTTCGATCTTCTTCTTCAGCTCCTCGGCCTCGTCCTTGCCCAGGGCTTCCTTCAGGGTCTTGGGAGTGCCCTCGACAGCAGCCTTGGCCTCGGCCAGGCCCAGACCGGTGATCTCACGAACGACCTTGATAACCTTGATCTTGGCCGCGGCATCAAAGCCGGTCAGAACTACGTCAAACTCGGTCTTCTCCTCGGCAGCAGGGGCGGCAGCGCCAGCAGCAGGAGCAGCCATAGCGGCGGCAGAGACGCCAAACTCCTCCTCCAGGGCATGAACCAGCTCGCTCAGCTCCAGAACGGTCAAAGCCTTAACTTCCTCGATCATAGCGGTGACTTTCTCACTAGCCATTGTTAGTTACCTCCTGATAATGTTTCAATAAAAATAAATGTTTGGGGGAAATGTGCCGCTTACTCGGCGGCAGGAGCAGCTTCTTCGGAAGCTGCGTCCGCTGCTGGCGCACCCTGCTTCTCGGCAATCTGCTTGAGCACGCAGGCAAGACCGGAAATGGGCGCCAGCATGGTGCCCAGAACCTGGGCCTGCAAAACGGGCAGCGGGGGAATGGCGGCCAGGGCCATGACTTCCTCCATGGGCATCGGCTTGCCGTCCATGAAGCCACCCTTGATCTCGAAATGGCCGTCGATTTTCTTGGCGAAGTCGTTGACCACCCGGGCAGGAGCGACGGGATCGTCATGACAAATGGCCAGAGCGGTTGCGCCGCTGAGCAGGTCATCCAGCTCATTCATGCCGCAGTTATTGACGGCAAACTGGAGCAGGGTATTCTTCACCACGGCGTACTCAACATTGTTCTTGCGCAGTTCAGCGCGCAGAGCGGTGTCCTCGGCCACAGTGATGCCTTTGTAGTCCACCAGCACACCGGCAGCGGCGTTCTGCAGCTTGTGGGTCAGGTCGGCCACGATGGCTTGCTTTTCGCTGAGAACCTTTGCGTTAGGCATTCTTGTTTTCACCTCCATTAGAATTTGCGGGGGGAAGTGCGTTCAAAATAGGAAAACGGTCCCTGCGTCAGGACGCAAGGACCGTGCTAATCATAACGATTGGCAATCCTCGGCAGGATTTATGTGTAGACCCACCTGCTGTCTTTGGAACGCGAAGTTTATTATAGCCGAAGGATAATTGGTTGTCAATAGAAAATTCAGAAAAATTTGCAGATTGGACTGTTTTTCTCCAAAATTGTTGTGCCAAGAGGGGGAGGTCTCCCCCCCTTGGATTCCGCTGTTATTCGTCGGGGACGTACTCGGCGATGTCCTCCAGGCGGCAATCCAGCGCCGAACACAATTTGTTCAGCGTCTTTGTTTCCATATTGTCGTTTGCACGCAACCGCCGGACGGTCTTGCTGTCAATGCCGCATTTTTCTCTCAGCAAGTATGTGGAAACACCCTTTTGCTTCATCACAACCCACAATTTATCAAAGACGATCACATACTCACCCCCTCCTGATTGACACCAACCAGTATGGGGGTTATAATCTCCAGTGTTAAGGGGATATAACCCCCACAGCTAAATTAAAGTCAGGAGATAAATCGTGATGATTGAAAGATGCTGCGCGTTTACGGGCCATCGTCCGAAGAAGTTTCCCTGGGTCTATAACGAGGCCGATGTTCGGTGTGTTGCGCTGAAAGAAAAACTTGCCGCAGAGATTGCCAAACTAGTGGAGGCAGGATGTACGGACTTCCTCTATGGGATGGCGGAGGGGGCCGACACCTGGGCGGCGATGGCCGTCCTTACCTTGAAAAAGAAAATCCCGCGCTGAAGCTCCACTGCGTCCTGCCCTGCGAGGGACAGGCAGACGGGTGGTCAGCTTCATCACGGGAACTCTATCACTCCATTTTGGAGCAGGCGGACGAGGTAGTCTGTGTGAACCGTGAGTACCGCAAGGGTTGTATGCTGGAACGCAACCGCTATCTGGTCGATCACGCCGCCTGCCTGCTGGCCGTCTACAACGGTGAGCAGCGGGGCGGTACGGCGATGACAGTACGGTATGCCCAGAAGCTGAGACGGAAAGTTATCATACTCAAACCGTTTTGACGGATTTTTGCAAAAGTCGAAATGCGCCGTTGTTTTCCGGCGCTCAATATGGTATGATTATCCTGTCAGTTTCCACATAGGGGAGGCGTCGCTATGGCGGGCAACAGCAACCTGCATATGTCCAGGGCCGGAAAGACGGATGAATTTTATACCCAGCTCTCCACGATTGAGGACGAGCTGCGGCATTACCGCAAATACTTCAAAGGCAAGGTCATTTTCTGCAACGCCGACGACCCGGCGATCGGAGAGGACGGGCAAGACCATTTTGGCGATGGCCTGGGCGGCTACACCAGCAATTTCTTCCGCTACTTCCAGCTGAACTTTACCCAGCTGGGCATCAAGAAGCTGATTACCACCCACTACGAAGCGGACAAGCCCAGCTATAAATTTGAGATCGTCAGCAGCGACCGTGACGAGCAAATCGGCCTGCCGGGCATCGAGTGGGGCCTGCTTTACAATCGCTTCAAGGATGCAGAGCTTGACCCGGACGCTCTGGAGCGGCAGCTCAAGGCGCTGCTGATTGACGATGAAGTGACGAACAAGAAGGGCGTCTATACCTATGTCCTCACCGGAGAGGAAAAGTATTTGAGCCTCCGGGCGTTCACCACCGCCCAGAAGCGGGAGGCATATGAGCGCCAGGGCGGTATCTGCCCCGACTGTCAGGCGGCGGGGAAGGCCAAGGCACATTATGACTTCGACGAGATGGAGGCCGACCATATCACCCCCTGGAGCAAGGGCGGCAAGACCATCCCGGAGAATTGTAAAATGCGGTGTCGGGAGTGCAATCGGAGGAAGAGCGATATGTAATTGTGTTTCCATAAAAACAGATAAAGGCGAGGGCGTGGACGGCAGCGAAGTCCACGCCCTCTTTTATCCGCCGAACTTTACCGGTTCTCAACTGCTATAAACAAGCAGCGCCACTGTCTCCACATGCCTGGTCCTCGGAAACAGGTCCACAGCCGCGACCCGCACAACCTGATACCCCAACGCCGAAAAGCCTCTCACATCCCGCGCCAGAGTACCGGGGTCACAGGAGACATACACGACCCGTTCCGCCGCCATGGAGGCGATGACCGGAATGACCGCTTCCCCCAGCCCCTTCCGAGGCGGGTCCACCACGATCACATCCGGCTGTAACCGCTCCGCCGCCAGCCGTTTTGCAACCGCACCCGCGTCCCCACAGAAGAACGCGGCATTTTGAATCCCGTTCATCCGAGCGTTTTCCCGGGCATTGGAAACGGCCTCCGGCACGATCTCCGCGCCAATGACTTTCCCGGCGTGCCGGGCCATAGCCAAGGTGATCGTCCCCGCGCCGCAGTAGAGGTCCAGCACGGTCTCCCGTCCCGTGAGACCCGCAAATTCCACGGCCTTTCCGTATAGCCTCTTCGCCTGTGCCCGGTTCACCTGATAGAAAGCGGGTGCGGACAGCCGGAAGGTCAGGCCGCACAGCACATCCGTCAGCGCATCCTCCCCCCAGAGCGTCCGGTATGCCTCCCCCAGGATGACATTCGTGTCCCGCTTGTTGACATTTACCACCACTCCCACCGTGGACGGGCAGGCCGTGCGGATGCGGCGGACCAGCTCCTCCTCATGGGGCAGGACCTCGCCGCTGACGACCAGGCATACAAGCGCCTGGCCTGCTTGATTGGTCCGGACGTAGATATGCCGCAGCAGGCCCTCCCCGGTTCTCTCGTCATAGGCGGGCACGTCAAATTCCCGCAGATATGACTCCACCGCCCTGGCCACGGCATTCGCCTGGGGCGTTTGGAGGCGGCAGTCCGCAGCGGGCACCACCTGATGGCTGCGGGCGCGATAGAACCCGACCAGCCCTGCGGCGCTGACCGGAAACTGGGCCTTGTTGCGGTATCGGTCCACATCCGGCGCGGCTATGATCTCCTCCACTGGGACCTCCACGCCGCCCACGCGCCTTAGCGCGTCCTCCACCCGCTGCCGTTTGGCCTCCAGCTCCTCCTCGTAGGAGAGGTGCCGGAAGTCGCATCCGCCGCAGACGGGATAGTGGGGACAGTCCGGTTCCCGCCGGGCAGGAGAGCGTTCCAGAATTTCCTCTACCCGGGCGTAGGCCACGTTTTTCAGCACCTTCAGTATGCGTATATTGCAGATTTCGCCCCGAATCCCGCCATGGACAAATAGGACCCGGCCCTCGATTCTCGCCACGCCGAAGCCCTCGGCGGTGTAGCCGGTGATGGTAACGGTATGGAGTTGATTCTTGACAAGCTCCGCCATACGGTGGACCTCCTGAGATGTATAGTCTTGCCCTGTCCGCGAAGAACTAAAATCTTTGTTTGGTATGCTTGCTATTCGGGCGTCTCCTCGCACCACTTCGCAATCTCCCCAATCAGCTCCAGCGGGAGCGGCTTGCTGTACGGGAGTTGGATCGTGCCCTTGCTGGTCTTATACTCCGTCAGTCGTGCGGCGAATGCCTCCACGGCCTCCGGGCCGGGATACAGGCCGACGTGCCGTTTGGAGGCCGCGAACTGGATCAGATTGCGGCCCTTCCAGTAGGTGGGCATACTCCAGGAGATTTTCTCCCTGGCCTCCGGGATGCTGGCCTTGATGGCGGCGTTGATCTGCCGCAGATAGTCCTGCGCCTCCTCCGGCTGGGCGGCGATATACGCCTCGATCGTCTCCGGAGGCTTCCCGCAGTAGTGGCTCTGTTCCCTGCTTTTGAATGACCGCCCACACTTGGGACATACCCACATGGCTGATTCCTCCTTCCGCAAAATCTTCTCCATCGGCTTCCCCTTCGCCAGCTCGTCAATCAGCTTGTCCAGATAGCGGATCTCCCGCATGAGCGGGTCTTCCACTTCCTCCACCCGGACGCCGCAGACCACGCCCTTGATCAGCGCCCGGTTCGGGTTGGGCTGGGGCGCGCTGCGGAAGAAATCCCCATAGCAGAGGCCGGAGGAGCGGAATGTCTCTAACTGCTCCGGGCCGTACCCCGTCAGCCAGCAGATAACTTCATCCACCTCCGCCTTCGTCCGGCCCTTCCTGGCGGCCTTGTCCAGCAGGAGCCCGTAGACCTTCCCAAAATCCATCTGAAATACTTTGTCGTTGTTCATATACTGCACACTCCGAGAGAGAATCATGCTCCCAGCGCAATACCTACGATAGTTCCGGCGTAGTTGCCGATAACGTAGCCCAGCACGCCCACCAGCATGGCCGGTCCCACCAGACGGCTCCAGCCCTGGGATACCGCCATGCCTGCGGCGGTGGTAGGGCCGCCAATGTTGGCGTTGGAGGCGATAATGGCGTCCTCCAGGTCAAATTTCAGCAGTCGGGCGCCAAGGAAGCAGAAGAGCATATTGACCACCACCATGAGGAAGGTCAGCACCAGAAACAGGGGCGCCTCCGTGAGGACCGTGTAGAGATTGGCGGGGACGCCGATGACGAACAGGAAGAGGTAGATAAAATAGGTGCCGATTTCCTGTGAGCCGTGGAGCTTCTCCACAGGGCCGGAGAAGAAGGTGGCGGCAATGACGGACAGAGTGGTGATCCACACATATTGGCTGCCCAGGAATTTGCCCACGAAGTCCAGCAGGCCCTCCCGGAAGCTCGTCACCACGCCCTCCGCTGCAAAGGGACTGAACAGTCCGGCAATCAGGTTGGATACCCAGACCACCACAACGGCGAAGGCGATATTCATAGCCACGTCCTTCAGGGAGATGTCCTTGCGGCTCCAGAAGGCGGCGGCCTGGGTTTTGGCCTCCTCGCTGGTGGAAGCACCTTTCTCCACCTCGTCGATATGGGGATGCGAGAAGTGAGCACGGAATAGACGCATTCCTGCAAAGGCAATCAGCACGAAGAAATAGAGCGCCATCAAGAGGTTGTCCGCCACCGTGGCGGCAGCGGCAATGGGGGTGCCCTTCAAGCCGTGCTGCATGGCCATGGCGGAGAAGTTCACGCTGCCGCCGATATAGGACCCCGTCATCATGGAGGCCACGGCCGCCAGATCGCTGGCCTGTCCGCCGGAGGCGGCGTAAGCGCCCCGGAGGGCGAAGTAGGCCAGAAAGGCCCCCACAATGGTCCCTACCGCGCCAATGAGAAAGACGGTGAGCATCTTTCCCGCCTCCCGCCAGATTTTTTTCAGGTTGCATTGGAGCAGCAGCAGGGGGATGCCCATAGGGACAACCACACCCCAGACAATGTCGTCATACAGGACGCTTTGGATGGGCAGGACGCCGATATTCGCCAGGACCATGGCGAATATCAGGGCGATGACCGAGCCGGACGCCCGGGCAGCCCATTTGTATTTCTGCTCCAGGAAGATTGCAAGGGCTACGGATACGCACATGACGCCCAGCAGTCCCCAGGTGTCGTCCGGGCCAATCAGGGTATGGCCCAGCAGGTTTTCCATCAGTGACATGGAGAGGACCTCCTTCGTATAGAAGAACCGCCGGAGACGCGCTCCGGCGGCTTTCTTGCATTATACTGGAAAAGGGGCGGGCGTGTCAATGGAGGGAAGATTAAGATTTTAAGAGAGGGTTTGACAAATTATGAAGAATTATGTAAAATAATATTGCTTCTGCCATGCGCAGAAAGTCAGGTTGCGATTCCTGAGGGTGCTGCGGCGAAAAGGGCGAGTCAGTTCACTCCCTGAGAAAGGGGGTGACAACACATGGGCAAAAGACGTATGGAACGGATGGCGATCCACCTGATTGTTTGGATCATTGTCCTTATCTGCGTGTTTATTTTTGCTCCAACAGCGTGTTGACCGCCTGGGTTGCAGCCAAGCGGTCAACGGCTTATTTTTAGGTTAAGACTGCCCCGGAGCTGACTGCCTAGCGGCAGCGCTCTGAAACTAGTTCCAGTATACCCGGCCGGGCTTGATTTGTCAAGCCTGGCCGGGCGTTTTTGTATTTGCAGTCTTGTTACTCCAGATTCAGTCTCTTCCGCAGGATAAACTCTGTACCCGCGAAGTACACGGCGGAGACGACCAGCTCTCCGGCGATGACGACCCAGATGGTGGCGTGGTAGCTGGCAATGGAATCCCAATTTCCAACGATATTGTTGAGAATATGTTCCATCCTCGGGCCGATGATGCTCAGCAGGGTAGTCATGACGGCGTTGATGGCGATGAAGGCGACGACGCTAAAGGCGACCCGATTTTTGTTGAGCAGATGGCCGATGCTCATGGCCAAGTACAGCTGGAGGAAGCCCGTGGCGAAGGACACCAGCATCATCAGAAGGGATTCCAGCAGGGCCAACAGGGCGTTGGTCATATCCGAGTCCCAATGGGAGAATAGGTAGCGGAGGCCATAAAAGAGCTGCTGGAAGTCCTCCCGTTCCCAGGGCATGATGATGAAGACGGACACCACCGCCACGATGACGCTGAGAAAGGTGGTGATGACGGCGCACAGCAGCTTGGAGCCGATGAGCTGCCAGGGCTTCACCGGCAGGGTGTGCATCAGATACCCCTCGTCCCCCAGCAGGCCCTTGTAGAACCGCTGGATGGCGAAGACCAGCGCGGTGATGAACATGGCCATCAGGATGGCTACATAGATCATCATCGAGATCCCAGCGGTGGTTCCTCGCACCTCGCTGGTGCTGGTGACGAAGCTGTTGATGGTGAAGTGGTTCACCAGAGCCAGCACCAGGGCGGCGGGCCAGATGAAGGCGAACTGCTTGAACATGGAGCGGAAATCGTACTTTAAGAGCTTGCCGAACATCAGAAAGCACCTCCTTCGATATTGTTGGCCCGGAAAATCTCACGGAACAGGGCGTCCACGCTCTTGCCCTCCCGCTCGCGGATGTTGTCCACGGTGTCGTGGAGGGTGATCCGGCCCTCCTTGAGGAAGATGGCCTCGTCGAGGACCTTCTCGATGTCGCTGATGAGGTGGGTGGAGATGAGTACGGTGCCCTCCTCATTGTAGTTGGTGAGAATGGTGTTGAGGATGAAGTCCCGGGCGGCGGGGTCCACCCCGGCGATGGGTTCATCCAGGAGGTAGAGCTGGGCCTTCCGGGCCATGACCAGCACCAGTTGGACCTTCTCCTTGGTGCCCTTGGACATGGTTTTCAGCTTGTCGCTGGGGGTGACGCCCAGACTGGCGCACATACTCATAGCCCGGGTCCGGTCGAAGTCCTGGTAGAAGTCCGCGAAGAGGTCAAAGAGGTCGGTGGCCTTCATCCAATCGGCGAAGTACATCCGGTCGGGCAGGTAGCTGATCACGGACTTGGTGTAGGGCCCGATATTCTGGCCGTCCACGAGGACGGCTCCCTCTGTGGGCTGAAGCAATCCCACCAGGATTTTGATCAGGGTGGTTTTACCGGAACCGTTGGGGCCCAACAGTCCCACGATTCGGCCCCGGCCCAGCTCCAGGTTCACGCCCTGGAGGGCGGGTTTGTTTCCGTACCGCTTGGACAGAGCAGTACAGGAGACCAAAGTGTCAGTCATGATGAAGTTCCTCCTTCACAAACACAAGAATTTTTTCCGGGCCGTAGCCAAGGTCCTCCAGGGTGCGCAGGCATTGGGACACGGCGGCTCGGGCGCGGTCCGCCGCAGCGGCCTCAATGGCATTGACATCCTGGGTGACGGTTCTGCCTGCGGTACGGCTGCCGGTGGCGAGACCGTCGGTTTCCAGCTGGGCCATAGCCCGCTGCATGGTATTGGGGTTGACGCCAGCCTGGGCGGCCAGCTCCCGAACGCCTGGAAGGCGTTCCCCGGGGGGATATTCCCCTTTCAGAATCCGAAGGGTCAATTGCTCGGTGAGCTGCTGCCAGATGGGTCGGTCATCGGTAAAGGTCCATTCCATTTTTCTCCTCCTCCCTCAAAGGATGGGTTTCTTTTGTGTTATTGTACTAGGTGAGTAATACAATAATACAGTTTTAGGGATTTGTCAAGGGGTATTTCTAAAAATTTTGGGAGGAGCATAGAGTAAGAGCAGGGGCTTCTTGCTTTGCGGCCCTGCGGGCCGCGGCCGCTTTTTTCTTTTCGCTACCCCGGGAGCTGCGCGCCCCCGGACTCCGCGCCTACTTTTGCCACGCGGCAAAAGTAGGCAAAAACGCGCTTAGGAAACTACGTTTCCTAAGAACTTTCCTGATTACGGGGGTTATTGTTTACGCTACGACCTTTAGATGGCCGGTCTATCTCCAGTGCCGTGGGCCGATGCCGGTGCTTACTTCTGCGCACG
>CAJUPS010000069.1 GCA_910588045.1 uncultured Oscillospiraceae bacterium | reverse complement strand
CCTCGGGCGCAAAAAAACAATAACCCCCGTAATCAGGAAGGTTCTTAGGAAACCCTGTTTCCTAAGTGACTTTTTGCCTACTTTTTGTTCACACAAAAAGTAGGCGCGGAGTCCGGGGCCGCGTAGGTCCCGGGCCAATTCGAGAAGAAAGTCCCATTCGCGCGCGGAGCGCGCGAAAATTAGTATTCGCAGTGATTCAGCTCTCCCCACAACTTTTTAGATTCTTCTAAGATATGAGCATTGACCTCCTCCTCGTCAATCCCCACCAGCTCCCGGTCCTTCATCAAAACCTTCCCATTGCAAATGGTGGTCTGGCACTGCCGCCCAGTCATCCCAAACAACATATGCCCATCAATATTGGCATCGGAGAACGGCGTGAACGGCTTATAATCCATCACAATCACATCCGCCGCCGCGCCGGGGGCCAGCCGCCCCAGCGGCACACCAAAATACTTCTCCCCAATCAGAGGATTGTTCTTAAAGAGCATAGTGGTGACCTCTCCCCACCCCACGTTGGGCAGGCAGGCATTGTGCCGCTGAATGGTCAGCGCCACCTTCAAGCTCTCCAGCATATCATTGGTATAAGCGTCGGTCCCCAGACCGACGGTGATCCCCCTTGCCATCAGCTGAAGAACAGGAGAACATCCCACGGCATTCCCCATGTTGCTCTCCGGGTTGTTGACGCACATCGTCCCTGTCGCCTGAATGATCTCCATCTCGGCCGTGTTCACGTGGATGCAGTGCCCCAGAATCGTCTTGGGCCCCAGAATCTCATGGTCCTGCAACCGCTGGACCGGGCGGCGTCCATAATTCTGCAAGCTGTCATACACATCGTTCATGCCCTCGGAGACATGGATGTGGAACCCCGTGCGCCCATTGTTGGCCGCCACCATCTTATCAAAGGTCTTATCGCTGATGGTGAACAGCGCGTGGCCGCCAAACATGGAGGCCAGCATTTCGCTGGGATTCTTCTCACAGTAGTCCAGCCAGTCCTTGTTCTCCTGGACGGACTGCTCCGCCTTCTCCTCCCCGTCCCGGTCGCTGACCTCGTAGCACAGGCAGGAGCGGATCCCGAACTTCTTCGCGCTGTCCGCAATCTGGAACAGGGAGCCGGGGATCTCCGCAAAGGACGCATGGTGGTCAAAGATGGTGGTGACCCCCTGCTTGATGCAGTCCAGGTACAGCGCATCCGCGCTGGCCCGAGTACCCTTGAGGGTCAGCTTCCGGTCAATGGCCCACCAGGTGCCCTCCAGGACCTCTAAAAAGTTGGTGGGATTGTTGCCGTTGATGCTCAGTCCCCGCGCGAGAGCGGAATAAATGTGGGTATGGGCGTTCACCAGACCCGGCATAATGACGCCGCCTCCGGCGTCGATGAAGTCCGCGTCGGGGTATTTTGC
Organism: uncultured Oscillospiraceae bacterium; assembly: GCA_910588045.1. GTDB lineage: Bacteria > Bacillota > Clostridia > Oscillospirales > Oscillospiraceae > Pelethomonas. The sequence goes on along the minus strand of CAJUPS010000069.1, from coordinate 16,730 downwards.
TTTCAACTCCGCCGTGGTCCCCACCGCTGCAATTTTGGTTCCGTCGATGGCTACACCGCCATCAGGGAGATAGGGAACCGCCTGGTCCCGGGTGATGAGTCTGCCATTTGCCAGAATGTACATAGCTTTTCCTCCTCTTTCCTGCGTTTTGATAAAAGAAAAATGTTTCAAACCTCACAGTTTGAAACACTCAAGCACAACCTGAGTGATAGTTGCAGCCCGTGCGCGGAAGCACTTCGTTACAGCTACCACCGTATCAATTTTTCTGGCTCTATTATAACGGATTCCCTCCGGAATTGCAATGGGAATCCCTGCAAATTCTGTTTGCCTGACGTACAAAAATTAGAGGTCGGGTTTGTGCGGTTTGACGAAAAATATTTTGCACAGACTCACCTACTCTGCTTAAATGGAAAAGGCAGTAGTGGTGCGGCAGGAAGAACCTGTTAATTTTTTATGAAAACTGAATTTTCCCGTTGTGTTTCCCGGATGTTTGTGCTATTCTATAAACATCTTTAAGTCGACCAAAAGCAGAAAAGGAGTGATTTCGTATGGTTAGACTGATTATGAGCGGCTCTGGTGAGGGAAAGACCAAGCAGCTCATCGAGCTCATGGAGAACGCCGCGGAACATGAGGTGGGGTGCATGGTTTGCATCGAGCCCAAGCGGAATATGAGCTTCAACCTGCGTCACCAGACCAGATTGATTGACGCCTCGGAGTTTGCCATCAGCAGCTTTGAAAATCTGCGGGGCTTCATCAGCGGTTTGTACGCTGGCAACTACGACATTTCCCATATCTTCATTGACAATCTGTGCAAGGTAGCCCAAAATTCGGACGAGCGTGAGATCGACAGCTTCCTCAACTGGCTGGACCGGTTCAGTTCCCCGCTGAACCTGAAGGTCACCGTCACCATCAGCGCAGCCACCGATACTGCTACGGACACCATGCGTAAATATATGTGAGAACCCCAGGTAAATACCGGAGGTGGGCCGCGTTCTTTTGGACGCGGCCCATCTTTTACTGTTTTGCGGCACCATTTCTGAATGCACGGATAAGCCGAACATCCGCCAAATCCTTTTCCCGCCCCAGCTTCTCTTTCATGAGGATCATCCCCTCCACGGAGACCACGGGCAGACCCTCCAACAGAATGACCGTATCCTCCACCCAATTTTCAAACAGTTCTATCGTCTCGGAAAATGTAATTTTTCGGCTCCCATCGCGGAGAATTTCCACGCAGTGTCCTTGTTTCTCAAGCTGGTCCGCCAGTTTGGAGGTGCAACCCAGGTCAATATCCCGCGTTACGTCCTTGATGCCGTGCAGGACCATGGCGGCACCCGACGTTACCCAGTATTCTCTCGTATCAAAGGCTGATTCTCTCAGTAAACAGATGATTTCTTCCCTATTCAACATAAATTTTTTCCTCCTTTTTACTGCCCATAGCTCCACTGTGACTGTCTTCACCCTGAGTTCTCCCGCGCCCGCCGGGCGCGGCGGTCATTTTTGCCGCCTCGACGGCGGCGGGGATGTTCTTTTCCCTTGTGGGAAAAGAACCAAAAGCACCCTCAAGGGGGCTTCGCCGCCCTTGAGAATCCCCTAATGTTATTATTTATTTTCCCTCCGACGTACCTTGGGTCGTCCTGTCTTAATACCTTCGTTGGTGCGCCACTCTTCTGCGGCTACCCACAGTCTTTTCGGAAGTGCTTACTGCGGCGCCGCTTCTGGAATTGGCTTACAGCCATCGCCAGCAGTACGGTACAACGGAGAAATCTATATTTTTGCACCCCGGGGAGTTTGCTCGGTCCTAGACGGTAGGGGCCACCGATCACCACGCTAAAATAGACGCGAAAGACCGATAAGCGGACGGCAGTCAGTTTAGACCGGTAATCTGTGCCTCGGGCGCAAAAAAACAATATCCCCCGTAATCAGGTATCGCGCTCCGCGCGATGCCAAAAAGGGGTTCTTAGACCGTAGGTCTAAGCGCGTTTTTGCCTACTTTTGCCGCGCGGCAAAAGTAGGCGCGGAGTCCGGGGGCGCGTAGCTCCCGGGCCTTCGACGAGAAACAAGCGGACGCCGCCCGAAGGGCGGCAGCTTAGAAACCGTTCGCGCACAAAGTGCGCGAAGAATAGAAAAAACCTAACCGACAGATACTGGGGAAAGAAAGGAAGTGACTCGATGGCAACCGCCTTCTTTCGCACCATCATTCTCTATTTTATTCTTATGATTGGCCTGCGGTTAATGGGAAAACGTCAAATTGGTGAGCTGGAGCCCAGCGAACTGGTGCTGACGTTGATCATCTCCGACCTGGCCGCCGTGCCTATGCAGGATTTCGGCATCCCCCTGGTCAATGGCGTCTTCCCCATTGTTACCCTCCTGTGCCTGTCCATGCTCCTTAGCTTCTTCAGCCTGAAATCCATCCGCTTCCGCGGCCTGGTCTGCGGCTATCCCACAGTAATCATCCGGGACGGAAAAGTCCTCCAGCAAAACATGTCCCGGAACCGCTTCACGGTGGATGAGCTCTTTGAACAGCTCCGCGGCCAGGGGTACAGCGACCTGTCGTCGGTCAAGTACGCCATCCTGGAGACCAGCGGCCAGGTGTCCGTCCTGCCCTACACCAAGACCAGCCCGATCACCCCCCAGGTCATGAATCAGGAGGTGCAGGACGACGTAACCCTCCCGGTACTGCTGATCAATGACGGGCACATTATGTCCGATAACCTCTCCGCCAGCGGCTATGACGGCGCATGGCTGGACAAGCAGCTCAAGGAACGCCGCCTCACCTCGCCCCGGCAGGTATTCCTGATGACCGTAGACGAGGCGGGAACGATCACTTGCGTGGCAAAGGAGGCGAGCGCGTGAAGGCATTCTATATTCCCATGGGCCTCCTGCTGGTGATCCTCGGCTTCTCCCTGTGGACCGGCCGGTATGTGGAGCAGCACACCGAGCGCTGGAACGCCATGCTGGAGGAGATCGAGGATCTGGCCCGGAACGAGGCCTGGGCTGAGGCCGAAGTGCGTCTGGAGACCGCCTACGCCGACTGGGATGCCAGCCAGACCTTTTTTCACACCATCATGGACCACAGCGAGCTGGACGAGGCGGAAAATCTGTTCGCCGGAGCCTTCGCCGTCTGCCGGGAGCGGGACAGCGCGGACTTCCACATGCTCCTCGCCCAGTTGGCAGGACAACTCCGCCTGCTCTCCGAAACCCAGTGCGTGAGCATCAAGAATATTTTGTGAGCCCATCCCTCCAGGTCACGGACCGACCGGAAATCTGCACCAGCCCCTCATCCCGCATTTTTTTCAGCTCCCGCATCATGGCGCTGCGGTCCGTGCTGATATAGTCCGCCAGAGCGCTGAGGGTAAAGGGGAGTGTGAAGTCATCCGCCCCGGCCTCCAACCGGCACAGCCGGAAGTAGCACTGTAGCTTCTCCCGGATGCTGCGGCGGCTGAGGACCTCCACCCGGCGGCTGAGCCGCCGGGTGTGTTCCGTCACCAGCTGAAACATGTTTTCCACCAGCTTGCTGTGGTGGGCGCAGGCCCGCTCGCAGCGCTTCATCAGGTGGGCATACTCCATGAACAGCACCTCGCTGTCCCCTGCACTGACTACCTCCACGCAGTCCCCCAGCTCAGGTGTGAAGGCCAGCGCCTCCCCGAAGACGCTCCCTGCCTCCACCTGCTCAAGAATGGTCCGAGTACCGGCCTGGTCAAAGCGCACCAACGTTGCCTGCCCGCGGAGGAGCACGCCCACTTCCCCGGCAGACTCCCCATAGGTACATATGGTCCGCCCCTGCTCGAAGCAGGCCCGCCGCATCCTGAAGCAGTGGATCATGGACTCCACTTCCTCGTTGGTAATATTCTGAAAAATCGCCAAATGGCTGTATTCCATGGGTCCCCCCCTTCCTGCGCCGCCAAGATATTGTGGAGGAGTCGGAGACGGCGGCACAAAATATAGAAAATTTTTGAAATCGTTGCGTTTGCAACAACCGACTTTTCTCCTCCATGATATACTCTTCTCATGCAAAAGTAAAGGCCCAATTCCGGTTGGGCAATAGATATGGAGGAAAAAAACATGATGCAGGTAAACGTAACCGGCGGAACCATCAGCGACCAGGAGCGGGACGCCTATATTGCCCGCGCCAACAGCAAGTATGCCATCGGCACCGTCCAGGCGCTGGACATCCACGTGGATGGGGACTATGTCGATCTCCGCTACCACCTGACCCCCAGGCCCTTCAGCCGCATCCGCCGGATCACTGGCTATCTGGTGGGCGACATGAGCCACTGGAACAACGCCAAGGCCGCCGAGGAGCGTGACCGGGTCAAGCACATCTGAAAATGGGGGATCCTGGAAAAACCGGGAAATTTCCGAAAAAAACAGTTGACATTCCAAAATTCCGCTGATATACTAAATAAGCCGCTTTGAATGGGCCTAAGTGCGTCCAGAGGACGCCGCCTACGACAGCGAGCCCGTAAAGGAGCGCGGTCAAGTGCTTCATAATAAAGGAAAGTGAGGTGCAAAAGGAATGCACGCAATCATCGTTACCGGCGGTAAGCAGTACAAGGTGGCGGAGGGCGACACCCTCTTCATCGAGAAGCTGCCCGTAGAGGCCGACAGCCAGGTGGTCTTCGACCAGGTGCTGGCCATCCTCGACGGCGAGAACGCCACCATCGGCACGCCCACCGTCAAGGGGGCCACCGTAGAGGCCACCGTTCTGAAGAACGGCAAGGGCAAGAAGATCCGTATCTTCAAGTACAACCCCAAGAAGGGCTACCGCAAGCGTCAGGGTCACCGTCAGCCCTACACCAAGGTTGAGATCAAGAAGATCTCCGCCTGAGGATGACGACGGTCACGTTTCACACGGAGGGCAGCCGGATCACCGGCTTTGACGCGTCCGGCCACAGCGGCTACGCCGAAGAGGGCGAGGACATCGTCTGCGCCGCCGTCACCAGCACGGTACGCCTCATCGAGTGCGTGCTCAACGACGTGATGGGCCTGTGTGCGGCGGTGAAGGTCAGCGAGAAGACCGCCCGCATCTCCCTCCGCCTCCCCGGCTCCCTGGGGCAGACTGCCGAGAGCACCTGTCAGACCCTTTTGACGGGGATGATGGTCTATCTCACGGAGCTTCACAGCGAGTATCCCGACTATATAGAGGTCCTGGAGGCCGAATAGGCCCCGGCCCCTGTCCGCATCTTACAGAAAGGATGGCAAAACGAACATGATGAACATCGGTTTACAGTTCTTCGCCCACAAGAAGGGCGTTGGTTCCACCAAGAACGGCCGTGATTCCAAGAGCAAGCGTCTTGGGCCCAAGCGGGCCGACGGCCAGCACGTCCTGGCAGGCAACATCCTTGTCCGCCAGCGCGGCACCCATATTCACCCCGGCGTGAATGTCGGTCGCGGCAGCGACGACACCCTGTTCGCCACCGCCAGCGGCACCGTCCGCTTCGAGCGGCTGGGCAAGGATCGCAAGCAGGTTTCCGTTTACGAGGCTTGATTGGAACAAGAGCCGCCGTGCGATGCACGGCGGCTTTTTGCGTCCCGGCGGCCCTGCGGGCCGCCTAGGGCATTCTTTTCCCTTGTGGGAAAAGAACCAAAAGCACCCTCAAGGGGGCTACGCCGCCCTTGAGAATCCCCCAATTACGGGGGTTATTGTTTACGCTACGACCTTTAGATGTCCGGTCTATCTCCGGTGCCGTGGGCCGATGCCAGTGCTTACTTCTGCGCACAGTTCTAACGATGCTGCCGGTTGCCTCGCGGCACTCGGCACGAGGGTCTCTGCGGGGCACTTCCGTTAGACACTCCCCCTTGCAAGGAGTACCCCTTTGAAAGGGCGTCAGCCGGAGTTCTACAAGTGCCAGGCCACTAGATCAGATGCCCGTAGGACCTGAAATTCAGTGGCTTCGCTCAACCCAATACGCACTGCACTCCGTAAATCCCCCGCATAGGGAGCGGCGCGCCGCGCCGCTCCCGCAAGGGATTCTTAAACCGTAGGTTTAAGCGCGTTTTTGCCTACTTTTGCCGCGCGGCAAAAGTAGGCGCGGAGTCCGGGGCCGCGTAGGTCCCGGGCCGATTCCAGAAAGAAGTGGATGCCGCCCGCAGGACGGCTCTTCTTATAGTTCGAGAACATTTGAATTGACAAAAAATTTTTTACAATCCAAAGAAGCAGAAAGTATGCTGCAATAGTCGAATCGCTCTTGAAATTTCTCCCTATTTCGTTTACAATAACAACCACTAATGCAGATTTTTGCACATACTAACCCTATCGACCACATACCAAGGAGGAGCCCCCATGGCAACAACTTTTATTGATAAAGCAAAAATTACCGTCAAGGCTGGCGCAGGCGGCAACGGCTGCGTCTCCTTCCACCGGGAGAAATACATTGCCGCTGGCGGCCCCGACGGCGGCGACGGCGGCGCGGGCGGCAGCATCATCCTGAAGGTGGACGACAACCTCTCCACCCTCATGGACTTCCGCTATAAGCGCAAATATGTGGCGGAGAGCGGCGCCGACGGTCAGGGCAGCCGTAAAAGCGGCAAGGACGGCAAATCCCTCACCATCAGGGTCCCCCGGGGCACCCTGGTCCGGGACCTGGAGACAAACGAGATCATTCAGGACATGTCCGGGGACGAGCCCTTCGTCCTCTGCCGGGGCGGCAAGGGCGGATGGGGCAACACCCACTTCGCCACCCCCACCCGGCAGGCCCCCCGCTTCGCCAAGAGCGGCCTGCCGGGAGAGAGCATGGAGGTGGTGCTGGAGCTGAAGCTTCTGGCAGATGTGGGGCTGGTGGGCTTCCCCAACGTGGGCAAGAGTACGCTCCTCAGCGTGGTCAGCCGGGCCAACCCTAAGATTGCCAACTACCATTTCACCACGCTTTACCCCAACCTTGGCGTGGTCTACGTGGACGACGGGGTCAGCTTCGTCATGGCGGACATCCCCGGCATCATCGAGGGGGCCAGCGAGGGCGCGGGGCTGGGCCACGAGTTTCTGCGGCACATCGACCGCTGCCGCCTGCTGGTCCACGTGGTGGACGTCTCCGGCAGCGAGGGACGGGACCCGGTGGCGGACTTCGATGCCATCAACCAGGAACTGAAGCAGTACAGCCCTGAGCTGGCCTCCCGTCCCCAGATCGTCGCCGCCAACAAGGCGGACATCATGGGGGACGAAAGTCTCCTGGAGGCCCTCCGGGAGCACACAGAGGCGCTGGGCTATCCGCTGCTCACCATCTCCGCCGCCGCCCATCAGGGCACCCGGGAGCTGGTCTTCGCCGTGGCGAACAAGCTCAAGGAGCTGCCCCCCGTGGCGGTTTACGCGCCGGAGTACGTCAAGCGTCCGCCGAAGGTGGACGTGAGCGAGCCCCTGGAGATCACCGTGGAGGACGGCGTGTACCTGGTGGAGGGTCCCTGGCTCCAGCGGCTCATCTCCAACACCAACTTCGGGGACTATGAGAGCCGCAACTGGTTTGACAAGATGCTCCGGGAGAGCGGCCTCTTCGACCGCCTGGAGGCCATGGGTATCAAGGACGGCGATCTGGTCAGCTTGTACAATCTGGAGTTCGAGTACCAGCGCTGAGCCGGACCATTCCAGATTGTGGAAAAAATGATTGTAATTTGCTGCGGAATGATATATACTATGAGAGTATATTCAAGATGATACAGGAGGTCTACCATGAAGAGTTCAAGTACATGGCGCTTCGTGCTGAAAATCGTCGGCCTGTCCCTGGCTGCCGCCGGGCTGATCTGCCTGGTGGTCGGCTTCTGGGACAAGCTGGCGGAGCAAGCCGTCGCGGTGAAGGGCAAGCTGTGCAAGGGCGGCTGCTCTGAGTTTGACGACTACGACGACGACCTGCTCTGGAGCGAGTGAGCTAAAGGAATCTGCAAAGACCGCGCCTCCGCAAATTGTGCGGAGGCGCGGTCTTCTGTCAATATTCGATACCCTTCCGGGCGGCGACGCCGCGCTCATAGGGGTGCTTGATCTTTTTCATCTCCGTGACGTAGTCCGCCGCGTCCAGCAGGGCCTGGGGAGGATTGCGGCCTGTGAGCACCACCTCCAGCTCCTCGGGCTTCTCCGCCAGCAGGCGCAGCAGACGCCCCTCGTCGATCATCCCCGTCGTGCACGCGCTCATGGCCTCGTCCAGCACCAGCAGGCCGTCGTCCGCACTCCGGGCGAAGGCGTCCTCCAGCAGGGCGGAGTAGTACGTCCGGGCCTCCGCCTTCTCCGCATCGGAGAGGGTCCAGCTAAAGCCGAAGGTCCTGGTCTGGGGAACCGTCTCGATTCCCGGCACATGGGAGAGAGCGGAAAACTCCGAGCTTTTGCCGTCCTTGAAGAATTGCAGCAGCAGCACCCGCTTTCCGCTGCCCGCCGCCCGCAGCGCCAGGCCGAGGGCGGCCGTGGTCTTTCCCTTGCCGTCGCCGCAGTAGATGTGAATCAGTCCGGACATATTTGCTACCTCTTTTTCAGCTTGATTGGAATAAACGCCTCCATCTGCGCCCAGCCCTGGGCGGCGATGACCTCCGGCGGCGTGATGATGTGGCCCATGGAGAGATGGCCCGGGCGAATATCCAGCTCCAGAGCATCCGATGCCTCGATATACGCCACGGCCTCCTGATTGCGCCGGGCGTTGGTCTCCTCGTCGCCGTCCCGGTAGGTGTAGGTCACATAAAAGCCGCCCTCGCAGTCCACTGTCTCCCAGCCGCCGCCGTCCATGCCCTCATTGAGGGCATAGAGCCAGATCATGCCGCCGGTCTCGTTGTCAAAGCACAGGAAATCCCGGGGCATAAAGCTGTCGCGGGGGCCGGGGGTGATGGCGGAGAACCAGTCGTTGAATTTCCCCAGAACGCCCTCGGGGGAGAAGTCGAACTCCCGGACCAGGCCGGAGGAGGCCGCACGGAAGGGCGGCAGGGAGATGATTCTAAAATCCATATGTGTTATCCCTCCTTGTCAATATCTTTCCGTTGCTACATCCAGATGGAGAACATCCGCAGCACTTTTTCCAGCACTTTCCTGAACCCGGAGCGCTTCTGCCAGCGCTCCAGGTCGACGGCGGCGCTGCGCTCCATAATGCCCTCCATGTCCCGAACCACGTCGGCGATGACGGGGGAGCCGTAGAAGGCCACGCCGCACTCGTAGTGGAGCTGGAAGCTGCGGTAGTCCATGTTGATGGTGCCCAGCAGGGCCATCTCCCCATCGGCCACCAGGCTCTTGGTGTGGAGAAACCCCGGGGTGAACTCGTAGATTTTTACCCCGTGCCGCAGCAGCCACTCGTAGTAGGAGCCCGCCACGATCTGGGTATACTTGTGGTCCGGGATGCCCGGCAGCATCAGCCGCACGTCCACCCCGCTGTCCGCAGCGATGCACAGGGCGCGCACGATGTGGTCCTCCACGGCGAAGTAGGGCGTGGTCAGCCAGATGGAGCGGTGGGCGTTGGTGATGCACTGGAGGTACAGGTCCTCCGCCGGGTTGTCCGGGTTGTTCATGGGCCCGTCGTTGAAGGGCTGGCAGAGGCCCTCCGCCCTCCGGCTCTCCAGCGGGCGGTAGTAGTCGTGCTCCCGGTGGAGGCGCTCCCCCAGCATCTCCCATATGTGCAGGAACTGGCTGGTGAGCCCCCAGGCCCCGGGACCGTCCAGCAGCACCCCGCCGTCCTTCCACTCGCCGAAGCGGACCAGCAGCCCCACATACTCGTCGGCCACGTTGACCCCGCCAGTGTAGGCGTACTGCCCGTCCACACAGAGAATCTTCCGGTGGTCCCGGTAGTTGAAGTAGAGGCGGTTGACGTACTGGTGGACCGGGTTGAAGACGCAGACCTCAATGCCGTCCTCCCGCATCTTCTCGATGGTCTCCCCCCGCATCCGGGTAATGTTTCCGAAGTCATCGAAGATGATCTTGACCTCCACGCCGTGCCGGACCCGGTCGGAGAGGATGGACAGCACCCGATCCCACAGCTGCCCCTCCGCCAGGATGAAATACTCCAGGAAGATGAACCGCTCCGCCTTCTCCATCCGGGTGAGCGCATCCTCAAAGAAGTCCGCGCCCGTGGGGAAGTAGACGGCGGCGGTGTCCCGGTAGAGCAGAAAGCCCCGCCGGGTCAGCAGCCGGGAGGCCCGCTGCCAGTTGGGGAGCAGCTCTCCCAGCTTCTCCTGGACGTTGTCGGACCACCGCCGGTCCAGCGCGCGGTCCTTGGGCGGGGGAATGGGAATCAGGTTCAATCGCTTGCTCTGGATGTTACCGCCCCAGAGGATGTAGAGAATCATCCCCCCCACCGGCAGGGCCACCACCAGCAGCGTCCAGGCCAGTTTATAGCTGCCGCTGGAGGGACTGGACTGGATATTGATGGCCACGCCGATGGCAATGAGCTCCAGGACCGCAAAGATGATGAAGGCATGGGCCTGGAGGAAGTAGGTCAACATCACCACGGAGACAATATTCAGAAGCAGCAGGAGCAGGACCATTGCAAGGCGCAGGGAGGCGGAGATGCGGCGCTCAGTGGTCTGCTTGATGTGACGCTTTTTCACGGGACGCTCCTTTCGCGCTCCTTTTTCTTGAAAGAAAAAGGAGCAAAAAGAACTTTAACACGGGCCTTGACCCTCTGCAATTCCCGGATTTCCGCCCGGTGACGAAACAAAGGCTTCGTATTACCCATTTTTCTCCAGCAGGCCGTGCTTCACGTCCCACAGCTTCTGGGAGAGGTCCACGTAGTATTTGTGGGGGTTGTCAAAGCGCTTGACCTCCTCCCACAGCGTCTCCACCTGCTCTGCGCAGTAGGCGCGGATTTCCGGCAGGGAGGGGAGATCGTAAGCCAGCTCGCCGCCCTGGAAGACGGGCACCTGGAGCTCCTTGGCGGTGAAGTCGTAGACCTCCTTCTTTTTCCAGGTGGCGTCGGGGTCGAAGATGACCAGGGGCTGGGAATCGTCCACCGCCTCATCGTACACCGTCAGGTAGTCCGCGATGGCCTTTCCGGTATCGTTGCCGTAGAAGCGGTAGAGCTTCTTGTAGTGGGGCGTGGTGATCTTGGCTACATTCTCGCTGATCTTGATCTTGGGCGTGACGGTGCCGCCCTCGTTCTCCACGGCCACCAGCTTGTAGACCCCGCCGAACACCGGCTCACTGCGGGCGGTGATCAGCCGCTCGCCCACGCCGAAGGCGTCGATCTTGGCCCCCTGGAGCAGCAGGTCCCGGATGAGCTCCTCGTCCAGGGAGTTGGAGGCGGAGATGGTGCAGGTCTCCCAGCCCGCCGCGTCCAGCATCTTCCGCGCCTCCTTGGTCAGGTAGGCGATGTCGCCGGAGTCCAGGCGGATGCCGCACTTGGTGATGCCCCGGGGCCGCAGCACCTCGTTGAAGGCCCGGATGGCGTCGGGGACGCCGCTCTTGAGGGTGTTGTAGGTGTCCACCAGCAGCACCGCGTTGGTGGGGTAGATCTCGCAGTAGGTCTTGAACGCCTCGTACTGGCTGTCGAACATCTGCACCCAGGAGTGGGCCATGGTGCCCGCCGCGGGCACGCCGTAAATCTGGTCGCTGATGGCGCAGGCCGTGCCGTGGACGCCGCCGATGTAGGCCGCCCGCGCGCCCACCACGGCGCCATCCGCCCCCTGGGCCCGGCGGGAGCCGAACTCCAGCACCGTCCGGCCATTGGCAGCGCGGACGACGCGGTTGGCCTTGGTGGCGATCAGGCTCTGGTGGTTGATGGCCAGCAGGGCGTAGGTCTCGATGAGCTGGGCCTGGGAGGCCGGGGCCCGGACGGTGACCAGGGGCTCGTTGGGGAACACCGGGGTCCCCTCGGGCACAGCCCAGACGTCGCCGGTGAACTTAAAGTGCCGGAGGTAGTCCAGGAAGTCCTCCTGGAAGAGATTCTTGCTGCGGAGGTAGGCGATGTCGTCCTCGTCGAAGTGGAGGTCCTGGATGTAGTCCACCAGCTGCTCCAGCCCTGCGGCGATGGCGAAGCCGCCTCCGTCGGGCACCCGTCGGAAGAAGACGTCGAAATAGGTGATGCGGTCCTGCATCCCCTGGCGGAAATAGCCGTTGGCCATGGTCATCTCGTAGAAGTCGAACAGCATGGAGAGGTTGAGCGGTTCCTTGCGTTTCATAGCATAGCGCTCCTTGATTTCTTTTTATAGAGTGCGGGCGGAAGGCCCGTCCCCTCTATAGTATAACTTTTTCCCGGGATTTGCAACGATGGAATTGACAATTCTTTTACTTTCTACTAAGATAGGGGAGCAGCCGGGGCGAATGGCCCCGGGAGAGGAGGACGGCTATGTCCATTATTTTAGGAATCGACATCGGCGGCTCCACCACGAAGATCGTGGGGCTCCAATCAGACGGGACCACCATCGCCATGCACCGGGTCCAGGCCCAGGACCCCATCACGTCCCTGTATGGGGCCATGGGGAATTTTCTCCACACCAACCGCCTCCGGCTGGGGGACGTGGACCGGATCGCCCTCACCGGCGTGGGCGCGTCCTATATCGACGAGGACATCTACGGCATCCCCACGGAGAAGGTGGAGGAGTTCACCGCCGTGGGCGCGGGGGGACTGGCCCTCAGCGGCCAGGAGCGGGCGGTGGTGGTCAGCATGGGCACCGGCACCGCCTTCATCTGGGCGGAGCACGGGAAGCCGGTGCGCCACCTGTGCGGCTCCGGCGTGGGGGGCGGCACCCTGGCGGGGCTGTGCTCCCGGCTGTGCGGCACACGGAAGTACAAGCAGATCGTCAAGCTGGCCGCGGAGGGGGACATCAACCAGATCGACCTGACGGTGGGCGACCTGACCCGGAACAGTCACCCCTCCCTGCCCCTGGACATCACCGCCGCCAACTTCGGCAACGTCTCCGACGACGCCGGGGCCCCGGACTTCGCCGCCGCCGTCATCAATATGGTGCTCCAGTCCATCGGCACCACCGCCGTGATGGCCTGCCGGTACTGTGACTGCGAGACGGCGGTGCTCACCGGGTTCATGTCCAACCTGCCCCAAGCGCGGGAGTGCTTTGATCTCTTTACGCGGCTCCACGGAGTACGGTTCATCATCCCCGAGAACGCCACCCACGCCACGTCCATCGGGGCGGCGCTGCATCTGATGGAGGGGAACTGAAGAGGGAGCAAGAACTGGGATTTCAATGGGAGAAGCAAATGATCCAAAAAGTAAATCTGAAAGAAAGCGTAAATGCAATCGACGATCTGTTCCTTTATAAGAGGGTAGGCACATTGAATAACCATATGCTGAATGTGCTGCAAGCGGAGCACAGGACGTTGGATTTTCATATACACGAAAATTCTGACGAACTGTTCTACTGCATTGAGGGCGAATTTGATATGGAATTTGAGGATGGAACAACGCATTTGTGCGAGGGAGATGTTATCATTATCCCCAAAGGTACGAAGCACCGCCCGATCTGTAACACATTAGTCAAGTGTCTTCTCATGGAGGTTGAGGGAACTCTCAACCAGGAGAATACGGGCGGGACATATCAGTAAGCAGGTTTCCTGCCAATGAAGGAGGGTCCACCTATGACCATCCAGGAATTTTTTCAGGAGCACCCCGTCTGTGCGGTCGCCTTCTCCGGCGGGGTGGATTCGGCGGTGCTGCTGTCTGCCGCTGCGGCCTATGCCAAGCGGACGGCGGCGTATTTTGTCAAGACCCCCTTTCAGCCGGATTTTGAGCTGGCCGACGCCCGGGAGACCGCCCGGCGGCTGGCGGTCCCACTGACGGTGCTGGAGTTTGACATCCTGTCCGTCCCGGAGGTCGCGGCCAATCCGGCGGACCGGTGCTATTACTGCAAGCGGGCCCTGTTCACCCGCCTGCTGGAGGCGGCGGAGGCGGACGGTTTCCCACTGGTGCTGGACGGGGGCAACGCCTCCGACGACGCCTCGGACCGTCCGGGGATGCGGGCCCTGCGGGAGCTGGGCGTCCGCTCCCCCCTGCGGGAGTGCGGCGTCACCAAGGCGGAGGTCCGCCGTCTGGCCCGGGCAGCGGGACTGCCCGTGTGGGATAAGCCCTCCTACGCCTGTCTGGCCACCCGCGTCCCCGCCGGGACGGCTATCACCCGAAGGGATCTGGACCGGATCGCCCGGGGAGAGGCGCTCCTGGCCTCTCTTGGCCTTTCCGACTTCCGACTGCGCCTGCGGGGGGAGGACGCTCTGCTCCAGGTCCGGGAGGAACAATTCGACCTGGCACTGCGCCTCCTCCCAGCGCTCCGGGAGCGGCTGGCGGAGGATTTCCGCAATATTCTGTTGGACGAGACGCCCCGGGTAAGCCGGGAGACATAAAAGCAGAAGCGCAGTCCTCCGAACCGGAGGACTGCGCTTGTTTCATGAGGTCAGCTCTGGTAGTACGCCTTTACCGCCCCGACAAAGAACGCGGCACAGCCGGGGGCCACCTCCTCGTAATAGGCGGTGAACCGCTCGTCCTGGGTATACATCTCCGCCATCCCAATGTGGGCCTGGGGCGTCACCGCCCCCTCGGGCCAGTAGTGGGACAGCCACGCGGCGTGGAGACGCACGGCCTCCCGGGCGTCCGCTCCAGCGGGATCCCCCGCCCGGACGGCCCGGCGGAGAGCCGCCTTGTAAGCCTCCTCGTCCCGCCCGGCCTGCTCCCACTCCTTCCGGGACATCCCGCGCAGCCGGGATGCGTGCTCCTCCACGGCCTTATCGCCGTACTTTTCCCGGAGCTCCCTGCCGTAGGCGGCCTCATTCTCCTCGATGGCCTGCCGCTTCATGCCCTCGAATTTCTTCTCGTCTGTCATGGTCGTACCTCCTTCTATTTCGGTCAATGTGGTCTGAACGGCGCGGATGAGCGCGTCCACCTCCCGCCGCCGTTCCCGGAGGCGCTCCAGATGCTCCCGCAGGGCTCTCTCCCGGTCGAAGTCCGGTGCACTCAGCAGGGCCTTGATCTCCTCCAGGGGCACGCCCATGTCCCGGTAGAGCAGAATCTGCTGGAGGCGGTCCACCTCCTCGCTTCCGTAGAGACGGTAGTCGTTCTCCCTGCCCCGTCCGGGGCAGAGCAGTCCAATACTGTCATAGTAGCGCAGGGTTCTGGGCGTCAGCCCCGTGAGCCGGGCCAGCTCTTTGACGGTATACATCTTTTTTCACCTCCCGGAATGGAACGTGTCATATCGGGAGTTCCCAAAATTCTTCTACCTCCTTCAATATCTCTCCATGGGGAAGAATGGTAGCCTCCTCAATGCTGACACCGGTTTTTTTGAGAAAATACTTTACCAGATGATACCCGACGGCATATCCCGCACAATAGGGCAGACCCGCTTCGGGAAAACCTTGCATTCTCGCCATTTCGTCGCCATACAAATAGGCTGTGATGTGTTCAAAGCCGGTTGCATCCAGACCGTCATAGAGTATCTCCTTAATCAACGGCAGCAGCTCGGGATCTGTTTTACTCACCCAGGGTCCGAGAAATGCCTCACCATGTATCATCGTGGCATAGTTCTCTGCCAGCCCCTCTCCCACAAGCATCTCCCCCAGGGTTATGTCGTTCGTCCATTTGATAAACTGGTATCTGACGTTGTGGTTTGTCTCATGGGCCAGCGCCGCCGGAAGCCTTTTCAGATTGCTTTCACTGGGCACCAGCCATCCCATCACGAAGCCGGGGATACCTCCGTCTCCGCAATACCCCTCGTTCATTTTTGTATAGGCATTCTCCGGGTCTGCCAGGAAAATTGAAAACAGATACTCCTGAACCTTGAGTTCAATCCCCTTGCGGGCAAAACGCTCCAGAGCGTTTTCAATGGAGCTGCGGCAGGCCGTCCATAGCTTCTGATCAGAAATGGCCTCAATCCAATCTCTGGTCGTCGAATCTACCCTGGATGGTGGAAAAAGCCCCATCCTGTTATTCGCCATGACAATGTCATACGCCCCTTCTCTGGATGCCTTGATGGGAATATGGTAGCAATCCCACTTGCCCTTAAATGGGAGCATCAGCTCGTAGCGGTATATATCCTCCTTTTTATCTTGAGCCGCATTCATTATTTTTCTGTAGACATCCGGCGAGTATATGCTCTTAACAATCATAACAAATCCCTCAACATCTATCCTAATTTTGTAGTCGCCCATTCAGGATAGACCATGACGCCGCGTCAAGGTCAAGGGGTTTTTTTATTTTTCCACCAAAAAGTTTTTGCTCTTAAAGAGCGCGGTGTCACACCCATACCGGATCGCCAGCTCTTCATCATTTTCCAGGAATCGCTCATACAGTTCCTTTGGAATTTTCTGCGGTGAAACGCGCTCATAAATTGGAATATTCAGCGTATGTTTACATTTTTTGCACTGGTAGATTAGCCATACGTCCAACTTGTTCTTGTTCGCATTCACGCGAAACCGTCTGGTGGTAATGAAAACCATTTTTCTGCCGCAGTGGCCGCATTTATGGATCACCTGGTATTCTTTTTCGTTTGAATAGCGCATCGTATCTCCTGTTTTTGTTTCCGATACGGCGGCTATTACATGTATTCAGTTATTTATTTGCAATAGCCGCGCTATGCAAACTGTACGGGTTTAAGCAAACCTAATCGCTCCTTTCCTTGCCCCTGCCGGGGTCGTGAAGCGCTGCAAGGCGGCGCTTTTAGCGCTAAGGCCGCCGCAGGCGGCCCCACGGGGGTTTACTTTTCGCGCACGCGAAAAGTAACAAAAGCGTGCTCAAGGGGGCTACGCCGCCCTTGAGAATCCCCCAATTACGGGGGTTATTAGTTACGCTACGACCTTTAGATTTCCGGTCTATCTCCAGTGCCGTGGGCCGATGCCG
>CAJUPS010000068.1 GCA_910588045.1 uncultured Oscillospiraceae bacterium | reverse complement strand
TGGGCATGATCTACGTGGGCGGCTTCTTCGGCGTGGACGCCTGGGGCGGCACGGACTGCGCCGGGGACTTTATCGGGGCCTTCGGCAACACGGACGCCTTCATCGGTCTGCCCTGGGGCGGACTTCTGAGCCTGATCCTCATCGTGATCTATCTGGTGGCCCGCCGGGTGCTGACCTTTAAGGAGGCCATGGCCTGCGTGCCCAAGGGCTTCATCGCCATGGTGCCCCCCATCACCATCCTGACCCTGGCCGTGAGCCTGAAGAGCATGACCAGCGCCCTGGGCGCGGACGTGTTCGTCAGGGATATGATGTACGGCGCGTCCAGCTTCCTGTATGCCCTGCTGCCTGCGGTGATTTTCCTGGTGGCCTGCGTGCTGGCCTTCGCCTCCGGCACCAGCTGGGGCACCTTCGGGATCCTGATCCCCATCGTTGTGTCCGTGTTCGACCCCAGCAGCACCCTTCTGACGGTGGGCATCTCCGCCTGCCTGGCGGGCGCTGTGTGCGGCGACCACTGCTCCCCCATCTCCGACACCACCATCATGGCCTCGGCGGGTGCGCAGTGCGACCACGTGACCCACGTGTCCACCCAACTGCCCTACGCCATCACGGTGGCGGGCGTGAGCTTCGTGTGTTTCATCATCGCCGGGTTTGTCCAGAATGCTATCATCTGCCTGGCGCTGGGCGCGGTGCTGACCGTAGGTACGCTGCTGGTGCTGCGCTCCATGGGCGGAAAGGAAACGGCGAAGTAAAATCAGTTCCCCAGTTCAGACAGTTTAACAGGGCCGCCGGTGTGAACCGGCGGCCCTGCTATGGTGGCGGAACCGCTTACTATTTTCTTGGAATTTCCTTAAACTTGGCTCTCTACCCTTGACGCTTCCCTCCAATTTGGCTATAGTAGGAGCAGACACAAATGGCAAACGGAGGAACTCACCCATGGCGGACGGGACAAACAGACAAATTTTTACCATTCCCAACCTGCTCAGCGTTTTCCGCATCCTGCTCATCCCGCTGATCGTATGGCTGTACTGCGGCAGGCGGGACTACCCCCTGGCGGCCTGGGCGCTGGTGCTGTCCGGAGTAACGGACGTGGCGGACGGGTTCATTGCCCGGCGGTTTCACATGGTCAGTGATCTGGGGAAGATACTGGACCCCGTGGCGGACAAGCTGACCCAGGCGGCGGCGCTGGGGTGCCTGCTGACCCGGTTCCCGGCGGTAGGACTGCCGCTGGGGGTGATGGTGGTGAAGGAGGCGGTGATGGCAGTCATGGGACTGCTGGTCATCCGCCGCACGGGCGCGGTATACAGCGCCGCGTGGCACGGGAAGCTGGCCACCTGCGTGCTCTACGCGGTGATTTTTCTTCACGTCATCTGGTACGACATTCCCCAGATGATGTCCCTACTTCTGGCGCTGGCTGGCGCCGGATGCATTGTCCTGAGCCTGACGCTATACAGCGTCCAGAACCTGCGTCGGCTCAGAGAAACGAGGTAAGATAGAGGCTGTATGGAAGAACGAGAGTTGGATTTTGACTGTATAGGGATCGAGGACGGCGGCAGGGTCCCCATCGGGAACACCGGGCGCGGGCAGGACAAGTCGCCGGAGTTCATGATCTGGAACCTGTCCCCCAGGGCGAGGACGCTGGCGATCACCCTGGAGGACCTGTCCCACCCGATCCGGGATTTCACCCACTGGGTGATCTGGAATATCCCCGCCTCCAACCACATCAGGGGCGGGATCCCGGCGGGAAAGACCCCGTCCTCCCCCCGCGGTGCGCGGCAGGGCGCCGCCTATGGACGGCACAAGTACGCGGGGCCTAAGCCGCCCCGGGGGAAGAGCCATTGGTATCGCTTCACTGTGTATGCCTTGGACTGCTCGCTGAATCTGAATCCGAGCTCCCGGAAAAAGGCGTTTTTGCAGAAGGCGGAACGGCATATCATTCAGGCGGGCAGTATTATTGCGAGGTTTGAGTAGTTCGGCACTGTCTGGGGACAGTGCCGCCGCAGCGTCTGCCTGGCAGATTCATAGCGCTGGAGGGACCGGCCGGTGGGGCTGGCCCCTCCTTTTTGCTGCTCCAACCAGGGCGGCCGCCTCCTGCGCTCGACCATAAATTTTCATCAGGCCACCAGAAAAAATGTGTGATTCTCTGTGGAAAATCACACATTTTAATCGGTTTATGCCACCACGGACCGGCGATTTTCCTATATACTGAGAGGTATCAGAGGGCGGCAGCTCCCCCGGATACTGCGGGCGAGGCCGGGACGGGACACCGGTCCCATGCGCCTGCGCCCCATCCGTGGGCTGTGCCCGAAAAACACACGTCATAACAAAAAGGAGGCTACCAAGATGAGTAAGTACACGCTGCACAAAATCCACATTGACCCCGAGAAGGATTCCCTGATGGAATTTGATGAATACTACGGCGGCAAAAAGACCTCGTCCAAGTATTTCATCGAGCCTTACGGCCCCTTCCAGCACAACGAGATGCTGGACACCGTCTATGTAGACCCCAACCACGAGATGTGCTATCATGAGCATGAGATCGGCGCGGAGACCTTCCTTGTGGACGGCGGGTCCGTCCTGACCACGATCTGCGGCAAAAAGGCCGTGTGCACCAAGGGCGACATCATCCACCTGGCCCCCTTCACCCCCCACGCCTTTACCTGGATCGACGCGGGCACGATCTGGCGGGAGCTCTTTCGGGAGACGCACATGGCGGAGGACTGCATCACCGGCCTGCGCTTCAAGGAGTACAACAAGGATGCCTTCGACATGTCCAAGGACGGCCAGAGCCCCGACAGCCACTACTATACCTACTCCCCGGTCGCCGTGGAGGTCCCCAAGGAGGAGATTTACCAGATCCGCCCCTATAACAGCGGCCTGATCGTCCTGAAATTCCCCGGATGCGAGCTGCGGCAGAAGGTGGCCCGCTGGGAGACCAAGGGCCACAAGGAGATCTGGCAGCTGTGCATGGAGCCCGGCTTTGAGCTGAGTTGGAGTGCCCACAACCCCTTCTACGGCCTGTTTGTGGTCCAGGAGGGGACGGTGGAGGTCCGCATCGACGGCATGGAGAAATTCACGGCCAAGGAGCGGGACATCCTGCATATCCCCAGCCACCTGTCCGGCGAGATCACCGCCAGCAATGGGGCCGTCCTGTTCGACTACAACTGCGAGGGCCAGGGCCTGCGGGCCATGGAGGAGCTCTACGCCCTGTTCACCGCCGACCCCAAGCGGGCCGCAGAGGAGGCGGACGCGATCCTGCGCAAGCACCAGTGCTATCTCCGGGGACGGATGCGCTGACACAGCGGTTGCATTTTCCAGCCGTTCGGTTAAAATATCCCTGTCGGGCGGAATGACCAGGCTGGAGCGCGGGCAGTCCATGCGCTCCAGCCTGGCCCGTTCCGGACAAACTGCAAAAAGGAGCTGTACTGCCTATGAGGATCGAGGTCTGCTGTGAAGAAAGCCTGCGGGAGCCGTTTCAGCGCGCCGCGGAGTCGTGCGGCCGTACGGTGCTGATCAGCACTGCACTGCCGTCAGCGGAGGCCGTCCGGAAATTTCAGCCCGACGCATTTGTCCTCATGGTCCAAGGGCTGGCCTCGGAACTACAGGACTACCTGGTCATGCTGCGCGAGCAGTGCCCCGCCCCTCTTCCATTGCTCCTGTTCGAGCGCAGGATGAAGGGGCGATGCTTCTTTACGGAGGGCATCCAGACCTCTCCCGCCCTGCGGACCTTTTTCCATGCCGCCATGGACCGGGAGCAGCCCATGTTCCTGCGCTGGCCGGACGAGAGCTGGGCCGGGCGGTTTCCCCGCAGCGTCGAGGGCGTACAGCGCCGGGAGGCTTCCAAGACCTTCCTCTACGGGGTCATCAACGAGGAATTTCAGGAGACGGTGCGGCAATACCACCTGGACCTCCGCGCCTCTGGACACTACCTGTTCGTCTGGGAACTGGAGAAGGTGGCCCTAACGGACTACGCGGTCAACAAATCCATCCACTATTTCCTTCACGCCCTGCGGATGGAGGATTTTGCCCGCATCCTGCAAGAGCACTGCGGCGGGGAGATCGTATTCCACGACATCTCCTTCGCCTACATCCTCGTCAACGCGCCTCAGCGCAAGAGCAGCCGGGAAAACAGCCACGCGCTGGAGCACCTGACCCGGGCTCTGGCCCTGGCCGGTGGACAGAGGCTGGCCCACTGCTTCCTCAGCGACCCCATTCCGGAACCGGCGAAAATCTGTCTGGCCCACCAGGACTTCAAGCGCACCTGTGCCTATCGTTTTTTCTGCCAGGAGGCCGCCGTCATCTCCAACACCTACATTAAAAACCATCAGCGGTGGTTCAGCGCCAGCTATATCCACGAGACCATCGACACGATCCAACACTATCTGAGCTTCGACATCGCCAATGAGGCCCTCCCGGGCTTGATCCGCAAGCTCTACCTGGAGATCGTCAAGCCGAGCATGAGCTATAAGCTCTACTACCTGGCCAGCGACGCCATCCTGAAATCCCTGAAGGAGGAGCTCTCCGTCCGGCTTCTGCTGGACTCCATCGACAGCCCCTGGCTCCTGCTGACCACTCAGCTGGGCAGCATCGAGGAGAGCTGCCAGCGGGTGCTCAGCTGCGTAGACGCCCTGGCCCGGCGTCAGGCAAAGCTCCACAGCATCAGCAGCACGATGGTGCGGCAGGCGGTGCGGTATGTCCAGGAGCATTTTTCCGAGCAGTTCTCCGTGGAGGAGCTGGGCAGGCGGCTGAACGTGAGCGCCTCCTATCTCAGCCAGTGCTTCAGGGAAGAAACCGGTATCAGCCTGAAGCGCTACCTGATCATGTACCGGATGCAGCAGGCGAAACACCACCTCCTGTCCACCGACGAACCGGTGTGCATGATCGCCACCGCCGTGGGCTACAACGACTACCGGCAGTTCTCCAAAATGTTCAAAACCCTCACCGGGGTGTCCCCCACCGAATGCCGGAAGGGCGCGATGGGGAAGCCCCAGGACTATCCCCGGGAGGCATATTTCTCCATCGACATTTGAGCGTCACTCTGTGACAGAAAGAAAGGATATACGATATGAGCCAAGCCGCAAGCGGCAAACGCGCGCTGAAACTCGTCATTCTGGTGACCGCGCTGGTCTGCCAGATCAATACCATCGCATCGGTCATGCTGGCGGACATTGCCGCCGCTTTTCCGGGCGCATCCAACATCGCGGTACAGTATGTCATGCAGTCCGGTATGATCGGCGCTTTTGTCATCTCGCTTTTAATGAGCGTGTTCACCACGCGCTTCCGGAAAAAGCCTATGATCCTCGCGGGTCTGGCCGCCATCTTCCTTGGGGGCCTCATTCCGATTCTCAACCACAGCTCCATCCTCCTTCTGGACATCTGCGGCTTTATTTCCGGCTCGGGTCAGGGCTTCCTCATGCCTCTGATGGGCTCCCTGATTCTGGAAAATTTTGAGGGTGGGGAGCGCGAGCGTATGCTGGGGCTCAACACCACGTTCATCACGGGCGGTTCTGCCCTTTTCCTGATGATTGCCGGTCCGGTCTGCGAGCTGGGCTGGGTCAACGTCTATTTCGTCTACTTTGTCACCATCCCCGTCATCGCCATCGTCCAACTCTTTCTGGCAAAGGACGAGAAGCCGCAGCGCACGCCGAAAACCGAGACCGGCGGTACGCATCGGCCCCCCATATCGGCAAAGGGCTGGGTTCAATGCGCTCTGATTGTGATGATGGGCATCGGATATACGGCATTCCCGCTCAACCTCTCCTTCTACGTGGTGGGCAAGGGGCTGGGCAGCGCCACCACGGTGGGCATGTGCATGACGGTCATCACCGTCGTCGGCGCCCTTGCCGGTCTGGTCTTCGCGCAGCTGGTCAAGCGCAGTCGGCTCTACATCAGCGTGGTAGCTGCCGGATTTGGTCTGATTGCCACCCTCGTGACAATCTTTGCGCAGAATATGGCCATGGTATTCCTGGGTGCGGCTCTGGCCGGTGCATATTTCGGCATCAACACCGCCAGCCCGGGCTATTACATCGGCCGCATCTGTAGCAAGGAGCAGTACGGCCCCACCTTCTCCATGGCCATGAGCTGCAATTTCATGGGCATCATCCTCAGCCCCATTATCCTCAACCTATTGATCAGCGCCTGGGGCGGCGACCCGGAGGTGCCCCTCAACGCCTTCATCACCGGCGCGGGCGTATTCACGATCACGCTGATTTTGCAGCTGCTCTGGGGCGTCTATCTCACCAGAACGCTTCCTCCGGAGGACCCCGGACAGAGCTGATTTTCTCAAAAGTTTCGGGCCGCCCTTTTCAAAGGGCGGTGGGGGTCCAGGGGCAAGGCCCCTGGCGGGTTTGTGGGGAGAGCCCAACATAGAGCTCCCCCCCCCACAAGGGGAGAAGCCCTGCTTAGTTTTTTGACACGCAAAACATCGGACCGGCTATGAGCCGGTCCGATGTCATTATCTCTATGCCTTTTTGTACCGCCCCAGCAGCTCCCGGAAGTCCTCCTGCCGGGTGAGCAGCAGCAGGGCGGCGTACAGCACGGCTGCTCCCGCGCCCATGCCCACGCACTTGACCACCAGGGCCGCCTTACCCTCTGCACCATTGAGTACGAGCCCCGTCAGGGCCCAGAGCGCACCGCCGGTGACCAGGGCGGCCAGCAGGCTTTTCAGCAGCGGCGCAACCCGAATCTCCCCGGAGCCCCGCAGCAGGAGAACGGCCATCACCACGCCGCCCAGGGTGATGGAGACCGCCGTGGCGGCCGCCAGCCCGGGCCCGCCCCAGCGGGGTCCCAGCAGGTGGTTGAGCCCCCAGTTGCACAGCAGGATGCCGCCGTTGACCAGGAGAGGGGTCAGGGTTTGCTCCATGGAGTAGTACGCCTTGCTGAGAAGATCCAGCGCACAGAAGCCCGCCATGGACAGCGCATAGATGGTGAAGATGCCGCCGGTTGCAGCGGTGGAGGAGGCGTCGAAGCTGCCCCCCTCGAAGAGGACCTTGACAATGGGGGTCCCGAAGGCCGCCAGTACCACGGACATGGGCAAAATCAGCAGCAGCGTCCCCCGCAGCATACTCCAGATATAGCGGAGGTACGCGGGCCGGTCCTGCTGTGAAAATTTCTCGCTGAACCGGGGGAAAAGCACCGTGCTGATGGAATAGACCAGGGTGGTGGTCAGGGGGGTAAACAGCTTATCCGCGTAGTAGAAGGCACTGACAGGACTGCCGGAGAGCTGCGCCGTCATGGACGAATCCTGGAGGTAGCAGAACAGGAAGATGGACGTGGTCAGCACGGTCACCACGGCGGTCTTCAGGAAGGTCTTCACGTAGTCCGCCCGGAGATCTAGGACAGGGCGGTAACAGTAGCGCTCCTTGAGCGCGTAGGGGACGGTCATGCCCAGCTGTAAGAGCCACGCCAGGGCCACCGCGGCCACATAGCCGCCCACGCCCAGCCGTCCGGCAAAGAGCGCCAGGAAGACGATCAGCGCCAGGTTGTAGGGGATGGACATGCTCCCCTGGAGAACGAAGTGCTCCAGGGACTGGAACAGGGCCACCAGCAGGTAGGTCAGCACGATCACCGGCAGGGTGAGGATCATGACCCGCATGTACCCGGCCAGCTGTAGCGCCTCCACCCTCTCCCACTGGGAGCCCACGGGGAGGACGAAGGTGGCCCCGATCCACACGGCCGCCACGATGGCGCTGAGCAGCACGGAGATGGTCATGAGGTTGCTGGCGGCGGTATAGCCCTCCCTCCGGTTCCGGCGAAGCCGGGGGGTGAGGATGGGCACGGCGGCGATGCACAGGGCATAGGCCGCCGTGGTGAAGAGATAGATGGTGCTGTTGTTGGCAGTAGAATAGAGGTCCGCCGCGGCCAGGGTTCCAAAGGCCCTGGCCTGAAGGGACTCCCTCACGATGCCCAGCAGCTTGGCAAACAGGGTGACCAGCGTGACGACGCTGATGGCATGAATGGTTTTGTTTTCTTTCACTTTGCTCGCTCCATGATTGCTCTGATAAGTTCCTCGTTCTGATCCAGCTTGGAAATGAGGCGGTCCAGGCAGGCCCGGGTGGTCTCCCGGATCTCCTCCCGGCGCTCCATGGTGTCCCGGAAGGCGGCTTGGAATTTTTCCAGGGTGAAGTCCTCCACGGTAAAGGGCGTGGGCCGCTGGATGGAGGAGAGGAAGGACTCCACCTTGGGGTCATAGCTCACGCCGATCATGGGAACCCCCATGACGGCGGCGTAGATCAGCGAGTGGAGCCGCACGCCCACCAGTACGTCCATGCAGCCGATGATGGACAGCGTCTCCTCCGAAAGATGCTTCTTCCGCAGGCACCCCGCCTGGCCGTCCAGGTGCTTTGCCATCGCCTCGCACACGCCCACATCCTCGTCGTGAAAGAAGGGGATGAGCACCGAGTCCGCGCCGTAGGTCTCCCGCAGCCACAGGATGCACCGCTCCGCCTCCCGCAGGAAGGCCGTATCGGGCTTTCGGGACTTGATCGCCCAGCCCACGGTGAGGTGGTCCGGCCGCCGGGGGCAGTTCTCCTCCTCCAGGATGCGCAGCCCCAGCGCGCTCTCCGGCGTCCTGACCCGGATCACCGGGTCGGCGGTGACGTGGATGAGCCCCTCCGGGACGCCCAGCTCCAGCAGCAGGTCCCGGCTCTTCCCGTCCCGGACCACGATGCCGTCGGCCCGGCGCAGCACGCGGGCGGTGTACCACCGGTTCCACTTGCCGGAGATGGGTCCGATGCCCTGGCTGTAGATGAAGGTCCGCTTCCCCAGCAGCTGCGCCAGCCGGAGGATGCAGAGGTAGTAGAGGATGCTGCGGCGGCTTGTGGCGTCCTGGAGGAGGCTTCCCCCGCCGGAGAGGAGCATGTCACAGCGCCGGAGGGAACGGAAAATGTCCCAGGGGTTCATCCGACGGGCGGCCCGGACGCCGTACTTCTCCTCCGTCTGCGCGGGGCACTGGGAGAGAACGGTGATGTCCACGTCGGGCAGCTTCTCCCGCAGGTTGTCGATGACCGTGCGGAGGATGGACTCGTCGCCGATATTGTTGAAGCCGTAATATCCCGAAATCAGTATATTATACATATCTCTATTCTTTCTTCTGACCCGCGTATTTTCTGACCAGCGCACGGGTCAGGCGCAAAAGCCCCTCAAAGCACAGGATGAAGACGATGCCCACCAGGATGCCCAGCAGCAGGGCGTATCCGGTGCGGACGAAGCCCAGGTACAGGGGGGTGCGGATGTGCATGAAGGTGTTGCACACGCTGGTCAGGCCGATGGTGCCCGCCAGACCGAAGAGGGCCGTCCAGAAGGGCAGGCGCCGCACGGCGCAGTACACCGCCAGCATAATGGCCGGGAAGGCCACCAGAAATTCCTTGGTCCTGGGCCGGGCCAGCAGCAGGTACTCCAAATCGTTGCGGAAGATCATCTCCACGTCGGACACGGAGACGCTGGTCTCATGTCCCGTGCGGGCCAGGTAGTAGTACCCCGCCAGGCCCACCACCGCCAGCAGAAACAGCGCCCAGACAGGGATGCCCCATTTCAGGGCGGTCACAATGTCCCCGGGATGGAGATGGTTTCCCTTGCGCTCCTTTTCAAAGAGTCCGTAGTAGGATACAAACAGCAGGCAGAAGAAGGCCAGGGGAAGCAGCTGCGCCAGCTTGACCCCCCGGAAGATCCCCATCTCCAGCATGAAGTGGGTGGAGGACAGGGGCGCGGCGGTCATCATGGCGCCCGCCAGGGAGATGAGCACCGCCCCGGCGAGGATCCCGATGGCCCGGGGGAGGATCGTCAGCAGCCCGGCCTTCGCATCCAGCTTCTGTCCGGTCCGCTTGGCGGCCATGAGGAAGAAGGCGGCGGCCAGACAGGCGAATACCACCGCGCTGGCAAAGCTGGCCAGCAGCCGGTAGGTGTTGGGCAGCACCAGCCATGCCCCCGTGACGCACACCGCTGCCAGAGCCGCCAGGACCAGGGTCCACTTGCGCTTCATGGGCAGGAAGGTATCCGGCAGCAGCGCGCCGCCGACGCCCGCGCCCAGGCCCAGCGCCAGCAGCGCCAGGGAGGGCACCTGATAGTTCTCCATGACCGAGGCGCGGCCCCGGGTGATGCCGTGGGCGGCCAGGCGGTCATCCAGGCTCTCGAAGATGCCCCGGTAGACCTCCGGGTCCGTAATATAGACGTGGTGGTCGTCGGTCTGCTTGACGGGCTTGAAGTAGAGCACCCGGATATTGCGCTCCACCACCGCCCGGTAGAGGGCGTTGGTGATCTCCTCCGCGCCCTCATAGCCATAGTATCCGTAGCGGTACTGAAGAAAATTCCACATGGTGAACACCCGCACGGTATTGAGGTCCGTGGCGTCGGCCGCTTCCGCCACGCCGGATTGCATGATGTTCTCCCGCTGGGTGTTGTTCTCAATGAGGCCGATGGTGACGCCGTTGTCCCGGAGGTATTCCGTGGCGAAGTCCGCACCGTCGTCAAAGCCGATGACGGCCTCGCCTCCGGCGATGATATAGTCCGGCGTGATGCCGTACTGCTCATAGCCCCGGACCACCGCCTCGGCGTACTGGGTATCGTTGTGCCGGTTGTAGCAGAGGGTGCGGGGCACCACCTCCATACCGGCGGACTGGATGAGCTCCACCTTCTCCGGCATGAGGCCCAGGGAGACGTACATCAGCTTGGAGGAGAGCAGCTCCGTGCGCTCGATAAACCCCTTGTTCTTGGTGTCGTTGTACTTGCCCACGTCGTCGTACAGCGCGTCCGCGGCGGTGCCGTCCAGGAAGATGTACGCCTCGTCGCGGGCGCCCATGCAGTAGTAGGAGCCCGCGGGGAAGCGCTCCTCCACGGCCTGGACCAGAAAGAGGATGGCGTCAAAGTCGGAGTTGTTGGTGATCTCCACCACGACGTCGAAGCGGTCATAGCCCCGCGCCTCGATGGCCTGGACAAAGTCCGCGGGATAGTTCTCCCGCCAGTTGGCGTCCAGGGTCACCGTCTCCATCATCGCGGCGGAGACATTGAGGGGGGAGTCCTCCATCAGCGTGGTGAGGTTCTCCTCCGTGAGGCCCACCTTCGTGATGCCCATGCGCTTAAATTCCTTCAGCCACCACTCCACGTCGTGCTCGCTCTGCTCGGCCATCCACTCCAGCTCGATGTAGTCGAGCACCACGTCGTAGCGCTTGTTTTTGTTCTCCACCTGCCACCGACCGGCGACCACGGCGATGCTGACGAGGATCGTCAGGGCCAGGACGGCCAGAAGGATCCCGTTTCTTTTGATATACTGCTTCATTGCTTGTCCTTTCTTTCCGGTAAGTGTGCTGTCATGCCTTCCGGTAGGTCAGATACCCCTCCAGGATCAGGGCCGCCGCCACGGCGTCCACCGTCTTCTTCCGCTTCTTCCCGCTCTTCCCGGCGGAGCGCAGGATGTTGTGGGCGTCGATGGTGGTCCTCCGCTCGTCCCACAGCCGGACGGGGAGCGAGAAGGTCTCCTCCAGCACGCGGGAGAACGCCTCCGCCTTCTCCGCCCGGGGCCCCAGGGTCCCGTCCATGTTCTTAGGATGCCCCAGGACCAGCTCCTCCACCCCGTATTCCCCGATCAGCTCCCCGATGCGGCGGATGACCTCCGCCTCCCGCCAGGAGTGGATGACCTCCGTGTACCCGGCCAGGGAGCCGGTGAGATCGGAGAGCGCCACACCGGTGTGGGCGTCTCCGTAGTCGATTGCCATAATGCGCACGGCACGCCTCCTTTTCTGCGCGTTCTGCGCGGACCCTCCGGGGGTCCGCACACATTTTTCTATTATACAATACTTCCCCAGGAAAAAAAAGTAGGAGAATTGTAAAATTTCTGTTGACCTGGGGAAAAATCAGTGATATAGTAGATGCTACCTGTGGAGACGGGGTTTTCTTTTTGCGCGCTTTTCGCTTCCGCGCGGGGGGAGCGCCCCTTCCCAACAGGGAGGCAATCAATACGGGCCGCCGGGCCCGCATACATCTATAAGGAGGTGCCGTTAGGAATGCGCGTCAAGATCACGCTGCGCTGCAATGAGTGCAAGCAGAGGAACTACAACACAGTCAAGAACAAGAAGAATGACCCCGACCGTCTGGAGATGAAGAAGTTCTGCCCCTTCTGCCGGAAGCACACGGTCCACTCTGAGACCAAGTAACAAAGGAAAGGAACATTCATCATGGCTGAAGAAAAGAAAGTCAAGAAGGACCGGGGCCGCTGGTTCCGCGAAATGAGAAGCGAACTGAAGAAGGTCGTTTGGCCTACGCCGGAGAAGGTCGCCAAGAATACCGGTACGGTTATCCTGTATAGCGTGGTGTTCGGCGCCTGCATCTGGATTTTTGACGGCGTTGCCGCCATGCTCATCAAGACCCTGCTGGACCTCTTCGCCGCGTAAGAGAGGCGGAAGGAGATGTCCGATTACGCGAAGTGGTATGTTGTCCACACCTATTCCGGCTATGAGAACGCCGTAAAGACCACCATCGAGAAGTTCGTCACCAACCGCCACCTGGAGAACATGATCGTGGACATCCAGATCCCCCTGGAGACCGTCACCGAGATCAGCGAGACCGGCGCGTCCAAGGAGGTGGAGCGGAAGATCTTCCCCGGGTACGTGCTCATCAAGATGGTGATGACGGACGACACGTGGCACCTGGTGCGCAACGTGCGCGGCGTCACCGGCTTTGTCGGCGAGGCCAACAACAAGCCCATCCCCCTCAGCGAGGACGAGGTCCTGGCGCTGGGTATGGAGAAGCACGAGATCGAGGTGCACTACAAGGTGGGCGACAGGGTCCGGATCAACGACGGTCCGCTGGAGTCCTTCACGGGCATTGTGGAGGAGATCGACGCGGAGAAGAACAAGGTCACCGTCGTCGTCTCCATGTTCGGCCGGGAGACCCCCGTCGAGATGGAGCTGGAGCAGGTCGAGGTGGAGAGCGACGCCTGACCGCTCTGAGAGCAAGCACTTTTCGCCGCAATGCGGCATCGTGGGAGGGGCCGCCGTAGCAGCCCCGTCACCACCACATTTTATCAAGGAGGTGCCTACACATGGCACAGAAAGTCGTAGGATACGTCAAGCTGCAAATTCCCGCGGGCAAGGCAACGCCCGCTCCCCCCGTGGGCCCCGCGCTGGGCCAGCACGGCGTCAACATCGCCGCCTTCACCAAGGAGTTCAACGAGCGCACCAAGGGTGATATGGGCATGATCATCCCCGTCATCATCACGGTGTACTCCGACCGCTCCTTCACCTTCATCACCAAGACGCCTCCCGCCGCAGTCCTCATCAAGAAGGCCTGCAACATCGAGTCCGGCTCCGGCGTGCCCAACAAGACCAAGGTGGCCACCATCAGCAAGGCCGACGTGCAGAAGATCGCCGAGACCAAGATGCCCGACCTGAACGCCGCCAGCCTGGAATCCGCCATGAGCATGATCGCCGGTACGGCCCGCAGCATGGGCGTCGTCGTGGGTGAATAAAGGAGGGCTTGAGAGATGTTTAGAGGTAAGAAATATCAGAATAGCGCCAAGCAGATCGACCGCTCCACCCAGTACGAGGCCAAGGACGCCTTCGAGCTGATCTGCAAGACGGCTTCCGCCAAGTTCGACGAGACCGTGGAGCTCCACGTGAAGCTGGGCGTTGACTCCCGCCACGCCGACCAGCAGGTCCGCGGCGCCGTGGTCCTGCCCCACGGTACGGGCCGCACCGTCCGCGTCCTGGTCTTCGCCAAGGGCGACAAGGCCGACGCCGCCCGTGAGGCCGGCGCCGACTACGTGGGCGAGATGGACATGGTGGAGAAGATCCAGAAGGAGAACTGGTTCGACTTCGACGTGGTCGTGGCCAGCCCCGATATGATGGGCGTTGTGGGCCGCCTGGGTAAGCTGCTGGGCCCCAAGGGCCTGATGCCCTCCCCCAAGGCCGGCACCGTCACCCCCGACGTGGCCAAGGCTGTGCAGGAGGTCAAGGCCGGTAAGATCGAGTACCGCCTGGACAAGACCAACATCATCCACTGCCCCATCGGCAAGGTGTCCTTCGGTGCGGAGAAGCTCAACGACAACTTCAATACCCTCATGGGCGCCATCATCAAGGCCAAGCCCGCCGCCGCCAAGGGCCAGTATGTGAAGAGCTGCGTCACCGCCTCCACCATGGGCCCCGGCATCAAGGTCAGCACCGCTCGGTTGGTGTAATCCGTTCATATGCAGAAAAACTCCAGGCCGCCAGCGGCCTGGAGTTTTTTTGCCGGGTTCAGCTCATCTTCAGGATCTCCTTTTTCAGGCGGCTGATGATCCGCTTCTCCAGGCGGGAGATGTAGGACTGGGAGATTCCCAGGCGGTCGGCGACCTCCTTCTGGGTCTGCTCCCGGCCTCCGTTGAGGCCAAAGCGGAGGGTGATGATCTCCCGCTCCCGGGGGTCCAGCCTGGCGATGGCGGCGGAGAGGAGCTGCCGGTCCACATCGTCCTCGATGGGGCGCATGACCGTGTCCGCCTCGGTGCCCAGCACGTCGCTGAGCAGCAGCTCGTTGCCGTCCCAGTCGGTGTTGAGGGGTTCGTCCAGACTGACCTCGCCCCGCTGGGAGGCATTCTTGCGCAGGTACATGAGGATCTCGTTTTCAATGCACCGGCTTGCGTAGGTTGCCAGCTTGATGTTCTTGTCGGTGCGGTAGGTGTTGATGGACTTGATGAGCCCGATGGTGCCGATGGAGATCAGGTCCTCGATATTGATGCCCGTGTTCTCGAAGCGCCGGGCGATGTATACCACCAGCCGGAGGTTGCGCTCAATCAGGATCTGCCGGGATTCCTCCTCCCCGGCGTCCAGCCGGGCGAGGATCTCCGCCTCCTCCTCCCTTGTCAGGGGCGGCGGGAGGGTGTCGCTGCCGCCGATATACTGAATCTTTCCGGGCCGGAGGAGTCCCAGGCGCTCCAGAAGGCGGCGAAGCCGGTCTTTCAGGTTATGCGGCATGGCCTACGGCCTCCTTTCCGGCGTCCCCGCCCCAGAGGGCGGCGTAGCCGCCTCCGTCGGAGACGGGGGTGGGGGAGAGCGCCACGGTGACGGCCCCCAGCGCCCGTCCGCCAATGACCGCTTCCTCCGCGCGGAAGCACAGCAGCAGCCCGCTGCGCACCCCCACCGCCCGGTAGGGGAGCAGCCGGAACCCGTGTCCCAGCTGCTCCAGGCAGGGGGAAGCCCCCAGCTCCTCCAGCCGGGAGAGGATGGAGCGCTCCCTCGCCGACCAGAGGGGGTCCAGCGCGGCACAGTGGACGGTGAGCACAGGCGCACCGGAGAGGCCGTCGGTGAGGGTGTTGCCGGTGTCCAGCAGGGCGGTGACGGAGGCCGTGCGCCCCTGGCGTGTGATCGTGCAGGACCGGAGCTCCCCCGCCACGGTGTGGCGCGCCCCGCCCCGGAAGACCACCGACAGGAGCACAAAGCAGCCTCCTCCGGCCAGAAAGAAGACCTTCCAATTCAAGGCGGCCAGCGTGGACAGGCCGCCCCCCTGGAGCAGTCTCCCCCCGGCCACCAGGGCCCCGGCCATGGCACAGGAGAGCAGATAGAACAGCAGTACGCGCCGCAGAAGGCTCTCCCGCCGTCCGAAGGCCAGTCGGACCAGCCCGACTGCGGCGGCGGCCTGGAGCGGCAGGGAGGCCAGTACCTCCAGACCCGGCAGGGCGCACAGAGCGCCGTATGTACCCCCCAGCAGCGAGGCGGACAGCAGCCGCTTCCCTTCCACCGGAAGCCCGGACAGACGGCCCGTAACATACAGCGCCCCGGCGTCGGTGAGGCAGTTGAGCAAAAAGACAATATCGAGATAGACCACCATGGTTGTAACCTCCTTTGGACAGGACCAGTATACCCCCTGTCCCAGGGAAGATTTTGTCAATCCCCGTCCCCTGGATAGGAAAAAAGCCGCGGGAGGTGGACCGGTATTCTGGCGAAAGTGCAATTTTGCAGGCGCTGCGAAAATTTGCCGTTTCGGTTGTATTTTCCGCCCCTGTGTGATATACTGCGTTCTGTATCAGTGTCCGTAACAGGAGGGAAAATCCCATGGAAGTCCAACGAATCGACGGCTATACCGACCCCCGGTTTCCCAAAGAGGTGCTTTATCAGCATGGAGCATTCCTGGTGGACGGCAGGCCCTGGATGTTCCGGGTGATCTCGGACCACGAGGCCGTGGTCACCGGGGAGGGCCTGACGCCGGAGACCCTGGCGGAGGCGGCGGAGGATTTCCGCTTCTATGCGGAGCACATCACCACCTTTTGCGACCCGGCGGGGCGGCGCCTCCTGGAGCTGCCCCCGGTGGAGCGGCGGGAGGTGGAGATCGACGCTCTCCAGCCATCCCAGTTTTCCGTTGACCGGGAGAAGTGCGAAGCGGTGGGGCATTTCATCCACTCCCCCGCCGACATTGTTGTCCCGGTGACGACGCTGGAGGATGGCTCGCTGTGCGTAATGGATGGACATACCCGCCTCTACGAGGCGTGGCGGCGGGGCATCCGGACGGCGATGGTTTTCCATGTCTCCGGGTGGAAGGAACTGGCCCATTTTGTCACGGAGGCCAGAAAGCGGGGCATTTATCACATTCGCGACATGGCCCTCTACAGCCCGGAGGAGCAGAAGGAAAAGTGGCACGACTGGTGCGATGCCTATTTTGCCGCCCGGCAAGAGGATAAATAGAAGGACAGGAGGAGTGACCCATGACCCCCACCACCACTGCGCAGATCTGCGAGGCCGTACAGGGCGTCCTGTTTGGCAGCGAGGAGACCGTTATCACCGACATTTCCACCGACAGCCGGACCATCCCGGAGGGAGCTTGGTTTGTCCCCCTGCGGGGGGAGCGGTTTGACGGGCACGACTATATTGACATGGCGCTGGACCGCGGCGCGGCGGGCTGCTTCTGCGCCAAACTGCCCCGCAGGGTCCGGGATGACAAGGCGTACATTCTGGTGGAGGACACCAAGGCGGCGCTGCGGGATCTTGCGGCCTGGTATCGGGGACAGTTTGACATCCCCATCGTGCAGATCACGGGCAGCATGGGGAAGACGACTTATAAAGAACTGCTGGCGGGCATCCTCTCCCGGCGGTATCACACGCTCAAGACGCCGGGGAACCTGAACGGCGACATCGGCGCGCCGCTGACGCTGCTGTCCCTGACGGCGGAGCATCAGGCGGCGGTGATTGAGACAGGGATGGATGCGTTCGGGCAGATCCGCTACTTAGGCCAGGCCATACGGCCCGACGTGGCGGTCATCACCATTGTGGACGACGTTCACCTCTCCCACTTCGGGAGCCGGGAGGACATCCTTCGGGCCAAGGCGGAGATTTTTGAGAACCTCCGTCCCGGCGGACTGGCCGTCCTCAACGGCGACGATGAATTGCTCAATACTCTGCACCCGGACTGCGAGACCGTCCGCTGCGGGCGGTCCCCCGGCAATTCTGTCCGCATAGAGGACCTGGAGGACCTGGGGTTGGAGGGCGTCCGGTGTACGATTGTAACGGAGAGGGACCGCTATCCGCTGGCCATTCCCGCGCCGGGAGTCCACATGGCGGAGCTGGCCGCTCTGGCGGTCGTCGCCGCCGAGCGGCTGGGGCTGACGAAGGAGGAGATCACGGAGGGGGTCGCCTCCTACGCCCCGGCGGACAATCGACTGCGCGTCGAGCGTCTTCCCGGCGGTCGGGTTATGATCAACGACAGTTATAATGCCAATCCCCGCTCGGTCTGTGCAGATGTAAAGATTCTTTCTCAACACAAGGGGGGGAAGAGGATTGCTGTGCTGGGGGACATGACAGAGCTGGGGGCCGCCGAGGCCCCCGGGCACCGGGCCGTTGGCCTCGCCTGCGGCGAGGCCGGGATCGAGGTCCTGCTGGCCGTCGGACCCAGGAGTAAGGAACATATGGTCCCCGCCGCCAGGGAGGCGGGGTGTCCCGAGGTGAGGTGGTATCCTGACCGGGAGGCGGTAAAAGAGGACCTGGTGGCCCTCTTTGCTCCCGGTGACGGGGTTCTATTGAAGGCTTCTCACTTTTTTGGCAGGTTTGACCTGTTGGCGGATTATCTGAGGGAGTATCCCTTCTCATAGGCAGATTCTTTGCCGCCGCTGCGCGGCGGCCTTGGCTTAATCTTGTTTTAGATTCGCCCCTGCCGGGGCAGGGCTTACTTTTCGCGCA
>CAJUPS010000067.1 GCA_910588045.1 uncultured Oscillospiraceae bacterium | reverse complement strand
ACTTTTTGTTCACACAAAAAGTAGGCGCGGAGTCCGGGGCCGCGTAGGTCCCGGGGTAACAAAAAGAAACAAGTGGACGCCGCCCGAAGGGCGGCAGATTAAAAAGCCGGTGCCGCCCGCAGGGCGGCACAAAAGGAGGTGCCCCGATGGCCTTTGAAGATGAAATCCTGTCAAGACAGATGCCCCATAACCTGGAGGCAGAGCAATCTGTCCTGGGAGCCATGCTGATTGATGCCGACTGCATCAAGGACGTCATGGACAAGCTCCAGCCCGAGGACTTCTATGTGAAGCAAAACCGGGACATCTTTGAAACCATTTATACCATGTTCAGCTACTCGAAACCCATCGACGGGGTAACCGTAGTGGACGAGATGCAGAAAAACGGCACCTTCGACGAGCAGACCACCAAGAACTACCTGATCCAGCTCATGGAGATCACGCCCACCAGCGCCAACGCCATGGAGTACGTGAAGATTATCCAGAGCAAGGCGCTCCTCCGCTCCCTGGTGAAGGCCGCCGGAGAGATCACCGCCATGGTTCAGGAGGGCCTGGGCGACGCCCAGGATATTCTGGAGGCATCGGAGCAAAAAATCTATGCCATCCGCCGGGGCCGGAGCAGCCAGGAACTCACCCCTGTGGCCCAGCTCATTAAGCCCTTCCTGGACAGGCTCAATGAGCTGGCCTCCGGGAAAACGGGCCTGCCGGGCCTGCCCAGCGGTTTCTCCACCGTGGATCAGAAGATCCACGGACTGAATAAATCAGACCTGATTCTCCTGGCGGCCCGCCCCGGCGTGGGCAAGAGCTCCTTCGCGATGAATATGGCCCTCAATGTGGCCCGGCAGTCCCAGAAGACCGTGGCCGTCTTCTCCCTGGAGATGAGCAAGGAGCAGCTGCTGGTGCGCCTGATGGCCTCGGAGGGGCTGGTGGATCTGAGCAAGCTCATGACCGGACGGCTCAGCGCCACCGACTGGGGCAAGATCACCCAGGCCGCCCGGACTCTGCGCCAGACCGACATCCGGATCGACGACAACCCCATGCTCACCGCCGCCGATATGAACGCCAAGTGCCGGAGGCTGGACAACCTGGGGCTGGTCATCGTGGACTATCTCCAGCTCATGAGCTCCTCCGGCGGCAAGAGCTACGCCGGAGAGAACCGCCAGCAGGCCGTCAGTGACATCTCCCGGATGCTGAAGATCATGGCCAAGGAGCTGGACGTGCCCGTCATCTGCCTCAGCCAGCTCAGCCGCGCCAACGAGAAGCGGGAGGACAAGCGCCCCATGCTCTCCGACCTCCGGGACTCCGGCGCCATCGAGCAGGATGCGGATATTGTCATGTTCCTCTACCGCGAGGACTACTACAACGACGACACGGAAAAGCGGAATACCGCCGAGTGCATCGTGGCCAAGAACCGCCACGGCGAGACCGGCAAGGTGCCCCTCCGCTGGGCGCCGGAGTACGTTACCTTCAGCACCCTGGAGATGCGCTATGACGAGGATGATTGATCCCCTGGCCTGGCGGGTGGGGAGCTACGCCGGGAAGTGGGGGATGCTGGACGGACTGGTGCTGTGCGCCGTGTCCGGCGGGCGGGACTCCATGGTCATGCTCCACCTGCTCTCCGCTCTGACGGAGCGGGGGGACTTCCGCGTGGCGGCCGCGCACTTCAACCACCGCCTTCGCCCCACAGCCGACCGGGACGAGGCGTTCGTCCGGGACTGGTGCCGGGAGCGAAACATCCCCCTGACCTGCGGCGCGGGGGACGTGAGAGACTTTGCCGCCCGGGAGGGCCTGGGGTTGGAGGACGCCGCCCGGAAGCTGCGCTACGCCTTCCTGGAGACCGCTGCCCGGGACATGGGCGCGGCCCGCATCGCCACGGCCCACCACCGGGACGACAACGCCGAGACCGTGCTGCTCCACCTCCTGCGGGGGACGGGACTCCAGGGACTTGGCGGCATCGCCCCGGTGCGCGGCAACATCATCCGCCCGCTCCTGGAGACCAGCCGGGCGGAGATCGACGAGTATGTCGCGCGAAACGACCTCCCTTACGTGGAGGACGAGAGCAATCTTGATACCCGCTTTACCCGCAACCGCCTTCGCCTGGAGGTCCTGCCGCTGCTGGAGGAGATGGCTCCCGGTGCGGCGGGCCGCATCGCGGCGGCGGCGGAGCTTTTGCGGGAGGAGGACGCCCACCTCCGCGCAGAGGCGGCATCCCTCGTGCCGGAGGCGGCAGACGGCGCGGTCACCCTGCCCGTCCCCGTGCTGAACCGGCAGGACAGGCCCATCCAGCGCCGCCTGGTCCGGACGATGGGACAGAAATTGGGCGTTGAATTGACCAAGCCCCAGACGGAGGCCGTACTGTCCCTCAGAAGCGGCGGCTGTCTGGACCTGCCCCAGGGGCTGTGCGCCATCCGGAAGCCCCACCGGCTGATCCTGAAAAAGCAGTCCCCCCTCCCGCCGCCTCTTGTGCTTCACGAGGGGGAGCAGGACTGGGGCGCATGGAAAATAACGCTGGAGCGGCAAGCCGTTCCAGGAGAAAGCGGGCCGGACAGACTGGTCTTCCGGGATACCGGCGGCGAGCTGACGGTTGCCGCCTGGGACGGCACGGGCCGTCTGGCGGTGGAGAACGGGAGCCGGACCATCAAGCGCCTCTTCGCCGACGCGGGCATCCCCATCGAGCGCCGGGCGGAGCACCCCGCGGTGCTCCTGAACGGGACCGTTGCCGCCGTACTTGGCGTAGCCGTAACCCGTCCCCTCCGCCCGGAGGCCGGGGAGTCCTGCCAGGTCATCACCTTTCAAAGAACGGATGGGGGGAGAACGCCATGAAGAAAGCCTCCAGGCTGACCCTGCCGCAGAAGATCATAGAATGTGCGTGCGCAGCAATGATACTGGGGATGATTCTGGGTCTGCTTCTCTTCTGGAGCCAGATCCCGGACCAGGTCCCCGGCCACTACAACAGCGCGGGGGAGATCGACCGCTGGGGGGACAAGTGGGAGCTGCTCCTGCTGCCGTTTTGCGGTGCTTTTCTGTATTGCATCATTTCTGCCGTCTGGATTCCCATCAAAAACAGTGAACTGCCCCGGTCGGCCTACACCTGGCTGGCGGGAACAAAGGTGGTCATGGTGGGTGCTTTCGCGGTCATCGAGTGGCATAGCGCCCTGTCCCGGCCCATGGGGACGTGGCTACTGCCGGTAGTCATCGCCCTGCTGGCGGTGCTGATGACCGGATTTCTGGTATCCGTCCTGCGGTTTGTAAGAAATCAGAAAGAGGTGTAGTGGGATGGAGAAGCCAGAAATCCGATATGCCACGGCGGAGGACTTTCCCTTATTGCATGGCCACGACCGGCATATCAGCGCCAACGAGCTGCAAAACAGCATTGCCGCAAAAAGGGTTCTCTTTATGCTGTGCGGCGGTCAGCTGGCAGGATGGCTACGGTACAATTTGTTCTGGGATAATCTGCCTTTTTTGAATATGCTGTACTTTTTCGAGGCATACAGAAGAAAAGGCTATGGCGGTCAACTGCTCCAATGCTGGGAGCAGGAGATGTCCATGGCCGGTTACCGGGAGGCTCTGACCTCCACGCTCGCCAGCGAGCAGGGGCAGTTTTTCTTCCGGAAAAGCGGTTATGCGGACTGCGGTTCTCTGCTGCTGCCGGGAGAACCACTGGAGATTATTTTGCGGAAGGAATTGGTCTATAGCAATATGCAAAATTGCTGACAACAACCCCGTAGGGGCGCACATTGTGCGCCCGGTCTACCGATACCCACCGCATTACCGTGCGGGCGCACAATGTGCGCCCCTACGGGTTGTTACAAAGCCGAACCGCACTCCCGAGAAGCGCCCCATCAGACCCCCGTGCCGAGTGCCGCGAGGCAACCAGCAGTATCGCTAGGACTGTGCGCAGAAGTAAGCACCGGCATCGGCCCACGGCACTTACAATAGAAAAACCCGACCAAAGGTCGTAGCGAAAAATAAATACCCCGTCATCAAGGGATTCTTAAACCGCCAGGTTTAAGCGACTTTTTGCCTACTTTTTGTTCGCACAAAAAGTAGGCGCGGAGTCCGGGGGCGCGCAGCTCCCGGGCCATCGACAAGAAGGAAATCCCCCTCGCGCCGGAGGCGCGAAGAAAAGATAAACGGAAGAAAAGGAGAAA
Source organism: uncultured Oscillospiraceae bacterium (assembly GCA_910588045.1). Taxonomy (GTDB): domain Bacteria; phylum Bacillota; class Clostridia; order Oscillospirales; family Oscillospiraceae; genus Pelethomonas. The sequence goes on along the minus strand of CAJUPS010000067.1, from coordinate 14,343 downwards.
CAAAAAATGGGCATGATGGATCAGGACATTCTGAAGGTACTCTATACCGAAAAACAGATTGCAGCAAGGATCGAAACCATGGGCATGGAGATGTATGAGGACCTGAAGGACAAAGACCCTCTGTTCGTCAGCGTCCTGCGGGGGGCTTTCATCTTCATGGCGGACATTGTGCGGGCCTGCCAGGTCCGCTGCGATGTAGAATTTATCGCGGTGTCCTCCTATGGCAACGCCACCAGCACCTCCGGGGCGGTAAAGATCACCCACGACATCCAGCAGGACATCACGGGGAGAAACCTGGTGGTCATCGAGGACATCCTGGACTCCGGCAACACCCTCCACTTTCTCAAGCAATATTTTATGACCAAGGGGGCGGCCTCCGTGTCCATCTGCACGCTGCTGGACAAGCCCAGCCGCCGCACGAAGACCATTACGGCCGACTACATCGGCTTTGTGGTGCCGGACGAGTTCGTGGTGGGCTACGGACTGGACTACTGCCAGAAGTACCGGAATTTGCCCTACATCGGGGTCTTGAAGCCCGAGGTCTATCAAGGGGAGTGATTTTTTGACGAAACAGAGAAACCGGCCCGGCATCGGGCTCTATTTTGCCATCCTGCTGGTGCTTCTGTGCGCCTACTACGTCTTCTTCGGCGCATCCCGCGCGCCGGACGTCTCCTTCGCCCAGGTGCGGGACCTGTTCCAGCGGGAGCAGGTCCACAGCTTCGTCATCCAGGACGGGGACGAGCTCTACCTGGCCCTGCGGGACGGCACCACGGTCCACAACGAGCTGGGCAGCACGGAGCTGTTCTGGGAGGAGCTGGGAGACCTGATCCGGGACCAGAAGGACCGGGCCGTGATCGTGGATTACGACAACCGTCCCATCTACCAACCGCCCTGGTGGAGCCAGATTTTCCTCTATGTGCTCCTCATCGGGGGCATCTTCCTGGCCTGGCAGTATATGATGATCCGGGCCCAGGGGGGCGGCGGCATGGACCAGGGCAGGCGTTTCGGCAAGGCCCGCATCCGCTTCGGGTCCGACAGCGAGAACAAGGTCAGCTTCGCCGATGTGGCCGGGGCCGACGAGGAGAAGGAGGAGCTGCGGGAAATCGTGGGCTTCCTCAAAGAGCCCAAAAAGTATCTGGAACTGGGGGCCCGGATCCCCAAGGGCGTGCTGCTGGTGGGCCCTCCGGGCACCGGCAAGACCCTGCTGGCCAAGGCTGTGGCCGGGGAGGCGGGGGTGCAGTTTCTGTCCATCTCCGGCTCTGACTTCGTGGAGCTGTACGTGGGCGTGGGCGCCAGCCGGGTGCGGGACCTCTTCGAGGAGGCCAAGAAGGTGGCCCCCTCGGTGGTGTTCATCGATGAGATCGACGCCGTGGGACGCCAGCGGGGCGCGGGCCTGGGCGGCGGCCACGATGAGCGGGAGCAGACCCTCAACCAGCTGCTGGTGGAGATGGACGGCTTCGGCAGCAACTCCGGCGTGGTGGTCCTGGCGGCCACCAACCGCGCGGACATCCTGGACCCCGCCCTGCTGCGGCCCGGCCGGTTTGACCGGCAGGTCTTCGTGGGCCGCCCCGACAGCAAGGGGCGGGAGGAGATCCTGACCGTCCACACCAAGGATAAGCCCCTGGCGGAGGACGTGGACCTGAAGGTCCTGGCCCAGGCCACCTCCGGCTTTACCGGCGCGGACCTGGAGAACCTGGTCAACGAGGGCGCGCTGCTCTCCGCCCGGAAGGACCAGAAGTTCATCACCATGGACAACCTCCAGGAGGCGGTGATCAAGGTCATCGCCGGACCGGAGAAGAAGAGCCGGGTGGTGCCCGCCCATGAGCGCAGGCTCACCGCCTACCACGAGGCGGGTCACGCGGTGATGCACCACTGCCTGGCCAGCGTGGACCCGGTCCACCAGGTGACCATTGTGCCCCGCGGGCAGGCCGGAGGCATGACCATTTCCCTGCCCGGGGAGGACCGGGGGTACTACTCCAAGCGCTATATGGAGGAGGAGATCGCCGCCCTGCTGGGCGGACGGGTGGCCGAGAGCCTGTTCCTCGACGACATCTCCACCGGCGCGTCCAACGACATCCAGCGGGCCTCCGCCACGGCCCGGAAGATGGTCATGAACTACGGCATGAGCCAGCGTTTGGGGGCCGTGAGCTTCGACTCCGGCCACGACGAGGTGTTCATCGGGCGCTCCATGGCCCAGGCCAAGACCTACTCCGAGGAGGTGGCCGCCCAGATCGACGAGGAGGTCAAGGCCATCATCGATGAGGGCTACCGCCGTTGCCAGCAGGTGCTGGGGGAGCACCGGGAGCAGATGGAGGCCGTGGCGGCCTACCTGCTGGAGCACGAGACCATGTCCGGGGAGGACTTCGAGGCCGTCATGGGATTCCCCAAGGCAAAATTGGACGAAGGCTGACCCGCACAGACCGCCCTGTTCCCCCCTCACATGCTTCCCGCAGCTGCGGGGCGGCTCTCTGGCAGGGGAGAGGGCGGTTTTCCAAGGATTACTAGGAATGGAGGAAATGACAATGGCTGTCATCAGGGGGACAACTGCGGGCAGGGAGGGCGCTCTTGCCGCGGTGTCGATTGAGATAAAGAACGAAAAATTTGAGACGCTGTATCAGACGTTCAGCGATGAAAACGGGAAATTTGAACTGAGCGTCCCCGACGGCGTGTACCCGTTTCTGACGGCCGTCCGGGACTACAGCAGCCGGTATCTGGAGTATTGGGCGCAGAATGTCCCCGCGCAGTCGGAAACAGAGCTGCACATACGGATCGACACCCTGGAAGTGTACGGTCTCCATGCGTTTACCGTGAAGGGGGCCGCCCGTGCGCTGAGTATTTACTTCCGGCCGATGAGCCTTGAAAAATTCAAGGCGGGCGAAGCGGATATTGCCCCTGCTCTGAAAGCGGAGGATATATCCGTTGCTGTAAACGGCCTGGAGAGCAAGGTATACGTTGTGAATCGGGTGCGGGAGTATATCGGGGAGGGCCAGTATTTATCGGCCTGCCTGATGCAGGCGTCCATTCCGGAGGGAGTTGAGGAATGGGGGCGCGTGGATATAACCATCTGTGACGCGGAAAAGCATTTTGGATGCGCCGCCCTGTTCCGTTAGCGCGATGAGCGCTTGCCGGTGCAATAACGATGGATCCCGGCGTTTCCATATAGCCCCGACTTGCATTTTTTCCGAATATCCTGTATAATAGCCCCCAGTAACAAGAAAAGGAGGCGTACCGAATGCAGATCATTATCGTCAACGGTCCCCTGTCCGAGAGAGAGCAGGATGCCTGCATCCGCCAGATTACCCGGAAGTATCCCGCCAGCGCCATTGATAAACTGTACCTGGAGGTGCACGAGGACTACGTGGACGTCCACTACACGCTGCACCGGTACAGGGAATTGCGGAAAATGGGGGGCTACTGCATCAGCGAGCCGGACACCTGGAACAGTGCCAAGCGGGCAGAACTCCAGGAGATGCTCCCCAACAGCTTTGAGGAGGCGGAGGCGTGAAACGGCTTGTGCTACTCTTTTTCGCGCTGTGCTGCCTGCTGACCGCCTGCGGGAGGGCGGAACCTGCGGAGACGGCGTGGACCGCGCCCCAGATGGTGCACGCCATCTGGGAGAGCCAGGGGACGGCGGAGAGCCGGATGCTCTGGGATGGCGATGAGGACTTCCTCCCGTATGTGGCGGAGGTCTACCGGATTGACCGGACCGCCGTCGTCGGAGGCGCGGTGCTCTACGCGGGAGGCGTCTCCGCCCGGGAGGTTGCCGTGCTGGAGCTGGCGGACGAGACCGCCGCCAGAGAGGCGAAGGAGGCGCTGGAGCGCTACATAGACGACCGCACCGGGGATTTTGCCGGTTATGCGCCGGAGCAATACGCCATCCTGGAGCAATCTGGCGCCGTCAGCCGGGGCGTATACGCCGCCCTGCTGATCTGTCCGGACCAATCGTCCGCCAGCACGGCCTTTGCGGCGTGCTTCACCGACGAGCCTCCGGAGGAGGACTTCCTTCCGGAGGCGCCTCCGCCGGACGAGCCGGAGCCTGCCGGACCGGTCCTCCATCCGGAACCTGAGCCCGAACCGGTCCCCGAACCTGAGCCTGAACCCGAACCGGTTCCTGAGCCTGAGCCGGAACCGATCCCCGAGCCTGAACCCGAACCAACGCCGGAACCTGAGCCGGAACCCTGGTCCTACAGCCGCTCCCGCATCGTGGACGCCTGGACCAGCGGGAACCGGGAGGGCCTGTATCCAGAGGACGCAGAGATCCTCGCCGTTCTGGACCAGCTTCCCGCCCTGACCGATTCTTCCCTGACGGCCTACGAGAAGGAGTTGGCCCTCCACGACTGGATGATCGAGTGGGCGGAGTACGACCTCGGCGCACTGTCCAGCGGTCCTATAGGGGACCCCATGCCCAACAACGACAACCCCTACGGCTTTTTCACCGGGAAGAAGGGCATCTGTCTGGGCTACGCCACCACCTTCCACCTGCTGATGGAGCTGTGCGGCATCGAGTGCGTCACCGTCCAGGGCACGAGCCACGGCGGCGCCAATGACCACGCCTGGAATCTGGTGCAGCTGGACGGCGACTGGTACTGCGTGGACGTGACCTGGGACGACCCGGTGGCGTCCTTCCCCATCCCCGTCAGCTCGCCGCTGGCCCACCGGTATTTCAACGTGACCAGCGAGTACCTGCGCCAGACGGACCACCAGTGGGACGAATCCGGGGTCCCGGAGGCGGAGGGCACGGCCCTGGTCTGGGCGGCGCAGTAAATTGTCAGAAAAAATCTGCTTGTTCATAGAACTTTTACTTGCGAAACAGGGCACATTCGAGTATACTATTGTTTGTTGAGCCATTCCGGGGGGAGCGCCCCGGTAAATCACAAAGGTTATCGCCGCCATTGACCCCGCTTTCCGCGGCGGCAGAAAATTTTGGAAGGAATGAACAACACATGAGCGCATCCAGAGAAAAGAAAAAGCGTCAGGAATTTTTGGCCAGCGGCGCGGTCGATCCCAAGACCGCCCGTGCTGCCGAGCAGAGAGCCGCTGAGCGCAAGTCCAACATCCTCTACGGCACCGTCGCCGTCCTCTTCATCGTGGTGGCGGCCGCACTGCTGGTCTACAACTCCGGCATCATCCAGCGCAGCCAGACCGCCGTGACCATCGACGGGGAGAAGTACACCGTCGCTGAGACCTCCTACTACTACAACCAGGTGTGCAGCAGCTACGCCAGCCTCTTCGGCCAGGAGTACCTCCAGACGCTGAAGACCCAGCCCCACCCCACCGACGAGACCAAGACCTACGACGACTACTTCAAGGAGTCGGCCATCGACAACATGAAGTATATCCACGCCGCGACCACGGCCGCCGAGGCGGCGAACCTCTCCCTGGACAGCGAGGACCAGGAGACCCTCAAGGCCAACGTGGACAGCATGAAATCCACCGCCAAGTCCGCCGGGTACAGCTACGGCGGCTACCTGAAGGCGGTCTACGGTTCCACCATGACCAGCTCCGTGTTTGAGTCCTGCCTGAAGGACCAGCTGCTGGCCAGCAAGTACGCCTCGGACTACAGCGAGAAGAACTTCGTCTACACCGAGGACGAGATCCTGGACTACTACAATGAGAACAAGGACAGCTACGATCTGATCGACGGCGCATACGTCTCCATTGACGGCACGCCCGAGGCGAAGACCGACGCCGACGGCAACGCCGTCGAGGCCACCGACGCGGAGAAGGCCAACGCGATGGCCGCGGCCGCCGAGACCGCCCAGGCGATCCTGGATGCCTACAAGGCAAACAAGGACCTGGAGAGCGCCGCCAGCGCCCACGACCTGACCGCCAGCACCACCATCAGCGGGTCCTCCACGGTATACGGCGAGTGGTTCTTTGACGAGGCCCGCAAGAGCGGGGACGCCGACATCATCGAGGACGCCACCAATGGCCGCTACTATGTGGCGGTGTTCAACGGCCGTGAGCGGGACGACAGCCCCGCCACCTACAATGTTCGCCACATCCTGGTGACCAAGGACAGCCTGGCCCTCCCCGAGGGCGAGGAGGCCACCGAGGAGCAGCTCAAGGCCAAGGCCGAGGAGATCCTGGCCAGCTGGGACGGCACGGAGGACGGCTTTATCAAGCTGGCCAACGAGAACTCCAAGGACCCCGGCAGCAACACCAACGGCGGCCTCTATGAGGACGTGGCGAAGGGCCAGATGGTGGCCGCGTTCCAGGACTGGTGCTATGAGGACGGCCGCAAGAGCGGCGACACCGGCCTGGTCTACAACGCCTCCACCGGATACCACATCATGTACTTCGTGGGCTACGGGGACGAGCAGAACTGGCACTACAAGTGCGAAAACGCGCTGCGCAGCGCCGATGCCAGCGAGTGGCAGAGCGGCTTGATCGAATCCGCTTCCGCCGAGATCAACGAGTCCGGCATGAAGAACGTCGGGTGATTTTCCCCCAAACGGATTGCGCAGCGGCTCCGGAGTACGCCTCCGGAGCCGCTGCTTTCAAGGAGGCGCCGGATGAACGAACGGTTTCTGAGAAGCGAGATGCTCCTGGGTCCCGCGGCCATGGAGAAGCTGGCCGGGTCCCATGTGTGCGTGGTGGGCCTGGGCGGCGTGGGGAGCTGGGCGGCGGAGGCCCTGGCCCGGGCGGGCGTGGGGGAGCTGACGCTGATCGACCAGGACGACTACAGCGAGAGCAACATCAACCGCCAGCTGGGCGCGGTCTCCTCCACCGTGGGCCTCCCCAAGGCGGAGGCGATGGCGGCGCGGGTGCGGGACATCAACCCCGCCTGTAAGGTCCACCCGGTTGTCGGCAAGTATGACCGGGGCGATAACGAGCGCTTCTGGGGCGCTTACGACTGCCTGGTGGACTGCATCGACCTGGTGGCCTGCAAGGTGGATCTGATCTGCCAGGCGAGGGCGCGGGGGATCCCCATCCTCTCCGCCCTGGGTACGGGGAACAAGCTGGACCCGGCCCGCCTGGAGGTCACGGACCTGAGCAAAACCTACGGCTGTCCCCTGGCCCGGGTCATGCGCCGGGAGCTGGGACGCCGCGGGATCAAGCACCTGAGGGTGGTCTACAGCCCGGAGGAGCCCGCCTGGTGCGCCCCTCTGGAGACGCCGCCGCCGGGCCGCCGGAGTGTGCCGGGGAGCGTCCCCTGGGTGCCCCCCGTGGCGGGGCTGCTCCTGGGCGGCGCGGCGGTGATGGAGCTGATCGAGGGACTGATTCCACAGAAAGAGAAAGGAGAAACACCATGATTATCCGTCAAGCGGAGGAGCGGGACATCCCCCGGCTGGGGGACCTGCTGCTCCAGGTGTGCCGGGTACACTGCCAGGGCCGTCCGGACCTGTTCCGCGCCGGTGGCCGCAAGTATGACGACGAGGAGCTCCGGGAGCTCCTGAAGGACCCGGAACGCCCCATCCTGGTGGCGCTGGACGAGGGGGGAGAAGTGCTGGGCTACGCCTTCTGCGTCTACCAGCGGCACCAGGGAGAGGGGTCCTTCAACGATATGACCACCCTCTATCTGGACGATCTCTGCGTGGATGAGACCTGCCGGGGTCGGCACGTGGGCCAGGCGCTCTACCAAGCCGTCCTGGACCTGGCCCGGGGAAACGGGTGCTATAATGTCACCCTGAACGTCTGGAGCTGCAACGAGAGCGCCATGCGCTTCTATGAGAAGTGCGGCCTGAAGCCCCAGAAGGTGGGGATGGAGGTCATCCTGTAACGGAAGTGCGCAAAACTGCCGCAGAATCACAGATTCTGCGGCAGTTTTTGTCTGCCCCACGGAGGCACTTCAAGAAACCGGGCGAATCATCAGAGATACCGGCTGTCCCAGCCCGTCGTCGTCCAGCAGGACCACCGAGTGGGAAACCGGGTCCTCCCCCTTCTCGGGGACATTGTACGCCGTCCGGACCGTCCCCTCCTTGCTGACCTCCTCCACCAGCACCCAGACGGTCTCCTTCTCGCACGTTACCTCCGGCAGTTCCTCCCGCAGCGCCAGGTCGTCGGCGCGGACGACGGCGTTGTGTTCGTCAAACTGGGTCACCGTCAGCCGCTCCAGCCGGGGGACCGGTTCGGATTTCACTGTGACCTTGACGGAGTCCGTGGTCGTCACGCCGTTCTCCTGGCGGGAGAAGGTGTGGGTCTCCGTATAGGCGCCGATGCCGCCGCCGGTGTAGCTGTTGCCGCCCCCGTCCAGGTAGGGCACGCCCTCCGGCGTCTGGTAGACCCGGTAGACCGTCCAGGTGTCCCTGTCCCGGTACTCGTCGCCCTCGTAGTCCCCCTGATAGGGTTCCCAGTCCTCATCCCCCAGGGGCGGGCCGTAGTAGATGGTCCCGGCGATGATGTTCTCCTCCCCCTCGCCGGTGGAAGTGATGTGCATCCCCTCCTCGCTGGGGGCCATGTTGGATACGGCCTCGGTGACGCGGTTGCCATTCTCCAACGTCCTCTGGAGGATATACAGACTGTACCCATTCTCCAGCCCGGGGAAGCGGTAGTTCTCCCCCTCCTTTACTCCCATGAGGACCCGCCGGGGGAAATCAAAGCTGCCGTAGCGGTCTATCTTCACGGCATCGGAGCCGTACTCCGTCAGGTCCGGATTGCTGTCGCTCCAGAGCTTCCCCCGCTCTGCGAAGGTCCCCCGGACCACGTAGAACCCGGCGAACCGGTCCTGGTCCCTGCCCTCCGCCTCCGGCTGTGCCAGGGAGCACCCCGCCAGCAGCAGCGCCGAGAGCGCCCAGAGCAGCCACTTACCCTTTTTCATCCTCGTCCTCCAATCTCCCGTCAAAGCGCAGGATGTCCCCCACCTGGCAGTCCAGGTAGTAACAGATCTTGTTGATGGTGTGGAACCGCACGCCGTTGGCCTTCCCCGACCGCAGGATGGAGAGGTTTGCCTCCGTGATGCCCACCTTGGCGCACAGCTCCTTTCCCGTCATCCCCCGGGCCCGCAGCAGCTCGTCTAAATGTACGGTGATAGCCATGTCGCCCACCTATATAATGGTCTCGTTGTCGTCGCTGACCGCCTTGGCCCGCCGGAAGTAGCGGCACAGCAGCCCCAGCACCGCCGCCAGCAGCAGGGAGGCGAAGGGGAAGGAGACGTTGAATCGCGCGGAGTGGAGCACCGGCAGCAGGAGAAATTGCAGCAGATTCCCCGCCACGCAGACGCCCAGCGACGCCTCCGCCACCCGGATGCAGCGCCCCCCCAGCTTCTCCGCCAGGGAGACCGTCGCCCCGCCGAAGGGGTCCGCCTCCAGTCCCAGGGCCAGCTTCCCGCCCCAGCGCAGCACCTGACAGCACAGCAGCGTCGGGATCAGGTCCATGACGGCCAGCACGGCCAGGGTCAGGTAGGTGGGCAACAGCGCCCCGGTGTCCAGGGCGGTGTTGCTCTCGGCCACCTCCCGCATGGTCTGCCACACGCCCACCCCCTGGGCCAGCGCCGCCAGATACGCCCACGCCCAGGCGGACCACCGCAGCAGCCGGTCAATGGTCCGCCCCGGATTTTCCGCGCGCAGAATGTTTTGCAGCGCCCGCAGCACCGCCCAGGCCAGCATCGTGGCCGCCACGCATCCGGCGGCGGCTAAGGCGATAAAGTTCCCGGCGTCGTACTCCGCCGTCAGCAGGGTGGGGTTCACCAGATAGAACAGTCCCGCCAGAATTTCCCCCGCCGCCAGCAGCAGCAGCCAATCCGCCCTGCGCCGTCCCCGCCACAGGAGCCCCAGGGCGGGCAGCGCCGTCAGCGCCAGCACGATGGCCCAGGCGGCGGCGTTGCTTCCGGACAGGGACAGCTCCCTCAGCCACTCCCCCAGACGGACCAGCATCCCAATCGACATCATGTGCACCCCTCCGATTATTGTTTTGCGATAATTCTATAGGGGTATCCTACCACAGAAATTATTGTTTGTCAATAATTTTTTGCAGAACCGAAACCCGTCGCCGGAGGGCGGCGGGTTGGTCAGGCGGTCCCGGTGTTCTGGGATTGATACTCCTCCCCCCAGCTCTGGAGGGCGTCCAGGACCGGCTTGAGGCTGTAGCCCAGCTCGGTCAGGGTGTATTCCACCCGGGGCGGCACCTCCGGGTAGACCGTCCGGAGCAGCAGGCCGCTGTCCTCCATCTGCCGCAGCTGGGCCGTCAACACCTTCTGGCTCACGCTGCCGATGGATTTTTTCAGCTCGCCGAAGCGTTTGGTCCCCGGGAGCAGGTCCCGCAGGATCAGGACCTTCCACTTGTCGCTGATCAGCGTCAGCGTCGTCTCCACCGGACAGGCGGGCAGGGTCTTGGCAGTCATAGGCGGGTCCTCCGTTCTTTCGTTTCCAAATCGCAGCTGTGCTCCAATTTTACCGTACCTCCCCTGCGGGTGTCAAGGCGAAAAAATTTTTTCGCCCGCGTACCCCCCGGGAGAAGCCGGGGAAACGCCTGCGATCTCGCAAGGGTTTCCTCCCGGTAACCGTCCGATTGTTACCGCAAGGTGCCTATACCACAATATTGTGCGTACTTTTCAGGGCTCAGAAGTTCTGCTATGATACAGACAACGAAGGGAAACACCCCGGCGTTCAAAGCAAAAATGTTACTTTATGGAGGTACGCAACATGAAAATCGCTGTTATCTGCGCCAATGGAAAGGCTGGCCGTCTGATCGTCAAGGAGGCGGTGGACCGGAATCTGGATGTCACTGCCGTGGTCCGCAGGGAGAACAAGTCCGCCGCCGGAAAGGCGCTGGTCAAGGACCTCTTTGACCTGACCGCTGCCGACCTCAAGGGTTTCGACGTGGTAGTGGACGCCTTCGGTGCGTGGACGCCGGAGACGATCCCGCAGATTCCCCGGGCGGCAGCACACCTGTGTGATGTCCTGTCCGGCACGGACACCCGGCTGGTCATCGTGGGCGGCGCGGGGAGCCTGTACGTCGATCCGGAGCACACGGTCACGGTGGCCGACGGCCCCGACTTCCCCGAGGACTTCAAGCCCCTGGCGGAAGCCCATGACCAGGCCCTGCGCGAGCTGCGGGAGCGGGAGGACGTCAGGTGGACCTATATCAGCCCCGCCGGGGATTTCCAGGCGGAGGGGGAGCGCACCGGGACGTACATCCTGGGCGGCGAGGAGCTGACCCTGAGCAGCAAGGGCGAGAGCGTCATCAGCTACGCGGACTACGCCATTGCCATGGTGGATGAGATCGTTTCAGGAGACCACATCCGGGAGCGCATTTCCGTGGTGCGCAAGTAGAGCAAACAAGGGCCGCCCCGCAGGAATGCGGGGCGGCCCTTTACTGAAAACAGGATAACAACGATTACTTTTGGCGCAGCTGCTCATCAATGGCCGCAGCGGCGGTCTTTCCGGCGCCCATGGCCAGGATGACGGTGGCCGCACCCGTAACGGCGTCACCACCGGCGTAGACGCTCTCACGACTGGTGAGGCCGTCCTCGTTGACGATGATGCCGCCCCGCTTGTTGATCTCCAGGCCCTTGGTGGTGGACTTGATGAGGGGGTTGGGGCTGGTGCCCAGGGCCATGATCACGCAGTCCATCTCCATCTCGAACTCGCTGCCCTCCTTGACGATGGGGCGGCGGCGGCCGGAGGCGTCGGGCTCGCCCAGTTCCATCTCCACGCAGGTGAGGCCGCGGACGGAGCCGTTCCTGGGATCCCGCTTGTCCTCGGGATTGTTGTAGCCCAGAATAGCGGTGGGATTGGTGAGGGTCTTGAAGACGATGCCCTCCTCCTTGGCGTGCTCCACCTCCTCGGCACGGGCGGGGAGCTCGGCCTCGGAGCGGCGGTAGACGATGTACACATCGGCCCCCAGACGGCGGGAGCACCGGGCGGCGTCCATGGCGACGTTGCCGCCGCCGACGACCGCCACCTTCTTGCCCTTGAGGGGCATGATGGGGGTGTCGGACCCGTCCCGGTACGCCTTCATGAGGTTGATCCGGGTGAGGAACTCATTGGCGGAATAGACGCCCTTCAGGTTCTCGCCGGGGATGTGCATGAACATGGGGAGGCCCGCGCCGGAGCCGATGAAGACGGCCTCGAAGCCCTCCTGCTCCATGAGCTCGTCGATGGTGATGGACCGGCCCACCACCACGTTGGTCTCGATCTTCACGCCCAGCTCCTTGAGCCCGTCCACTTCCTTCTGGACGATGGCCTTGGGCAGACGGAACTCGGGGATGCCGTAGACCAGCACGCCGCCAGCCAGGTGCAGGGCCTCGTACACGGTGACCTCATACCCCTTCCGGGCCAGGTCCCCGGCGCAGGTGAGGCCGGAGGGGCCGGAGCCGATGACGGCCACCTTGTGGCCGTTGCTCTCGGGCTTTACCGGCTTTTCGGTGGCGTTGGCGTTGTGCCAGTCGGCCACGAAGCGCTCCAGGCGGCCGATGCCTACGCTCTCGTGCTTGATGCCCCGCACGCACTTGGACTCGCACTGGGTCTCCTGGGGGCACACGCGGCCGCACACGGCGGGCAGGGCGCTGTCGGCGGCGATGATCTGATAGGCGGCCTCGAAGTCGCCCTCCGCCACCTTGGCGATAAACTCAGGGATGTGGATCTTGACCGGGCAGCCGGAGACGCAGGGCATGTTCTTGCAGTGGAGGCACCGCTGTGCCTCGTCGATGGCCTGCTCCCTGGTGTAGCCCAGGGCCACCTCTTCAAAGTTGCCGGACCGGACGACGGGGTCCTGGTGGGGCATGGGGTTTTTATCCGGACGCATATTAGCCATATTACTTTACCTCTTCCACAGACGGATCGCGCCTCTCCTCCAGGAGCGCCGCAAGCTTCCCCTTTGCTTCCTCCAGGTCCTTGCAGCCATCCAGGATCATGGCGACCATCCTTAATATTGTGTCAAACTGCTTGTCGGTCATCGGGGGAACAGACTTGTTTGGGGAGCGCCAGCCGAAATAGATATGCAGTGACCCGGCAGGCGCGAAGCCGTGCAGGGTCCCGGCAGGTGCGAAGTACAAGCCGCATCTTTTCACGCTTTCCTTTTCGGCCATAGGACAGTTCCCCTATTGGACCTCCTGCTTGAACAGATTGCACGTCTCTTCCCTGGCGTGCATCTCGAAGTCCCGGTACATGGCGCCCCGGGCCATGGCCTCGTCGAAGTCCACCAGGTGGCCGTCGAACTCGGGGCCGTCCACGCAGGCGAACTTGGTCTCCCCGCCCACGGTCAGACGGCATCCGCCGCACATGCCCGTGCCGTCGATCATAATGGGGTTCATGCTGACCACCGTGGGGATGTTGTACTCCTTGGTGAGCAGGCAGACAAATTTCATCATGATGACCGGCCCGATGGCAATCACGCGGTCATACTTCACCCCCGCCTCGATCTGCTCCTTGAGCAGGTCGGTGACCAGGGCCTTCTTGCCGTAGGACCCGTCGTCGGTGCCGATGATGAGGTTGGTGCTGGCGGCCTCGAACTCCTCCTTGAGGATGATGAGGTCCTTGTTCCGGAAGCCCACGATCAGGTCCACGTGGCACCCGTCGTCGTGGAGCTTCTTGGCCACGGGGTAGGCAATGGCGGTGCCCACGCCGCCGCCGATGACGGCCACGCGCTTGAGGCCCTCGGTCTCGGTAGCCTTGCCCAGGGGGCCCACGAAGTCCTGGAGGTATTCGCCCTCCTCCTTGTGGTTGAGCTTCTCCGTGGTGGCGCCCACGAGCTGGAAGATGATGGTGACGGTGCCGCGCTCACGGTCGTAGGCGGCGATGGTCAGGGGGATGCGCTCCCCGTTTTCGTCCACGCGGAGGATGATGAACTGGCCGGGCTCGCACTTCCGGGCCACGGCGGGGGCCTCGATCTCCATGAGGGTCACGGTGGGGTTCAAAACCCGCTTTTTTACGATCCGATACATAGTGTGTCCTCTTTCCACTTAGATTCGGTTGCTGCTTTTTATGTACGTCATCAAGACATACGCTATTATTTTAGCACAGTCCGCCTATCCCGTCAATTTCATTTTTCACCTTTTGGGGCCTTTTTCGACCCCTAAAAAATACTCAGATAGAGCTCCCTGCTCAACTGCTCCAGAAGATGGATGCCCGCCACGCTGTTTCCCTTCCGGTCCAGGGCGGGGCCGTAGATACCGATGCCCATGCGGGTGGGGACCACGGCCATGATCCCGCCGCCGACGCCACTCTTGGCGGGAACGCCCACCCGCATGGCGAACTCCCCGGAGCCGTTGTACATGCCGCAGGTCATCAGAATGGCGTTGACGCTCCTGGCCAGGGAGGAGGAGAAGATCCGCTCATTGGAGAGCGGCAGGCGCCCCCGGTTGGAGAGCACTGCCCCGATATGGGCCAGGGCCCGGCAGTTCACCCGGATGGAGCAGGCCCGGAAGTAGCAGTCCAGCACCTCCTCCACGTCGTCCTCCAG
>CAJUPS010000066.1 GCA_910588045.1 uncultured Oscillospiraceae bacterium | reverse complement strand
CGAACCCGCCTCCTCGGCTTGGGAAGCCGATGTACTACCGATGTACTAACCCTGCATTTCTAACAGCGAGCTTATTATAGCAGACTTCTCTCCCAAATGCAAGGTGAAATTTTTCAGATTTGCAAAAAACTCCTGGGCGGCGAACGGCGGCGGCATGTGCCCATCCAAAAAATATGGGAGACCCGCCAGTTTACCGGCGGACCTCCCATAGGATTTGCTCGTTATTTATCGAATCAACCCGGTGGCGATCGCCTCGGCGGGCAGCTCAAGGGATGCGGCCTCTCCGTTTAGCCGCAGGCATATGGGCAGACCCTCTCCGCTCCGGTTGAGCAGTACCACCGCCAGTGCTCCGTCGGGCCGCCGCCAGGCGGTGACATCCAGCTCGTCGGTATATCTGCTGTGCCCGATCCGCACGGAGGCGGGGAGCAGATAGTGGGAGAAGTGCTCAAAATGCCGGGCAATCAGCTGGGGCCTCAACTGCTTCTCACCGGTGTCGAACAGGAACGGCGCGAGACACAGGTTGCCCACATGGTTTGGCCCACCGGTCTCGTCCAGAAGCAGATTCCAGTCATAGAAAGCGGTCATGCCGTGGTTCAGGTCCCCCATGATTTCGTGGGACAGCCGAAGGGCGCTGCGCACCGCGTCCTCGCCTCCGAATTTGCTGAACTCGATGCAGCTCTCGGAGATGATCAGCTTCTTATCCGGAAACCGCCGCCGCGCCAGGTCCAGGGCCTCGAAGTGGTCCCCGCTGTACCAGTGGAAGGCGGCCCCCGCCACCAGGGGGTCCGTGTCCCGGTCAATGATGTCCCGCAGCCACTCATAGACCCGCTCCTTGTTGTGGTCCCAGATAAAGACCTCCACGTCCTCCAGGCCGTGTCGCCGCATGGCGGGGGCCATGAAGTCCCGGAGGAACTCCTTCTGCTCCCGGGCGGTGAAGATACAGGAGTCCCAGGTCTGTACGGCCTTGGGCTCGTTTTGCAGGGAGATGCGCCGCACCGTATAGCCCCGCTCCCTGAACTCCCGGATATAGCGGCACAGATAGTCCGCCCAGGCGGCCCGGTATTCCGGTTTCAGCCGACCGCCCCCCACCCGCCGGCCGTTGGTCTTCATGAATGCCGGTGGGGACCAGGGGGACAGCATCAGCTCCAGGGGCCGTCCCGCCGCCCGCTGGGCGTCGGAGAGCATGGGCAGGATGTACTTCTCTGTGCGCTCCATGGAGAATTTCTCTAAATTCCGGTCCTCCGGGTCGGAGTCCGCTTCGTAGAGCCCCAGGGAGAAGTCGCAGCTGTCCATGTGGATCCGTACCAGCCCATAGTTCATTCGCGCGGGGGAGAAATACGTCTCCAACAGCTCCTGCTTCTGCGCCTCGTTCATCAGGGAGTAGACGTAGGCGGCGGAATCGGTGATGGCCCCGCCGAAGCCCTCCAGCGTCTCAAAGGTCACCTCCGGGTACAAGTTTACCACCTGATTCTCCACCCCGGGATCGGGGGCAAAGGGAATACACGTCTTCTGCGCGGGAGAGAGGTCCCGTGTGGTCCACAGTGTCAGTTCCATATGGATCCTCCTTATTTTATAATTTCATGGATCTCACGGTAAAATTGCCGCCGCTGTCACCGATCCGGCCTCCTCCATGCGCCAGACCTGGCGCAGCCCGCCGGTCTCCGGGTCCACCGCGTGGACGCAGACGGAGCAATCGTCCTGTCCGCACGCCAGCAGGAAACGTCCGTCTGGCGTCAGGCAGAAATCCCGGGGCGTCTTTCCGCCGCTGGGGTAGAAGGCGGGGCGGCGCAGACTTCCGTCCCCCCGGACCGGGAAGACGGCAATCAGGCCGGGGCCCCGCAGGGAGGCGTACAGAAACCGGCCGTTGGGGTGCAGCCGCACGGCCGCCCCCATGCCCGGTCCGGAGAAACGGTCCGGCAGCGCGGAGAGGACCTGGCGCAGTCCGCCGGTCTCCATGTCGAAGACGTCCATCTCCCCGGACAGCTCGGTGAGCACATACAGCCGCCGCCCGGAGGCGTCGAACACGCCGTGGCGCACCCCCTGGCCTGGCCGGGCCGACAGGTTCCCGCCCTCCTCCGGCGTCAGCCAGCCCCGCTCCCAGTCCGCCCGGAAGCACCGCAGCTGGTCCGTCCCCAGGTCGGCCACGTAGACGCGCTCTCCGTCCGGGTGGAGCAGGATCTGGTGGGGGTGGGGGCCCTCCTGCCGGTCCCGGTCCGCCCCTCGGCCCTGGAAGCCCCAGGCGCAGGACAGGTCCCCCAGCGTACCGTCCCCGCCGACGGGGAAAATGCATATCCCGCCGTTGTAGCTGGCCGCCAGAAGGTGCCGCCCGCCCGGCGACAGGGCGACATGACAGGCCAGCGGTCCGGCGGTCGGCCGCCTGCCGACCGGCCGCAGTCCCTCCCCCTCTATGGCGTAGGACGACACGGTGGAGCCCGGCACGCCCCCGACCTCCTCCAGCTCGTTGACGCAGCAGAGGAACCGCCCCGCCGGGTCCAGGACCAGATAGGATGGGTTGATTGGGCCCGGTGTTACCCGCAGGCGCTCCAACCGTCCCGTCTCCTCGTCCAGCCCGCAGCAGGCGATCCCTCCGCTTCGCCCCGGCACGACCTCCCCGGAGGCCATGGGAATATCTTGGGTATATCCGCCCAGAAAAACAAGTTTCATGATCGGTCCCTCCTGGATGGGCAGTCGAAGCGCCAGATCCTGTCATCATTTTTTCACCATTATAGCATGGTACAGGTATTCCGGCAAGAGAAGAAAAAAATCCCGCCTGCTCTGAACGTCTCGTTCAAAACAGGCGGGAGATTTGATCGTATTCATAGGATGTCGTCGGAATCAGCTGGCCACAGCATAGTAGGAGCTCTGCCGTTTCTGCACGGCGGCTTCCGGCAGCTCCCGGTAGTGGGGGTGCTCCCTCAGGTCGAATTTCCGGACCTCCCGGGGCCCCTGGCCGCGGGTGAACAGCCACGCATCCTGGAGCGGCATGTCCAGGATCCCGTGGATGGAGCGGTTGGCCTTGGTACTCACATACCGGGCCGTCTCCACATCCTGGCCGCCCAAGTATAAAAAGTGGTCGCAGTTGTTCACGATGGTCATCGCCCGGGCGTGGCCGTAGCTGGCCTCCAGCTGGGACAGGCTCTGGACAATGACGCTGACGCTGATTTCCCGGGAGCGGATCACGGAGATCATCCGGTCGAAGTCCGGGATGCAGGCGTCGGTTGCGGCGGCAAAGTCGTCCAGAATGAACCGCACGGGGATCTTCAGGCGGCGCTGGGGATGGCGGTCCGCGTAGCTGCACAGCGTCTGCATCGCCTGGGTGTAGAACATGGTGGCCACGCGGTCCATGGACCGGTCCGTATCGCTCAGGTGGAGAAAAACCGCCGTTTTCCGGTTGCCCATATAAGGGAAAAAGATTTTGTTTGGATTGCGGAACAGGGACTCCATGCCGGAAAATGCGAAGCAGGACAACTTTTCCGACAGGATGCCCTGCACGGAGGCGTACGTCTTTTCCGACTGCGACATGGTGCTGAACATAGCGTATTGAACAGCGGGAAAGCAGTTCGGGGCAATCATTTCGACCTCATTGACGAGCCTTTCAAAGAGTCCCTTTGGCCCGGTGTGCCGGAAGAGCTGTACCACGCTGCTCAGGGTATGCTCCTCCTCCGGCAGACACTCCATGACGTAACCGATGATACATCCCAGCAGCATTCGCGCGGCGTTGTCCCAGAAGGGGTCGTTTGCCAGCGACGTGGGCACCAGGCAGGCGGCGACCGTGAAGATGTCCTGCTCGTTGTAGCACTCCCGCTGCTTGTCGTAGCGGATATACTCCAGGGGATTGTATCCATACGGCGAGGCGGCGCAGTTGACCAGATCAACGACCTGCACAGAATACCCGTTCTGGGTTAGAATGCTGCCCACTTCGTTGTACAGACCGCCCTTGGTATCCGTGATGATCAGGCTCTCATTGCATTGTAGGATGTTGGGCTTGACATAGCCCCTCGTCTTGCCGGACCCGGTAGGACCGATAATCAGATCGTTGTTGTTCAAGCCGGTATCCCAGGTGTTGTTGCTGACGGTCTGGCCATTTGCCAGGATCCGATAGGTAGATTGTTTCATCGTTCCTCCTTATAATTCATCAATAATGTGGTCCGCCAGGCCCCAATCAATGGCTTCCTGGGCGGAGAAGAAGCTGTCCGTGGCGGTTTTTGCCAGGACCTCCTCCAGCGTGTGGCCGGAGTGCTCTGCGATAATGGACGCGGTGGTCTCCCGCACGCGCATGATGTCCTTGGCGAGATTGTCCAGCTGTAGGGCGCTGCCGCCGATACCGCCGGAGATCAGGGGGTCGTGGATCATCACCCGCGCGTGGGGGAGGATGTCCCGCTGATTCCCCACGGCGAACAGGAGCGCTGCCATGCTGGCGGCCAGGCCGACGCACACCGTCCGCACCGGGCACTTGACGGCCCGCAGTACGTCGTACAGCGCCAGACCGCTGGACACCTCCCCGCCGGGGGAGTTGATGAACAGCGTGATTCCCTCATGGGGGTCCTTGCGCTGTAGGTAGCGGAGTTGAAGGATCAGGGAGTAGACGGACTCCTGGGTGATCTCGCCCACACATTCGATCTCCCGGTGCTGGAACATCTCGTCCAGGATGGGGACTCTGACCAGCCCTTCGCTGGTATCGTGAATAATATTTGGCATCAAATTCATGACAATACTCCTTGTTTATTGTGTACAAAAGGTTCGATCAGGATCATATAGATCAGGTCGATGGTATCCTTGTCCATCTTCTCCAGGGGCAGCTCCGCCAAAAATACGGTCAGGCAGGGGAGTCCATTAGGAGCACGGGGCAAGATCCGGTCCTCCAGAACGCGGAGGAAGAAGCCATCGTGGTAGATCTCGTCGAGAGCGTTGCAGAGGTCGTCGGGAAAAAGTGCGTAGAAGTGGTAGATCGGGCGTGGGGACGGCATCCTCTTCAGACGCTCGCCCAGGGGAACCTTGGGAATGTTATTCATGGGAACCGTCCTTTCTTTGGGATGATTTGAACTTCCGGATCAGTGGTTCTGTCATCAGCGTCTCAGCTCTGTCCACAAGCTGGGCATTTTGCAGCCAGAGATCCTGGATGGCGACAGCCAGGTCCTGATAAAGCAGATGCTCCGGGTCGGCGTCGTCCGGGAGCGTCACGATCGTGAGCAGCTCGTCCAGAGCCTCCGGGCAGGATGCAAAATAGGCGTCGGCCGGATACTCAGCGATGGTCCGCAGGACGGCGGGGATATATTCCGGATGCACGGAATGAACATTGCGGCATTGCTGGAGTTGGTCCTGGAGCGGAATTTTTTTGATTTTCATAGATCAAAATCCTTTCTGAATGATAAAATAAAAAGCTGTTCCCGACGGCCAAACACCCCAAAACCGCCGGGAACAGAGAAAAAGGAGAAACCAAAGAGAAGAAAATCATGAGAACAATATGCGCGGGGTCCGGAGATTGCTCTCCGAACCCCGCTGGCCGCCGGATTACCGGAGACCGCGCCTCCGCTCTGAATAGCGGAGACGAAGGGTGGTGCCAATTTCAGCATGATAAAAAGCTGTTCCCGACGGCTCAATGCCCAAAAACCGCCGGGAACAGAGAAAAAGGAGGGACTAAAAAGAACCCATTACCGTCAGCCAGTACATCAATGCTTCAGAACGATACGATCATCTACTACCGTATTGATGGTTGTGTCGTGCGGTCGCGAATTTCTATTGTTGAATACAACGGTGTCCAAATGGAATCATTCGACATACTTTTACGCTAACCTGTATATCTTGAAAAGAGGTACAACCACCGGGCCCATTATCCGGTGATGTGATTGGAGAACATGATTCTCTGTCAATCAGTACATCCACCACGATACCAGGTGTTTTTTATGGCACTCTGGCCATATGACCATGTCGGTCATTCCTCGGGGTACAGGTTGATGTCGTCAAACTGCATCTCTCTTTCATATGCAGAGAAAATGCAGTCGTCGTAGGCATCAGCCAGATCGGCTCCCTCTGCGCCGAGGATGTCTTCCCAATCAGTAGCGATATGATCACCTCCTTACTTTGTTATTTGATTGAGCAGATTGGTTGAGCAGGATTCCTGCCAGGTCCCGTTCCCAGAAGACGATGGAACTTAGCGGAAAACCGAGTGAGCGTATTGCGCGGAAGGGCTGTGCGCAATCGAATTGCTTTGCGGAGGAAGTTGGACGCATTCTGGTCATTGTTCATAGGCATATTCCTTTCTTTTTGTTTTTTCGTCATTTCCTTGACCGGCCCGCTGTGCGGGCCTTCTCCCGGAGTCCGTTCTGTGAGCCTGGCCTCCGGAAGAAGGTGCGATGTGGACCGCTGTTTAGCTGTCAAAATTCGAGAAGGTTCCGCAGAACACACCGGCGGACTCCTGCTGGAGACGTTTCTGCCGGTCTGCAACAGCCTGCTGGGATTCCAGGAAGTCGATGGACTGCGCGCACAAATTCTGCACGTACTTCGTCTCACCGGTCTGTTTGTCGACGTAACTGCTGGACTCGATGTGGTACTGCACCGCGATCAGGTCCCCTTTGTGAAGCAGGGAGAACGGTCCCAAACCGGGGGTCAATTTGCAGGCGTTGGGACCGGCTGATTCAACCTGCGCGGCCGTGAGGCCTGTCATTCTGGACGGAAGGAAGGCCGTGAAGCTGATAAACTGCGCATCCCGGCTGCCGTCGTCGCTATTCTTGTAGTTGTTGGGACAGGCCAGGGTAAAGAAGACTCTTACGCTGCCGTCGCGGTGGAGCTTGCCCACCTTGACCTCCTGTGCCAGACGGCCGATCGCGATACCATAGTTACGAATGTTTGTTGTCATAATAAAAATCCTTTCCTTTCTAAATAGTTTTGGTTTGTAGTTGATTTGTGGTTGCTCTGAAACTCAGATGGCTTCGATAAGAACGATTTTGGCCGGCAGGCCGTCGATAGTGGTATCGCCAACCTCATGGACATCGCGGATCATCCAGTTCAGCATTTTCCCGAACCTCTTCTTGCCGCAAACGCGGTAGTATTCGTAATTGCTGTAAACGAACGAAACGAGACGGGATTTTTTGTCGCGCGGGTGTCGCGAGACGGTATACGCAATTCTGGTTTTCACCCGAGCTTCATCATTGATATATTGCGAGACTGTTGTCATGTTACACCTCCTTTGCTCATGATTATTGCCTTGGATTTGGATGGGTTGCAGATCGGGGGAAATCTCAGGTCCTGTTGCCAGTACACAGGGAAAGTGAACGGGCAGCAGGATTTGGACATCCTGTAGGTTGGTTGTACACGGTTTGGTTTCCATCATTTGCATTTTCCTTTCTTAATCAATTTTTGTTGTAGGTATATGACGGCTCCAGTTTTTCCTGTCTCCGTCGTTATTTTTTTTGGCGGGCTCCCGCCCGCCCCGTCTCCTTTCCTTCGGTTTCTTTAGCGGCGGACCCCAGTCCGCCGGACCTCCTTTCGTTTTTGTCGTTCGTTTCCTTTACCGGGCCGCCCCCGCGGGCCGGTCGCCTAGACTTGCGCTGTGTATCCGTTTCCTTGTCGTTATTTCTTTTGGCGGGCTCCCGCCCGCCCCGTCTCCTTTCTTTCAGTTTCTTTAGCGGCGGACCCCAGTCCGCCGGACCTCCTTTCGTTTTTGTTGTTCGTTTCCTTTGCCGGACCGCCCCTGCGGGCCGGTCGCCGGGACTTGCGTTGTGTATCCGTTTTCTTGTCGTTATTTCTTTTGGCGGGCTCCCGCCCGCCTCGTCTCCTTTCCTTCGGTTTCTTTTGCGGCGGGTCCCCTTTTGTTGTTCATTTCTTTTACTAGGCCACCCTGCAGGCTAGTTGTTAAAATTTCTGTTACATATTTATTTTTAGTTGTTGTTTTTACCAGAGGCCCTACTTAGTACACTTTTAGTCTTCACTTTTTATTACCACATCCTCATATTTTTACCGCATCGCTCCGCGATGCCATGCAAAGTCTTTCACATTATAATATCTAAAAATATTGATTAAGTCTTTGTATTACATACAAAGACTTATATTACATATAATTGATAGCATATCTGCAAAAATGACTGCACTGCAACAGTTTTAGAGAAAAATGAAAAATAGCTTTTATAAAAAGAGGGATGAACCTCCTGCAAGGCTCATCCCTCTTCATTCAAATCCCTTGTCGTTGCCTCGAAAGCCGACCGATCCAAGCTCCAGGGGTCCCGGATTTCCCCCTCGATCTTCACGGAAGATACGTCGTCCTCGTATGATTGGATGTATCCAACCTGTTGATAATACTGCAAAATGCTGCGCACGGTCTGATGGATGCTCCGCAGTTTCTGCCTGCGGGCGGTCGTCGATTCGTACTCCCGCTCGTTCATCCCGATTTCTGCCATCAGCTCGCCGGAATCCTGGAGCGAGATGATGCGCATATTGCCCGTAGACTGGTTGTTCCTGTTCCTGAGCACCTCCAGCCGCCGGATGAGAAACCGTTTGATGCAGATGTTCTCCGTCGTGTTCGTCAGCCGCCCCCGCTCACCATGGACGTCCAGCAGCTCCACGGGGAACGCGATCATCTGCCGCGTCAGCTCCGCATAGGCGTACAGGGGAAGCACGCCTGCCACGTCCGTGCCGAGGAACCGATACCGGTTCTTCTCCCTGCGGGCGGAGAGATAGGGACCGGATAAAATGACTTCGTCGTCCGGACCGGCCTTCTTGCGCTTGCGCATCTCCTCTGTGCAGTGGATGGAAATCTCCGTGCGCATCAGCCGGTCGAGAATATCGTCAATCTCCCGCTCCTTCCTGGCGTTCTGCGAGGCGCTGCCGGACAGGACCCGCAGGACCTCTCCGGCGGTAAAGGCTTGCCGCCCGTTCTTAAAGATCGTGTAAACTGCATCCGCCGCCAAGCAGTCAAGCCGGGAGAGAACCTCCGACAAAGCATACGACGTCTTCGCACCGCCGTCCCGGAAGACGCTGCAAGCGCGCAGCTCCCCGGGGGCGTACCGCCCGTTCCGAATGTCTCCGGCGAGCTTGGTATTGTTCATATAAAATACCTGCCGGACCGCCTTGCGCTCCGGCGGGGCCTCCGAGGGAAGCGGGGGCTCCTGCGAGACGGCGGGTCCCTTGCCGGAAGAGACCTCCTGGAAGCAGTCGAACTCCGCGTAGTAGTTGAACCGGACGCCCTCGCCGCTGCTGCCGTAGCGCTGCTTTAGGACGACCAGCTCCACATTTCGGGGAAACCGCTTCTTTTCCGCAGCCATGTCGATTTTCTCCATGCCACGGGTGGACCGCTTCTCCTCCTCGCCGCCGGATCGCGCGGCGCCGCCCTCCATAAAGAATTGCAACCCCAGAAGAACGTCGGCGGAATACTCGATGCCGCCGGTCTCCTTGAAGGACTCCATCCGCACGGACCCCTGGTATCCGCTGCGGCTCAGGGAGCTGATCAGGAGCACCACCAGTCCAGCCCGGGCGATGGCCGACAGGCACTTGAGGTTGTCATCCACGATCTGCCGCTCGTTGCGCCCCCTCGGGTCGCCTGAGGACAGGATTTGCAGGTAGTCCACGATCACCACGGGCTCCGGCCCCTCTTTCCGGAACCGCTCCACCCGCTCTTTGATCTCCGCAGCGGACAGGCTCTCGCTGATGACATAGAGCTTTTCCACGTCCTGGAGCTGTGAGCGCGCCTGGTGGATCCGCCGCCACTGGCCGCCGGTCAGGGACTGCCCGCCCGCACCGCTGGTCAGCTGTCCGGCGGTGACGCCCATGGTGAGCAGCTGCTCCCGCGTGCCGTCCGGGCAGGACTCGAAGACCTTGCGGCTGATGGTCTTCGCCCCCAGGAACAGGGGGGACATCTCCAGGGAGAAGTATAGAACCGGGACGCCCTGTTCCGCGATCCGGCAGGCAATCTGTAGGGCCAGCGTGGACTTGCCCAGTCCCGGGACGCCGCCCAGGACGATCAGCCCCGGACTCAGTCCGCCGCCCAGCAGCCGGTCCAGCTGCGGGAACCCGGTCCTGATCCGGTCGGGCTGGCTCCTGATGGCGTCCTCCGTAAAGTCCTTGGTCAGAATCTCTCCCAGGCTTCTCAGGCTGTCCATTATGCCAGGTTATCCGGGCCGAACCCCAGGGGAAGCAGCTCCCGCAGGGTGAAGACGTCGTACTTCTCCCGGCTGACGGCCAGGATGATCTGGAACTCGTCCGGATGGCAGAACTCCATCATCACCTGGCGGCACACGC
Organism: uncultured Oscillospiraceae bacterium; assembly: GCA_910588045.1. Lineage (GTDB taxonomy): Bacteria > Bacillota > Clostridia > Oscillospirales > Oscillospiraceae > Pelethomonas. The sequence goes on along the minus strand of CAJUPS010000066.1, from coordinate 8,483 downwards.
CGCAGGGGGCCGCGTATTCGGTGAGCACGCCGTCTTTTCCTCCGACCACGCAGATTGCCCGGAAGGACCGCTCCCCCTCGCTGACGGCCTTGAAAAAGGCGGTGCGCTCGGCGCAGTTGGTGGGCGTGTAGGCGGCGTTTTCGATGTTGCAGCCGGTGTAGAGCTTCCCGTCCCTGGTCAGGAGGGCGGCCCCCACCTTGAAGTGGGAGTAGGGGGTGTAGGAGTAGGCCAGCTGCGCAATGGCGGTGTCGATCAATTTTTCAATCAGTTCTTTTTCCATGTCGTCCTCTCTTTCTGGTCCGGGCCTGCGCCCAAGGTGGATTCTACCGCCCCATTATATCACATCTTCCTCCGGGAACATAGCATATTTGCCGTTTTCCTGTAAAAAATAATGCGGGTAAAACTTGGTAATTTGCATATTGACAGCCGTTCCCCTTTTCAAGTATAATAAATCAAATGAGAATCGATCGAAGAGCTTCCTGATTTTACGCCGGTCTTTGGACCGGGAAAGGAGCGTGTTCCTTGCGCTATTTGCTGAAAAACGGATCGCTGTTTACAGAGGACGGGTTCCGTCCGGCGGACATCTCGGTAGCGGACGGACGTATTGTTTCCATTGCCGGGGGGCTGGACGCGGCGCCCGGCACTGTTACCGTCGATCTTCATCATGCCGCTGTGTTTCCCGGTTTCGTTGATGTCCACGTTCATCTACGAGAGCCGGGGTTTTCTTATAAGGAGACCATCCGCACGGGCACCCGCTCCGCTGCCCGGGGGGGCTATACCCACGTGTGCCCCATGCCCAATCTGAACCCGGTGCCCGACAATCTGGAGGCCCTGAACGTCCAGCGGGAGCTCATCGCCCGGGACGGGCTGGTCCACGTCCACCCCTACGGGGCCATCACCCGGGGAGAACAAGGCGAGGCGCTGGCGGATCTGGAGGGGATGGCCCCCTTCGTGGCCGGGTTCTCCGACGACGGGCGGGGGGTCCAGCGGGGGGACATGATGCGCACGGCCATGGTCGAGGCGAAGCGGCTGGGGAAGATCATCGCCGCCCACTGCGAGGACAACCGCCTCCTCAGCGGCGGCTATATCCACGACGGGACCTACGCCCGCGCCCATGGGCACCGGGGCATCTGTTCCGAGAGCGAGTGGGGCCAGATCGCCCGGGACCTCCGACTGGCGGAGGAGACGGGCTGCGCCTACCACGTCTGCCATATCTCCACCAGGGAGAGCGTGGCCCTCATTCGGGAGGCCAAGGGAAGGGGCGTGGATGTGACATGCGAAACCGGTCCCCACTACCTCGTGTTCTGCGACGAGGACTTGCAGGAGGACGGGCGCTTTAAGATGAACCCGCCCCTCCGCTCCCGGGAGGACCGGGAGGCGCTGCTATCGGGTCTGCTGGACGGGACCATCGACATGATCGCCACCGACCACGCCCCCCACTCCGCGGAGGAGAAGGGCCGGGGCCTGGAGAACAGTGCCATGGGCGTGGTGGGCCTGGAGACGGCCTTCGCGGCCGTGTATACCCACCTGGTGCGGCCGGGAAGACTCCCAATGCCGCGGTTGGTGGAGCTGCTCCACGGCAGCGCCGCGCGGCGTTTCGGATTTGGCACGCCGCTGGAGGCGGGCCAACCGGCGGACCTGACGGTCTTTGATCTGGACAGGCCCTTTGTGGTGGACCCGGAGCGGTTCCAGACCATGGGCCGGGCGACGCCCTTCGCGGGGATGGAGCTGTACGGCGTGTGCCGGATGACCATGGTGGACGGAGAAATCGTCTGGAGGGAGGAGATCGGATGACCCAGGGCTTTTACAGGGTGGAAACCATCCGCCGTCTGGCGCCGGACGTGCTGGAGATGTGCTTTTCCGGCGATACCGGCGCCATCACCGCGCCGGGCCAGTTCGTCAACATAAAATTGAAGGGCTTCTTCCTCCGGCGGCCGATCTCCATCTGCGATTGGGACGAGAAGACGCTCACCATTATTTTTAAGGCTGTGGGCAAAGGCACCGCCGCCCTTTTTGACGCGGAGCCGGGGGACGAGATGGACCTGCTGTGCGGCCTGGGGAATGGGTTCGACGTGTCCAAGTGCGGGGACCGGACCCTGGTCATCGGCGGAGGCGCAGGAGTCCCACCCATGTACGGACTGGCGAAAGCCCTTCTGCGGGCCGGGAAGACGCCCGTTGCCATTCTGGGCTTCAATCAAAAGGAAGAGATATTTTATGCCGACGAGTTCCGGGCGCTGGGGGTCGAAACCATCGTGACCACCGTGGACGGCAGCGAGGGGGTGAGGGGGTTCGTCACCGACGCCCTGCCGGACCGCTACGACTCCTTCTGCGCCTGCGGCCCCCTGCCCATGCTGAAAGCGGTCTACAGCGCCACGACCACCTCCGGCCTCCTCAGCTTCGAGGAGCGGATGGGCTGCGGATTCGGGGCCTGTATGGGGTGCTCCTGCAAGACGAAGTACGGCAATAAGCGTATCTGCAAGGACGGGCCGGTGCTGGAGAAGGAGGAGATCATATGGTAGATACAAAGGTGGTCCTCTCCGGCGTCACCCTGGACAACCCGGTGATCCCCGCCAGCGGGACCTTCGGGTATGGGCGGGAGTTCGCGGAATTGTACGACATCAACTGCCTGGGGACCTTCTCCTTCAAGGGCACCACCGGAGACCCCCGGTTTGGGAATCCCACGCCCCGCATTGCGGAAACGCCGGGGGGAATGCTCAACGCCGTAGGGCTGCAAAATCCCGGCGTGGAACAGGTCATTGCAAAGGAGCTGCCCCGGCTGGGGGAGATGTTCCGCAAGCCGGTGATGGCCAACGTCAGCGGGTTCTCCGTCGAGGAGTACGCCCACACCTGCGCCAGGCTCGACCGGGAGGAGCAGGTGGGGTGGCTGGAGGTGAACATCTCCTGCCCCAACGTCCACGGGGGCGGCATGGCCTTCGGGGCGGACCCCGAGGCGGCGGCGGCGGTGACCAGGGCCGTGAAGGCCGTGACAACGAAACCGGTCTATATGAAGCTCAGTCCCAACGTCACGGATATTGCCGCCGTGGCGCGCGCCTGCGAGGACGCGGGAGCCGACGGGGTGAGCCTCATCAATACTTTGCTGGCCATGCGGATCGACCTGAAAACAAGAAAGCCCCTGCTGGCCAACGGCACGGGAGGGCTGTCCGGACCGGCCGTCTTCCCGGTGGCGGTGCGGATGGTGTATCAGGTCTATGAGGCGGTAAGCATTCCCATTATCGGCATGGGGGGCGTCTCCTCGGCGGAGGACGTCATCGAGATGATGCTGGCGGGGGCCACGGCGGTGGAGGTGGGCGCGGCCAACCTGGTGGACCCCTTCGCCTGCCGGGACATCATCCGGGACCTGCCCCGGGTGATGGGACAATACGGGATCGACAGTCTATCTGAAATCATAGGAGGCGCACACAATGGGTAAGGACGTAATCGTCGCACTGGATTTTGACAGCCGGGAGAAGACCCTGGCCTTCCTGGACCGCTTCGCGGGGGAGGAGCGGAAGCCCTTCGTGAAGATCGGCATGGAGCTCTACTACGCCGAGGATCCGTCCATCGTCCGGGAGATCAAGGCCCGGGGACACAAGATTTTTCTCGACCTCAAGCTCCACGACATCCCCAACACAGTGAAAAAGGCCATGGCGGTGCTCTCCGGGCTGGACGTGGACATGACAAACCTCCACGCCGCCGGGACGAGGGCCATGATGGAGGCCGCCCTGGAGGGCCTGACCAGGCCCGACGGGACGAGGCCCCTGCTGATCGCCGTGACGCAGCTCACCTCCACCAGCCAGGAGCGGATGGAAGCGGACCTGCTCATTGAAAAGCCCCTGGACCAAGTGGTGATGCACTACGCCCAGTGCGCCGCCGGGGCGGGGCTGGACGGCGTGGTCTGCTCCCCCCTGGAGGCGGGGAAGGTCCACGGGACCTGCGGGGAGAAATTCCTCACCGTCACCCCCGGGGTGCGGTTCGCCGACGGGGACGTGGGGGACCAGGTGCGGGTCACCACTCCGGCTAAAGCAAAGGAGATCGGGTCCGATTATATCGTGGTGGGCCGCCCCATCACCCAGGCGGCGGACCCGGTGGCCGCGTACCGCCGGTGCGTGGCGGAATTTGTGGGGTAGGCGCCATGTGGAAGACGATCTTGTTCGACCTGGACGGTACGCTGACGGACTCCGCGCCGGGCATCACCAACGCCGTGGCTCACGCCCTGGCCCATTTCGGCATCCACGAGGAGCCCCGGAACCTGCTCAAATTTATTGGCCCGCCGCTCAACGAGTCCCTGCCGGAGTTCTACGATTTCACGCCGGAACAGACGGCGGAGGCCGTGAGGGTCTTCCGGGAATACTTTGTGGAGAAGGGCTGGTGCGAGAACGCGCCCTACCCCGGCATCGGGAAGCTCTTGCAGGACCTCAGGGCCGCCGGACTGCGGCTGATGGTGGCGACCTCCAAGCCGGAGGTCCAGGCGGTGCGGATTTTGAACCACTTCGGGCTGGCGGAGTATTTCGACCGCATTTGCGGTGCGCCCGCGGGCAACGAGGACGGGGCGCGGAAGTCCTCCGTCATCCGCCGGGCGCTCAGCTATGTGGGCAATGATACCTCCTCCGTGGTCATGGTGGGCGACCGGTGGCACGACGCGGTGGGCGCACACGAGGCGGGGGTCCCCTGCATCGGGGTGCTGTACGGCTACGGGAACCGGAAGGAGTTCGAGGACGCGAGCGCGGAGTTTGTGGCGGAGGACATGGCGGCGCTGCGGGAGCTGCTGCTGTTCGACGTAAAGCTGGCCGAGGGGTGGCTGAAAGCCTTCGGCGCGGGGCTGGATCTGGAGCGGGTCCGGGATAACTGCTACCGGGGCTGTCTGTGGCCCCCCAGGCCCCGGAACGGCGCGCCCGTGCTGGAGGGCGAGGAGGCCCGGCGGGCCTTTGACGCGCTGGAGTACGACACGGCCTATATCTTCCGGGAGGGGATCGCCCAGGCGGGCGTCACAGGCAAAGTCTCTGCCGCTGAACTGAAGCGGAGGCAGAGGCGCGGCGCTGGTGACATCTATGTAGTGGACAAGGATTTCCGGTGGACCTACGTCCATACCCACGAGGACGGGTGGATGGGGCCGTATTTTTGCAGTCTGGATTGAAGTTTGGGAAAGGCAAATGTTTCCATTTCCTGCCAGACCTGTAGGGGCGCACATTGTGCGCCCGCACGATAATCACCCGATTTTCGATAGAAACGGGCGCACAATGTGCGCCCCTACGAAATCGGCCGCAGGCCCTCCAGGGTCAGTTGGACGCCCAGGCGGAAGCCCAGGGTGAAGCTGTTCACCAGGTTGGCATCCCCGATGTCCATGAGGGCGTCCCAGAGACGGTCAAACTCCTGGTCGGTCAGGCGCTGTTGGGCCGCCAGGACGGCGGGTTCCGCCGCTCTGACTGCTTCCGCTTCCGCGTTGGACTGCTGGGGAGCTTCCAGAAGGAAAAGAGGGTTTCCATTAGTTGGCTCATAAAATCACTCCTACGAACATTAAACTAGCATTTATTGTAGCTAGTTTAATGTTCCTTGTCAAGATAGTCTGGAGGAATTATGGCGGATTTTTCAGAAAGAATCAAGGAATTGCGGTTAGAGAATGGCATGACGCAAGAAGATGTTGGAAATATTATAGGTGTAAAACGCCATTCCGTATATACCTATGAAAAGGGCCTCAACTATCCGGAGGTTCGCAGTCTGATTATACTGGCGGATTACTTTAAGGTATCGCTGGACTATCTGGTGGGCCGGACGGACAATCCGGAGGTCAACCGGTGACCATTGTACCCGTAGGGGCGCACATTGTGCGCCCGCACGATAACCACCCGATTTTCGATAGAAGCGGGCGCACAATGTGCGCCCCTACGGGTTCCTGTACGCCCCGATTTGTGCTTAATAACACAAGATCACAATATAAGGAGAACGCCATGGAAAACATCTCTCACCTGATCGCAAAGGACCTGCTAAAAATCAAGGCCGTGTTCTTCCGTCCGGAGGAACCCTTCACCTGGGCCAGCGGCATCAAGAGCCCGGTGTACTGTGACAACCGGCTCACCCTCACCGCGCCGGAGGTGCGGAACGACGTGGAGAACGCCCTGGCGGAGACCATAAAGAAGGAGTACCCGGATGTGGAAGTCCTCATGGGGACCTCCACGGCGGGCATCGCCCACGCGGCGATCACCGGCCACATCCTGGGTCTGCCCATGGGCTACGTCCGCTCCGGCAGCAAGGACCACGGGCGGCAGAACCAGATCGAGGGCAGGCTGGAGAAGGGCCAGAAGGTGGTGGTAGTGGAAGACTTGATCTCCACCGGCGGCAGCGTCATCGAGGTGGTGAACGTCCTGCGGGAGGCCGGGGCGGAGGTGCTGGGCGTGGTCAGCATTTTCACCTATGGGATGCAGAAGGGGTTGGACCGCCTGGCGGCCGCCAATGTGAAGAACGTGAGCCTGACCAACTTCGACGTCATCGCCCAGGTGGCGGCGGACGAGAAGTATATCAGACCTGAGGACATCGCCCGGCTGATCGCCTTCCGGAACAACCCGTCGGACGAGAGCTGGATAGGAGGATAGCATATGGCGACCTATAAGGAAATTCAGGAATTTGTAAGAAACAACTACGGCTATAATCCCAAGACATGCTGGATTGCCCATGTAAAGGAGCTGTGCGGGCTCCCCGTCCGGACGGCGCACAACCGCTGGAACGAGAACAACCGGCAGATCCTCTGTCCGCTGGAAAAGCGCAGCGACATCCAACGGGCCCTGGAGTATTTTAACATGCTGTGAGAAAGGAATCAGAAGAAGCCATGAGAAGTTTGATCGACATTCTGGAGCTGTCCACCGAGGAGATCGACGAGCTGGTGGACGTGGGCACAAAGATTATCAACGACCCCGCCGCCTACGCCCACAAGTGCGACGGGAGGATTCTGGCGACGCTGTTTTTTGAGCCCTCCACCCGGACGAGGCTGAGTTTTGAGTCCGCCATGCTGAGCCTGGGCGGGCAGGTGCTGGGATTTTCGGAGGCGTCCAGCTCCTCCGCCGCCAAGGGGGAGAGCGTGGCGGACACGGTGCGCACGGTGTCCTGCTACTCGGACATTATCGCCATGCGCCACCCCAAGGAGGGAGCGCCCCTGGTGGCTAGCCAGCACTCCCTGGTGCCCGTCATCAACGCCGGGGACGGCGGACACAACCACCCCACCCAGACCCTCACGGACCTGCTGACCATCCACCACGAGAAGGGGCGGTTTGAGAACCTGACGGTGGGCTTCTGCGGGGACCTGAAATTCGGGCGGACGGTCCACTCCCTGATTTCCGCCATGAGCCGGTATGCGGGGACCAAAATTGTGCTGATCTCCCCGGAGGAGCTGAAGCTGCCCAGCTATGTCAAGAAGGAGGTTCTGCAAAAGAATCAGATTCCCTATGTGCAGACCACGGACCTGGAACAGGTCATGCCGGACCTGGATATTCTGTATATGACCCGGGTCCAGCGGGAGCGGTTTTTCAACGAGGAGGACTATCTGCGCCTGAAGGACAGCTATATTCTCACACCGGACAAGCTCCACAACGCCAAGGAGGACCTGAGTATTCTGCATCCGCTGCCCCGTGTCAATGAGATTTCCGTGGCGGTGGATAAGGACCCCAGGGCGGCGTATTTCCGCCAGGTGCGGTATGGGCGGTATATCCGTATGGCGCTGATCATGAAGCTGCTGGGCATCCAGTAAGGGGGGAGATTTATTATGACGATTGATTCGATCAGAAATGGCATCGTGATTGACCACATTGCCGCCGGAAAGGCGATGGAGCTATACAATATTCTTGGATTGGGGAAGCTGGATTGTTCGGTTGCCATTTTGAAGAACGTAGTCAGTGAGAAGCTGGGGAAGAAGGATATTATCAAGATTGACCGCGACCTCGACTTGGATTGGGACATTATTGGCTATGTGGACCCCAATATTACGGTGAATATTATTCGGGATGGCCAGCGGGTTGAGAAGAGGCAGTTGAAGCTCCCCGACCGGATCACCAATGTGATTCGGTGCAAGAATCCCCGGTGTATTACTTCTGTGGAGCAGGAGCTGCCCCAGGTGTTTAAGCTCACGGACCGGGAGAAGAGGATTTATCGGTGTCTCTACTGCGAGACACAGGCGGGGAAGTGATCTTCGCGCCCTTCGGGCGCGAACGGTAAATTCTTCTCGAATCGGCCCGGGACCTACGCGGCCCCGGACTCCGCGGTTACTTTTCCCGCGAGGGAAAAGTAACCAAAAGCTCGCTTAAACCTACGGTTTAAGAATCCCTTGCGGGAGCGGCTCGGAGCGCCGCTCCCTATGCGGGGGATTTGCGGATTGCAGTGCAGGTTTTGAAAGGCGAAGCCACCGAATTTCGGGTCCTACGGGCATCTGATCTAGTGGTCTGGTACTTGTAGAACTCCGGCTGACGCCCTTTCAAAGAGAGACCCCCTGCAAGGGGGAG
>CAJUPS010000065.1 GCA_910588045.1 uncultured Oscillospiraceae bacterium | reverse complement strand
GCCAAGGGATTCTTAAACCGTAGGTTTAAGCGCGTTTTTGCCTACTTTTGCCGCGCGGCAAAAGTAGGCGCGGAGTCCGGGGCCGCGTAGGCCCCGGGCTATCGAAAAGAAACAAGCGGACGCCGCCCGCAGGGCGGCAGATCAAACCGCCGCGCCTATAAGACGCGGAAAAGCGGAGCGGCCCGCAGGGCCGCAAATAAAAAAGCTGAGTTCCACCTATCGTGGAACTCAGCTTTTTCACGGGGACTAAATTCTTTCCCTTCTCTCTCTGTCGATGCGCTTGACCTCTCGTATTCTGCGCAGAACGGATTCCCTCTCCTGTCCATATTTCTGACACAGATCATGGACAAATACCAATTCGTCCATCCTGGGAGAACTGTCGTTATAGTGTTTTATTGCTTGCTTTATTTGTACAAAAGGCATAGAATAGGAAGCGGCCATGTAATTGATGTCCTGCTCGTGCTCGTCGCGGGTTTTCCCCCGGACCTTCCTCTCGAAGGTCTCCGTCACGCGGTTTCCGCATCCCACATCGAATACATAGTGTATGATTTCATGGATGCAGGCAAATACACTGCGCCTGTATTTTTGCTTGACCCGGATCAGTCCGAAATATTGCAGGTCATCACTCTGTGTCAGCGTGGCCTCCGTGTCCTTGGGCAGCGCACGGTCATCGACGACCTCAATGGCAAGGTTCAAAATCTTTGCCAGTTCTTCGTCCGTCTTAGCAAATCCGATCTCCGCCAGCTGGCTGTTTGCCAGCTTATCCTCCAGTTCGATCATTCTCTCGACGGATAATTTCTTATTATTAAAAAACATGATTGACCTCCCTCTCTCAACCGCGATACCATTCGCTCATTTCGATGGATGTTCTGACTCTCATCCAGATCTCGCCCAGCAGCGCAAGGCCGCAGGCTGTAAGCAGGAATCCCGGGATACATCTCACAAAAGTGCTGCAATTTAATTGTACTAGTATGGCCGAGAGGAGCAGCGCCATACAATTCAGAGCTATTCTGATGCCCAGCTTGAGGTTCCTTGATTTGTGCTCTTCCCACCGGCCATAGGCGTCATAGATTCCCGCAATGCTGATGGAGGCGATGGGGAAGGTATAGTTCCATAGGCCAGCCTCACTGATCCGCAGGGCGGGGAGGAGGGACGCCGCTGGGAGCAGCACCAGCGGGATGAAGCCGAACAGTGCGTCAAAATAGTTCTTGAAAATATTATTTTCCAGAGCTACCCAATAGGTGGAGACCGCACCTAATAATTTTCGCGTATCGCATCCCTCTTCTCTCTGTCTTGATAGGGAAGGAAAAAGGCCGTCCGTGGCGGCGAACAGCTGGTCATACCGGGAGAATACTCTTGTCAATAGTATATAGCAAATGCAAAAAATTGTCAAACAAAAAGTTCAAATGCACCGTTTCCTGCCTGGGGATTTTCAGCAGAAAAAATTTTTTCTCCCCCGGTTGCACGTTTCCCGGCAACTTTTCCCCTTTTTGCCCTACATATAAAAAAGAAAATCTGGCCCACCCGGCCTGATCTTCTCTGCCGCGCTTAGGCGCTCAGCTACTGGCCGAGTGCCGGGACGGTCGTTTAGACGCCGAAGGCGGCTAAATGACGTCCCCGCGGGCAGTTTGTTTAGCTTCTTCTCCGTCGAAGGCCCGGGACCTACGCGGCCCCGGACTCCGCGCCTACTTTTGCCGCGCGGCAAAAGTAGGCAAAAACGCGCTTAGACCTACGGTCTAAGAACCCCTTGGCGGGAGCGGCTCGGAGCGCCGCTCCCTATGCGGGGGATTTGCGAAGTGCGGTGCGTATTGGGTTAGGCGAAGCCACCGAATATCAGGTCCTACGGGCATCTGATCTAGTGGTCTGGTACTTGTAGAACTCCGGCTGACGCCCTGTTAAAGTGAGACCCCCTGCAAGGGGGACCACCTAACGACGGTGCCCACCGCGCCAAAGTGCCGCGTAAGCCCCCCGCTAGAACCGTGCGCCGAAGCAGCGAGGCGGCATCGGCCCATAGCACTCCGCAGAACAAGCAGTCTCCCAGGTCGTAGCGTAAATAAACACCCCCGTAGTGAGGGGTTCTCAGGGAGGCGAAGCCCCCTGAGTCGCCTTCTTTTGTTACTTTTCTTGGCGAAGCAAGAAAAGTAAGCCCTTGCCCCGGCAGGGGCGAATCTAAAACAAGATTAAGCCGGGGCCGCCGCGCAGCGGCGGCAAAGCGGCCGCGGCCCGCAGGGCCGCAATGTTACGCTTCTGTTACAACCACCCCAATCCCATTGACAAACGAAAATCCCCGTGATAAACTCCCAACTGTAAACCTCGAAACGCCCTGCCCGACTGTTCTCCCCGGAACAGATACGGGACCGGCTAGCCACGGTATGTGCTCCGGTGCGAATAGAAGGGTGGTTACTTCCGGGGCTTACAAAATTGAGGTAAGGGGCTTGATAATTGCCAACTTGATGAAAAAGTACGCAACTTTTTTGCCAATTTGCAAAAGTCATAACTTTTATCCTCAGAAAATTAAAAGGAGGAAAAATCCACCATGAGAAATCTCAAGAAGATTCTCGCACTGGTGCTGGCCCTCGTTATGAGCCTCTCGCTCATGGCTACCGCCAGCGCCGCGGACTTCAAGGATGCGTCTGACATTAGTGAAAACTACCAGACCGCCGTGAACGTCCTGGAGGGCTTGAAGGTCTTCAAGGGCTATGCCGAAGACAACACCTTCCGTCCCAAGGGTGAGATCACCCGTGCAGAGGTTGCCACCATCATCTATCGTATCGCCACCGGCGACGCCGAGGATGCCCAGGCTTCCATCTACACCAACATGACCACCAGCTTCACCGACCTGGACAAGGCTGAGTGGGCCCGTGGTTACATCAACTACTGCCACAACGCTCAGATCATCAAGGGCGAGAGCGCTTCCAAGTTCAACCCCAACGGGAAGATCTCCGGTTACGCCACCCTGGCCATGATCCTGCGCGCCATGGGCTACGGCCGCAACGGCGAGTTTGAGGGTCCCCAGTGGGAGATCAACACCGCCGCCAAGGCTAAGGAGATCGGCATCATCGACAACGTCATGGAGGCCCAGCTGGGCTCCAACGCTCCCCGTGAGCTGGTTGCTGAGATCCTCTTCCGCGCCCTGCTGACCGAGATGGTCGATTACACCGTTCTCAACGGCTATGTCAAGAACGGCAAGACCCTCGGTTATGAGCACTTCAAGCTCGAGGAGCTCGAGGGCGTCATCGTGGCCAACGAGTTTGCCAACCTGTATGGCACCTCCGTCCTGGCCAACGGCAAGACCAAGCTGGAAGTGGCCGCTGATGACATCCGTGACCTGGCTGTCACCACCGAGATCACCGACATTGGTATGCGTCAGCACGTCTATATCACCGGTTCCACCGTTCTGGATATGGACGACACCGACCTGAACAATGTCACTGAGACCGGAGCTGCCACCGACATCAGCACCGCCTCCAAGTTCGCCTCCACTGCTGATATGTCTCAGGGTTCCGGCACCGAGTTCTACACCAACTTCGGCCGCAGCGGCTACAACAGCTCTGACTACCGTATTGAGTATGAGATGAGCGTTCATCTGACTGCTACTGAGCTGAAGGCTTACACGGACGACATTGCTCGTGTTGGTATCGCTAATGCTTGGTTTACCACAACCAGCAATAGTGCCAAGCTTGCTGTTGCCAACGTAACGCCTAACAACGGCGCTCACTACGACTATGTGTACCACAGAGTAATTCCTGTCTGCAACGCTTCTGTCTTGGCTAAGACTCCTGCCAGCCAGATCACTGCGTTCGATATGGATAACATCCAGAGCATCTTCTATCGCTCCAATGGTATTTATTGGAATAGCGACAACACCACCAATAACAATTACATTGGCCGCGTCTATGTCGCTACCCAGACCAAGGATGATATTTCCGATGAGATCTCCTACAACGAGTTCGTTGACAAGTACATCAATGAGCTGTCCTATGAAATCAGCTGGGGCACCTCTGCCAATGGTGAGTGGGTGAAGTTTATCGACAACGATCTGGACGGTGTCTGCGATTACGCCTTCCTGACTCGCTCCCGGCTGGACGAGGCTCTTGACACCTACACTAAGGGTGACAAGACCTATGTTGAGTACAACGGCTTCGATGAGGAGCACGCTACCGTCCGCTACATGGATGGCAACACTCCCGCCGTGGGTGACAAGGTAATTGCCGCCTTGATCGACGGCCAGTGGCTGGTCGAACCTGCCAAGGATGTCACCAAGACCGTCAACGTCTACAACTGGCGCGATGACAAGATCACCACTACCGATGGTGAAGAGTATGGCCAGTCCGGCATTACCAATGCTACGGATATGCAGGGTCTGCTCAAGACCATGGACGAGAAGACCGAGTACATCATGTACTTCGATCACTTCGGATATGTCCGCGCTTACGAGCTGCCCGGCGGCACGCAGTACGCTCTGATTACTGAGATTTATGCCAACAATAACTTCAACGGCAATATTGTCCGCAACACTCCGATGACCGTTGAGCTGACTGCTGGCGACGCTGATACTGCCGAGTATACCCTGAGCAATGGCAGCACCAGTGAGTTCATTGCCCTTGCCCCCTGGACCCTGTCCAGCAGTGTGGTCGGGACCTACAGCTACAACAACTGGCTGCAGCCCGCCATTGCCCACCTTGGCGTGACCCGCACTGGTTGCGGCCCCGTCCGTGCTACTCCCAGCTTTGCCAATACCGGTAACTATAGCTTCTGGCCTGCTTGGCGTCAGATCGTCCGTGCAGGCATCGTGCCCGGCACCACCAGCAATGGTGTGATCAGCCAGGAGTTCAAGTACGGTACCCAGAACATCGGGATCAATAATGCCGCACAGCAGAATGTCACCAGCTACACCAACGTTGGTATTGTCAACATCAACGATAATACTGCTACCGTGACTGGCGCCGCTCAGCTGGCTCTGGACAGCAACGGCAATCTGCGGACCTTCCCCAACGGCCAGGTGCGTTACGCTGTTGAGTATGTCCAGCTGTCCACCGCTCCCGTGGTTGCGGATCAGACCATGTATACCGTCAACGCCAACTACGGCGATTATGGTAACAGGTTCGTCAACGCCACTCATGAGACCGAGTTCTACATTGTTTACGACGGCGGCGTCCACTACTTCAAGGACTACGTCAACATGCCTGCTCTGACTGCGGAGAACAACATCCACGCCGCTTACGCCGTGGCCCGCGATACCTCCGCCGACAATGCTGCCGCTCCCTACTGGGTTGCCGACGTCATCGTCTACGAGGTGCAGAACTGGAATGACGACACTCGCACCAGTGTTGCCCTGGCCTACTACAACCAGAGCCGTACCACTGGCGACACCCAGCTGCTCAAGACCCTGAGCAACGTGACTGGCGGTCCCGAAGTCGACCTGGTTCCCGCTCCTCTGACCTGGGGCGCTGACCGCGGCAGCTTTGGCGACTTCTCCGGCTACAAGTTCTATCAGGTCTGGAACGGCAGTGACGTGACGGATGGTCAGATGACCGCCCGCAAGATCACGGCTATCCCCGAGACCGGCAAGGCTTATGCTGATTACGGCATCCGCGTTGGTACCGTTACCCGCGTAAACCTCAATGCTGAACTGGGCGGCTATATCACCGTCAACGTTCCGACCACGAACGCCCTTGGCGCCCTTGTTAACACAGAATACTCTGTGTCTGTCAGTGATAATGTTTACAGCATTACCAATGACCGCGAGCTGGGCAGCACCAATGACTACAACGAGGCTAACAAGCTCCGTTACAGCAAGGTGACCAGCGATCAGGTCCTGGCTGGCGATAGGGTTATTATCCAGGGCGGCAAGCCCACTGATGCCAACTGGATCAGCTCTGCGTACATTGTTGATCTTGGCAATCCCACCACCACTGCGGCAAACTATCCTCTGTGGACTGCTACTTCTCCCTTCCTGAAGGTTGCTGGCGGTCTGTATGATCAGATTCTTGCCGACCAGCGCAAGACTCCCGCTGCTGGCGATGATTGCAAGGTCGTTGTTAAGTACGTGGTTCCCAACGATTATCCCGCCGTTGCTGATAAGACCTTGGCTACTATCAAGCAGGGCAATACTGTCACCATTGCCGACCTGCTTACCAAGGGCAATACAGGTATCACGCCTAAGGGTCTGATGGCTACCAAGATCGAGGCTCCTACTGCAAATGGCACCCTCTCTGCGACATTGTCCGATAACTCGACCACCACGACTACGAGTGGTGCCAACACAGTTGCTACTGATGCGAATGGTTTCAAGGCTGCGTCCTACGCAATTACTACTAGCACTGTGGACAAGATTGAAATCACCATCACCTATGCCTGGGCCAACTACACCATCACCGGCGGGACCTACACCCCTCCCACCCCCTCTGTTGCCGGTGTTTCTGGTGTCAGTGTGAACGGTACGGCGCTGGCTTCTGCTGCTACCACTACCGCCCGCTACGGAAACGGCAGCAAGAACGTCGATCTGGTTGTGACTCTGGATAAGCCTTATGACAGTGACACCCAAGACCTCGTTGTAACCGTCTATAAGACTGGCACCGCTGCTCCTAACCGTGTGATCTATGCGAATCCCACCGTGTCTCCGAGCTACGGCGGTACCAGCTTCACCACCAGTTTCGAGATGCCTGATGAGAACGTCACCGTGGATGTCGAAATTCTGGCTAAGGCGACCAACATCACAGTCAGTGGCGATGCTAACGTGACAGGGATTACCTCTTGGGGCTCCGGCGTAGTCAGTAGCACCGCTTGGGACAATGACTCCGCCACTGCTAAGGCTTATGGCGCTACTGTAATTCAGCCGACTATTGCTGGCGGCAAGATGATTGACACCGTCACCGTTACCGCGACCAATGCCAACGGCGCTGCCGTGACAATGACCGAGGGTACGCATTACACCGTCGATGCAGCCGCTGGAACTGTGACCCTCACCACTGCCTGCGCTGGTCTGAATGTGACCGTCAGCGTCACTACCAAGGATTATGTTACCCTGTATGATGTCACAGCAGTAACTGCAGTCGCTGCTGATCCTACAGAGTGGAAAGGTCAGATCACCGTCAGCACTGGAAGCTATGGCAATAACACTCCTGTAACCTTCACTTCCGATACTGCCGTATCTGCTCTTGAGGGCGTTGCTGCAGGGACTCCGATTTATGTAATCGTCAACGGCAACTACCAAAACGCTCCTACGATCACAGTTACTGATCCCACCAAGGGAACTCTAACTGGACCTCACAGCGTTACAAATCCTCAGCCTAACTGCTGGTACTATCTGCTGAATGGTATTTCTGGGGATGTTGAGATCAGCGTTCTGGTACCCTGATTATTGATCAGCGGCATAAATCTTCAAGGTTAATCCATAGCATCGACCCCCAAGGGCCTCGGCCCTTGGGGGTCTTTTTCCCATCAAAAAATCCGGCCAGACTTGACAAATCAACTCCAGCCGGGTATACTATAAGCAGATTCAGGGCGCTGCGATAAGCGGCTGGCTCGGTTTATAGGGTTATCTGCGTATTACAGACAGCCGTCACCGTGCGGGGTGGCGGTTGTCCCTTGTTACGCGAAACATGAAGATGTACCCGCGCCAACGAATGGTTACGTTGATGGACATGGCTTCACCTCCTTTTGGAGGAATCAGCCAGCCGCCTACCTATTGGCATACCGTTATGCAGCGCCCCAGGACTCCGCCCGACCATCGCCAGAGCGGCACCTATCCCGAAGGACATCATTATTCTACACGATTCGTCTCTTTTTGTCAATCATTTCCAACCTGGAAAGCCCCCAAGAGCCGCGCTCTTGGGGGCTTTCCATATCAAATCAGAAGAGCACCGCCCCCCAGTCGTAGAACAGGAAGCTCCCTCCCACAGCGCTCTCAAACCGGAGCGACAGCCGGGAATCCGCCGGAACGACATCCTCCCTCCGGTAGATCAGCTCCTGGATGATCCTCCCATCTCCGGCCTGAATGCTTCGGGTGATGTCCGGCGTCCGTTCCACGCCGTCCCAGCGGAAGGACAACTCCCCTCCTGTCCCATAGAGCGCACACCGCAGGATCATTATGCCGCCGCTGCTGTCCTCCGGTTCCCGGAAGGTGTGATCCGCAGTGATGATGCCGTCATTGGAAAGTGTTGTGGAAGTGGTATCCTGCGTAATGGCGAGAGCAACGGTCAGATTGCTGTTCGCCGCTTTCGGCTCAATTGTGATGAGATAGTTCACGCCGCCCATAAAGGGGATAGCGTCGTTAAAATGGGTGGTAAAGGTCACGTTACCGCTGGCGCTGTAGATCAGCTCCCTGTCCAGCGTCTTTTCCACCCGGCCAGTATCCTGATTGGTCAGCGTCAGCCGGAAGGGGAGAACATCCCGCAGCGCATTGTCCGAATATTGTCCCGTCAGTGCAAAATTCTGTAGGATGCCCGAAGCAGGTGGCTGAAAGGTGGCAGTATAGGCCGAGTTTTTTGCACTCTGATTCTTGTGGACGACCATATCCGAAAGCTTGTGAAGGCAGCTCGCCAGGATTTCATTGGTCAGCGGCGTCTCCGCTTTTCCTGCAAAGCGCAAGCCCTCCCAATAGACCGCCGTTCCCCCGATGCCGGTCGGATCTTTTGCAGGGTCCTGCTGAAACAAGCCGGTCTGATGGGGCGGATTCTTCAAGCTCTGTACCATGCAGTAGTGGTTATACGCCAGCCGACACAGCCGGTCCAAGCCTCTCTCCGCCGCCTGGCTGCTTCTGTTGAGCCCCTTCTCAATCTCCTCACACATCCGATTAAAGTCCTCCATCATAATCCGGTCGGACTCGACCCACTGGGGCAGGTGAAAGTTTTCTGTGTAGTTCATCCAAAGTTCTCCTTTTTGTTGAGTGTTACCGACAAAAAGCGGTACACACTACGTGTGTACCGGCAAAAAGTTTCCATCTTTCGTGCAACGGCGGAATGTACAAAAATAAGAACAGGCTGAACAGAAAAAGTCCCCCCCTGATGCCGCACTACCACAGCCGCAGGTAAACCGAGGAGTAGAACACCCCGTCTTTCGCCTCGAAGTGGCTCCCGCCGCCGTGCTTTTCCACCAGGGCGGCGATGGCCCGCAGTCCCAGCCCGCCACCCTCCCGGGTGGATTGGAAGCTCCCGTCCGCATTCTGCTGGACGCGGGAATAGCTGTTGTCCAGCGTCACGGTCAGAAGTCCGTCCGCACACCGGCTCCGCATTTTGATAAAGGGCTTTTCCACGCCCCGGCAGGCAATGACGGCGTTCTCCAGCAGGTCCCCGACAATCACGCACAGCTCGCTATCCGGAACACGCCCGGTATCCTCCGGAATATCCAGAAGGATGTCGGCCACCGCTCCCGCCTGCCGCGCCATCGCCTGGTAGTGCATCGCGGTTGCGTTGACCAGCGGGTTGTCACACAGCCTGCCGGTCACATCCGCGGAGAGCTCGTCCAGCATGGTGTTCAAATCCGCCAGCGCCGCCTCCCTCTCCTGCTGGACCAGCAGGACCCGTATGGCGGCCAGATGGTGCTTCACGCTGTGGCGCAGCTCTCTCCGGTGCTCCTCTGCCTCCAGCAGAAGCCGGTACTGTTCCCTCTGGATTTCCACCTGGCGCTGCATCATGCCGTTCTGCGCCCGGAGCTGGAAGGCGTCCCGCACAAAATAGCCGCAGACAACCCCGGCCACCACCGCGAACACCAACACGCCCACCTGGAAGAAAAAGGACTTCTGCACCGGGAGGTGGAACAGATAGTAGTTGCCCACCTCCAGCAGCGCGAACATCGCCAGCGCCGCCGTTGGCACCAAAAACCGCCGCGCCATACGGTTCTGATCCCACACGCTCTCCCGCATCAGCACCACCGCAAACACGCACAGCGACAGCGGCACGACCACATGGAACAGATACATGGTCTTTGAAAAGGCGGCGACGCCAAGCAGCTGCAAGACTATGGCCGCGCCGGTACATATCTCCAGCGTCAGGGCCATCCCATGGAGCAGGCGGCGGCTGTCCCGCCGCAGACCCAGCACCATGCAGCCGAATTTCAGCATGGGGATTGCCAGCGTGAACAGGCCCAGGAAGGCCATCAGATAGAGGATCACCGGCGCATCGACGAGCACCCCCGTCAGGTTGCACTCCCCCAGCACCCAGCAGCCCACGCACACGCAGAACAGACCCAGCCAGAAAAGCGCCGCCCCCGCCGCCTCAAACCGGGTCACCACCAGGGCCACCAGGAACAGGAGCAGCCCCAGGGCCACCAGCACAAAGGCGAAGAACAGGGAAAAGCCCATCTGCCCGATCAGCTCCATCAGGACCGCCGCGCTGCTGCCCACCAGCACCGGATGGAGCGTGATGGAGCTCCTCTGCGCCGGGGAGGCGTACTCCATCCGCAGCGTCACCGTCCCCTCCGCGTCCGGCAGGGGGACCAGCGCCGTCTTGGTGGGCGGGTCAATGAGGAAATCCGGGTAGCTCCCCGGCTGTCCGTACTCGAAGAGCAGCACGCCGTCGACGTAGAGCCGCAGGGGGGCATACACGGTTTTGACATAGAGGTAGTCCCCCTCCTTCGGATGGAGCGTTGCCGTCAGCACGAGGGGCGTCCGGGCCGGGAGCGACCCCACCGTCAGCGGCAGGGAGACCGCTTCCCCCTCCATCTGCCACTGGGACAGGCTCTCCACGCCGGGCGGCGGCCGTCGGTCCGCCCGGAACGAGAGGGCCACAGCAAACAGGACCGCCATCAGCGCCGCAAGGCATAGGGGCGGCAGGACCGTCCTCTTATCCATTTCCGTCCTCCTCCCTCCGCGCCGCGGAGAACAGCCAGTTCTCCCACGCGCTCCTGGCCCGGTAAAACGTCTCCCGGCGGATGTACGCGCTGCCGCCCTCCCGCATCTGGAACACCATCCGCTCCCGGTCGATGCCCTGGATGAAGGCCAGATTGACCAGATAGCTCTTGTGACAGCGGAAAAAGGGGTACGCCGCCAGCAGCGGCTCCAGGTCGTCCAGCTTCCCCTTCCGCCTCCACACCTGTCCGCCGGTCAGGTAGAACGACAGGGAGTGCTCCTTCTGCTCCACATAGCGCAGGCGGGAGGCGGAGAACTCGATGGGCTCCCGCCTGCCCCACACGATCCTATCCCTGTGCCGCTCCGCCTTTTTATGCAGGGCCAGGGTGATGATCTCATCCACGTCCCCCTGGGGAACGGGCTTTTCGATGTACTTCTCCACCCGCAGACGGTAGCCGTCCAGAGCGAAGTCCCCGCTGGTCGTGGTGAACGCCACGGGGACCTCCCGGTCCGCCTCGCGGACCCGCCGCACTGCTTCCACGCCGTTCAGCCCATCCAGATAGATGTCCATGAAGATCAGATCGAACCGGTCCGGCTGACAGGCCGTAAGAAATTCCTCCCCGTTGGCAAACACGCTGACGCTGGCGGGCACGCCGTTGGTCTCGATCAGACCGCACAGGCGCTGCATATCGGCCCGGTCGTCCTCGCAGACCGCTATCTGGAGCTGCTCCATCGGCAAGACCTCCCCTCTTTTTACCAGTATAAAACCAATGCACAAAAAAGTCAATTTGTCAAGTGCGAATTTTGCACGGAAGGGCAAATTAGGGGACAGTTTCCGTAGTGAAAAAAACCGGAAAACCGTGCTACAATGAAAAATGAGGAATACTGCCGCACTATTTTACGGCGGCAAAGGCTTATGAGAAAGGGGCATGCCCCTTTCTCCCTCCCCCATGGGGGAGGGAGCGCACATCGAAGCATAGGAGGTTTTTCCATGAGACGCAAAATTTTCAGCATCATCACCGCCCTGGCCCTTTGTCTGGGGTTGCTGCCTGGGACCGCCCTGGCGGCGGGACTGCCCAGCTATTTTTACCTGACCATTGGGGGCACAGTAGTAACGGAGAGCAGTAATTTTAACGACCCCCTAGGAAATGGTACGGTATCTGTCTCTTATGAGGAGGCAAACGGACTGCCCAAGTGGACGATTCGCTTGATGAATGCAAATTTAACAGGCTGTATTTATCTAAATAGCGGAATTTTAGACATTGTCGTATCTGGCACAAACAGCATTACAACACAACCGATTCAGGGAAAGGGCAGCCAAGAAGGCATTTCGGCAGGAAATGGTATGATCTCCATCACAGGGGACGGCACCTTGACCATCGACACGGAGGCCACAACAAACTCAAGCTATCCTTCCAGTGCCATCTCAGTAGCAAGTTCCGGCCTCCTGACTGGCAATGTCAGTATCAGTGGGATTTCAGGTCTGATTCTTAAGGGCAGCGCCAAAGCAATCGGCTCCTCCGGGGATGTGAGCATCATCAACAGTACGGTTATGGCATCAAACAAATACTCCCTTGGATCTAACCCAGTCATAGGCGGCAAGAGCGTTCAGATTTCAGGCAGTGAGGTCAATATAACCAGTGCGGAAAACTGCTATGGAATCAGCTCCTCCCCCGGCAATATTGTTATATCGGACAGCACTGTGAATATAAACAGTTCCGACTTAGCGATCTATGCAGGAAACCAAATACAGATTTCAAACAGTAAGGTAACTGTTAAGTCCTCCACGGCCAGCGGGCTATATTCACAAAATGATTCGGACGGGGACTTTTCGATTACAAACAACAGCGACGTAGAAGTAACCGCCGGGGCAAATCGACCCGGGATTTACACGCCCGGCAAATTGACCGTTTCGGACAGCAAGCTCACGGCTCATTCCCCGGCGGGCAACGCATTATATACAAAGTACGGTATTGCAATGACCGACAGCACCGTAACCGCAACAGCAAATG
Source organism: uncultured Oscillospiraceae bacterium (assembly GCA_910588045.1). Taxonomy (GTDB): domain Bacteria; phylum Bacillota; class Clostridia; order Oscillospirales; family Oscillospiraceae; genus Pelethomonas. The sequence goes on along the minus strand of CAJUPS010000065.1, from coordinate 7,341 downwards.
ACGGATACCCCGCTGTCTACACAGATGAGGCAATTCAGATTTCCGACAGTACCGTAGATGCAAGCGGTGCATACGCCCCCGGCATTTTTTCCCAGGGCAAAACAACGATCAACGGCGATTCTTCCAATGTGAACGCTATCGGAGGCGCGCCCGGATTGATTGCCAACGGCGGATTTGCTATGAGCGGTGGGCGCTTTCACGCCAAGGGCGGGTCGGGTTATCCGGCAGTCGTAATTTTTTTGACAGATGAAGAACAATATAAAGACGACTATACGCTGGACACCTCAAGAATTGAACTGGCCCAGGGCTACGCGGAAATCTCCGGGGGAAAGCCAGCGGTATCGGATTGGTACGAAATCGAGCAGCCGCTTAGGTGGCAATTTGCTACATCTTTTGTCGCGCCCGATGTGGCGCAGTTGGAAGCGAATGCCGCGAATGGCCTCAACGAAGTAACCATTCTCCCCATAGGCAACGCACATACCGTCACCTTCAACACGCAGGGCGGCACGCCTGTTGAAAGCCAGACGGTCGCCAATAATAGTACGGTTGCCCAGCCCGCCGCCCCCACCCGCGACGGCTACACCTTCGGCGGTTGGTACACCGATGAGGGATGCACCACAGCGTATGACTTCAATGCGCCTGTGACCGGAAATCTGACGCTGTACGCCAAATGGACCCAAGATTCCGGCAATGAGGACATCGGCCATATTCCCACCATTCCCGTTATTCCCGATACCCCCAGCGCACCCAGCACCACCCCCAGCACCCCCGACACCCCCTCCCTGCCCGTAACCACCAACACCACCACCCAGGGCAGCACACCCACCACCCAGACCACCGCCACTCCCCCCGCCGCCATCCGGGACGGCGAGGCAGCCGCCGCCGTGGACGCCGCCATGGGCAGCGAGATCGTCCGGCAGGCCGTGTCCAACAGCAGTGAATCCGTCGTCATCGCCCCCGAGGTCCCCGGCGATGTGACCAGAACAGAGGTATCCATCCCCGCCTCCACCGTGGGCCAGATCGGCAGCCAGACCAGCGCCAGCCTCACGGTATCCACCCCCGTGGCCGACGTAACCATCCCCAACGGCGGTCTGGCCAGCCTGGCCGGCGCGGGCGGCGTTGTCACCGTCACCGCCGGTCAGACGGGGAACACGGTGGAGCTGTCTGTAACGGCGGACGGCAAGCCCGTTGCCCACGTCCCCGGCGGCGTGACCCTCACCGTGCCCATGGAGGATCCCACCCCCGGCACCGTAGCCGTCTTGATTCACGAGGACGGCACACAGGAGACCATCCGCAAATCCGTGGCGAAGGGCGACAGCGTGACCATCCCCCTGGAGGGCTCCGCCAAGGTGGTGCTCCTGGACAACGGCAAGCGCTTTGACGACGTTCCCGCCGCCAGCTGGGCCGCAGACGCCATCGCCTTTGTCAGCGCCCGCGATTTGTTCAGCGGCGCCGCTCCCGGGCGGTTCAGCCCCGATGTTCCCATGACCCGGGCGATGCTGGCGGTGGCCCTCCACAATCTGGAGAACAACCCCGCCCAGCCTTTCACCGGCGCATTCACAGACGTGGAGGACAGCCATTGGTACGCCGAGGGCGTGTCCTGGGCCGCGGCCAACGGCATTGTGAGCGGCTACGGCGACGGCCGCTTCGGCCCCGATGACAGCATCACCCGGGAGCAGCTGGCCGTCATATTGTGGCGGTACGCCGGGAGCCCCGTCCCAGCGGAGAAGTCCCTGCCCTTCGCCGACGCCGGAAAGGTCAGCGCTTGGGCGGAGGAGGCCCTGCGCTGGGCCGTGGAGAGGGGCATCCTGAAAGGAAGCGGCGGCGGGATCCTGGACCCCACCGGACCGGCCACCCGCGCGGAGACCGCCCAGATGCTGATGAATTTTCTGGGAAAATAGAACATATCCGATAAAAATCCCCCCGCAGGGGTTGCGTTTCTCCGGCGGCTCTGTTAAAATATTGACAAAACGTCCGCAGCAAGGAGGGCGCAGCCTATGCGCGAAGAACAGCAGCCCATGAACATCCCGGACCACGCCTATCTGCACGAGCATGGCATCCCCCATGAGCACGGCCACACCCACAGTCACACCCAGACCCGGGCGGTGGTGAACCGCCTGGCCCGGGCCATCGGGCACCTGGAGCGGGTGAAGGCCATGGTGGAGGAGGGCCGGGACTGCTCGGAGGTCCTCGTCCAGCTCTCCGCCGTCCGCAGTGCGCTGAACAACACCGGCAAGGTCATCCTGAAGGACCACCTGGAGCATTGCATCGTGGACGCAATGGAGACCCGGGATCGAGCCGCCATCGACGAGCTGAACCGGGCCATCGAACAGTTTGTGAAATAGGGATAAGAAGGCCCCCGCCGCAGCGGGGGCCCTCTTTCTTATGATCTGAGCAGACTTTGTACGATGGGCAGCACCTCGTAGATGTCCTCCACCATGTAGTCCGGCTCAAATTCCCGCTTGACGCCGCAGTCCTTCTCCCGCGTCAGCTGGGAGCAAATCTGGATTGCCTTGGCGAAGCCCGCACGCTTCGAGCCGATGATGTCCCGGGAAATGGTATCCCCCACATAGACGCACTCCTCCGGCGCGCTCTGGAGCTGGCACAGGGCCACCCGGAAGATGTCCGGTGCAGGCTTGCGCATCCCGGTAACGGAGGACAGGGTCACATCCTGGAAGTAATCCCGGATGCCGTACTCCTTCAGGACGGCGAACACCTGGTACAGCGCGGCGGTGTTGCTGACGATGCCCAGCTTCAGCCCCAGGCCCTGCAAGCCCGCCAGCATCTCCGCCACCCGGGGCCGGAGGGCGCGGTGGAAGTGGGTCACCTCCCACATGTGGGCGATCTCCTCGCAGTGGGGCTCCAGAACTTCCGCCGGAAAACGGAAGTCCTCCAGCACGTAGTCCCGCCAGATGGGGATGGGCTTGAGCTCCACGTCGCAGGAATCCCGGAACTTGCCGTACCGGACCCACCCGGCGTCCACCCTGCTCTTCAGCTCCTCCCGGTCCGCCTTGGGGTCCAGTCCATAGGAGACCAGCATATCCCGCAGCTTGTCAATGGCCTCCCACTCGGACTGCGCGTCCACATAGATGTCCTCCAGGGTGCCGCCCATATCGAATAAAACAGATGTAATCATATTGACCTCCCGGCGCTTTCGCGCGCTGATTGGTGCACCTTATGCGTCATGATTCGGAGGCAGGATCGTCCCGTCCTCCTCAATGGTAAATGTTGCGGACCTCCAGCGGTCCGCCGCCCGCCCGGGCAGTTGGAAGCTGTCGGTAAACCACACCCGACTCCCCTGCTCCTCCAGCAGCCGGATCGCCGCAGAAGACGGACGGTCCTTCCGCGCAATGTACTCCGCTCCGCAGGAGATCACCGCATAGGGGGGCCGCAGCCGCCCCGCCAGCTCTGCCGTCACCGCCTTGGCGTCCCCGTGGTGGGGAACCTTGAAGATGTCGCAGGGTGCAGCGCGTTCCTCCCAGACCGCGCCGTAGCAGTCCCCCGCCAGCTCTACACGCCGCCCCGCATACGTCAGCCGGACCCGCAGCGACCCCGGGTTCCGGAACTTGGAGGACCACCAGACCATGTCCGGGTCCGCCCTCTCTCCCGCCAGCATGTTGGTCCATACCTGCCGCTGCCGACCGGCGGCGTCCGGGTCGTCGCAGAGGATCTCCCCCTGGAGCCGGGGCGTCAGGGACAGGGCCGCCGTCTCCTCCACACTCCGGAGACAAACGCCCCTCCTCCGCAGCGCCGCCGTCATCGCCGCCCACTGCTCCAGGCAGTCCATGAGACCTCTCACGGTTTTTTCCTCCATCCCCGTCCGCGCCAGGGGCGCAACGGGCAAACAGGGGAAAAAACCGGCGTATACCGTCCCGACGGACACCCTCTCCAGCAGGCCGGAGAGCCCGCTGAAGTGGTCCTCGTGGAGGTGGGTCACCACCAGAGCATCCAGCCGGGTCACCCCCAGCGCCGCCAGGTAGTCCGCCGCCGTACACCGCAGGGAGCCGGGCGCCTCGCCCACATCCCTCCTGCCGGTATCCACCAGCAGCCGGAAGGGGTCCCCTCCTTCCTCCGCTAAGATCGCGTCGCCGTCGCCGACATTGATGAAATGCAGTCTCAGCATGGCCTTACCGCCGCTGTGTAAACTTCTTCCAGGGCTGATCCTCCTCCCGCTTCGGCGGCACATAGTCCCGGCGGTAGAGCAGGTAGGTCACCACCAGCCCCAGGATCACCGGGATCAGCATAAACCACACGAAAAAGTGGAGAAACGCCCCGAATGTCTCCCGATCCCCCAGCAGGAACACCATGGACACGCACACCAGCAGGGCGTACAGCCCCAGCCACAGGTGGCAGCCCAGCATCAGCCGTTTATCGGAGAACAGGCGGTGCAGGACCAGGGAGATCAGCACCAGCGCCGCCCCCGCCGCCAGGGACTGGACCAGATTCCCGGCAACGGCGGGCCAGGTCTCCGTCACCGGCGACAGCCACTCAATGGAAAAATTGAACGCCACCACATACAGCAGCACGTACACCAGACTCAGGCAGAAGGTGTAGACCATCAGGCCGCTCTTGGGCTTGCCGTCCTCCGTAAAGAGAAACGCCTTCCAGAAGCTCTTCTCCCGCTTGGCCCACTTCTCCTTGCGCTCCTTTTTCCGGCGTTCCCGCTCCGCATCCTCGATCTGGCGCTGGAAATCGTTGTTATACTCCATGACTGCCTCCTTTGGTCCTGCCTGTAAAAAGCGCCCTGCGCGGCCGGTGTGTGCCTGCCGCGCAGGGCTTTGTTCAACTAAATGTACCTCTGAGCTGCAAGCCCGGACATAGTATACGCCAAGCCAGGACAAAGGTCAAGGCCGCCGGAGAAATTACTTGGTGTGGGGGCTCTGGCTCAGCCAGTAGTTCCACAGATCCTGGGTGGAACCGAAGGCCTCGTTGATAGCCGCCAGATCGGGCTCGATGGCGCCGCACTCCTGGAGCGTCACGGGGTTCCAGTCGCCCGCCACGTCGTCACGGACGGGCCAGTTGCCCTCCTTGGAGAAGGGCTTCAGGCCGCCGCTCTGGCCGTCCACGCCGCCGGTGATCCAGCGGATGAACAGACGGGCCGCCGCAGGGTGCCTACAGCCGTTGACCACGTACATGTACTCGCAGTTCTCCAGGCCGGTGTAGGGGGCCAGGTTGGTCAGCCACGCGATGTTGAACCCGGACTCGTCCCGGTTGCCGATCTTGCCGCCGGAGGCCAGGCACAGGGCGGGATCGTCCTTGGTGGAGTTGTGGACCGCCTGCACCAGCTCGTCGCCGTCGCCGATGAAGGTCATCTTCATCTGGGAGAAGCGCCACATATACTCCAGACCGGCGTTGTTCTCGGGCACGTCGAACTCAAAGCCGCTGCCGTCATAGGTGTACTCCAGGGGCTCGCCGTACAGATCCTCATAGGCCTGCTCCATCTGATCGGCGTTGACCACGAAGCTGGCGAACAGGGACAGGTAGGAGGTTTCGGTGCCGATCTCCTTGGTGAACAGGCGGTACTTCTGGGAGCCGTCCTCGTTCTTCTCGATGATCTGCCACCAGTTGGTTACGGGCTGCTCGTCGGGGAAGGCTTCGGTGTTGTAGTACCAGAAGCTCTGGGAGGCGTACAGGGGATAGCCGTAGCGCAGCAGGTCCTCGTCCACCTTGGCGGAGAGGTCGCGGGGATAGAAGGCGGACATGTAGCCCTCCTCATAGTAGTCGAAGAACACGTTGCCGTTGACGTCCTTGGCCTGGAGCACGTCGCCGAAGATGTTGCCGGAGTCGGCCTCCAGCACGCACTTCTCCAGAACCTCGTCCTGGTCCATGTCCATGATGACCACGTCCAGGCCGGGATAGGCGGCCTCGAAGTCCTCTTCCGCCTTCATCATCTTGGAGGAGGTGGCGTAGATGTTGATCTCGGGGTACTCCTTGACCTCCTCCAGAGCCTTCTGATACAGCTCGTCATCGGTCATGTCGCTCCACTCGTCATAGATGGGGCCGAAGAACTCGGAGTCCTCCACCTTGGCGGGCTCGTCGGTGGAGTCGGGCTCGGCAGGCTGGGAGTCGTCGGGCTTCTGGGTGTCACCGCTCTGACTGGGGGCATCGTCGGTCTTCTTGTCATTGTTTCCGCCGCCGCAGGCAACCAGACTCAGCAGCATGGTCAAGGCCAGCAGCAGGGCTAAGAGCTTGCTCTTCTTCATGGTGATCCAATTCTCCTTTCAAGTTACAAGTGAACAGGTATGCGCGGGGACATCGTATTTCCGCACCGCCCCTCCTCTGGATGGGACGGCGTTAGAAACCGCGGTCAGTGGGCCCGCTTGATCAGGCGGGTACTCTTGGCGTCGTAGATGTTGATCTTGTTGGGGTCAATGTGAACATACACCGTCTGGTCGATGTCGTACTGGGCCAAACCGATCTGCTTGGAGAGGAAATCGCTCTTCCCGGCCTGGAGGGACACCAGGGTCTCGGACCCGGCGGGCTGGTTGGCATAGACCTTGACGGGCAGGGACCCGGGCTCTTGGTTCTCCGTAATCTGCACCTGCTCGGGGCGGATCGCCACCACCACGGGGAACTCGCCGCCGGGGATGGGCTCGTCGGTCATATCGGCTTTGTCAAAGGTGTATTCGCTGAGCTCGCATTTGACCATCAGCTTGCCGTTTTCGTACCGGCCGGTCCCCTCCAGGAAGTTGATCCGGGGGTTGCCGATGAAGTCGGCGGCCTCCAGGTCGATGGGGTTCATGTAGAGGTCCATGGGGGCGTCCACCTGACTGAGCTCGCCCGCTTTGAACAGGGCGATCTTGGTAGACATGGTCAGGGCCTCCACCTGGTCGTGGGTGACGTAGATGATGGTGGTGCCCAGCTCACGGTGGATCCGCTGGAGCTCAGAGCGCATGTCGATACGCAGCCGGGCGTCCAGGTTGCTCAGGGGCTCGTCGAGCAGGAGCAGCTTGGGGTTGGAGGCCACGGCACGGGCGATGGCCACGCGCTGCTGCTGACCGCCGGAGAGCTCGTTGGGATAGCGGTCGATGTACTCCTCAATGCGCATCATGCGGAGGGAGTCCTGAATGCGCTTGTCGATCTCCTCCTTGGGCAGCTTCTGGATCTTCAGGCCGAAGGCGATGTTCTCCTTCACCGTCATGTGGGGCCACAGGGCGTAGGACTGGAACACCAGGTTCAGTCCCCGCTTGCTGGGCTCGGCGTAGTAGGCGAGGTCCGCGTTGATCATCTCCTCGCCGTCGATGGTCATGATGCCGTTCTGGGGTTTCTCCAGGCCGGAGACCACACGCAGGGTGGTGGTCTTGCCGCAGCCGGAGGGGCCCAGCAGGGTCATGAAGTCGC
>CAJUPS010000064.1 GCA_910588045.1 uncultured Oscillospiraceae bacterium | reverse complement strand
GGATATAGGGGAAGGGGTTAAAGGCGTCGGAGTTGGCCGGGTCGATCAGGTCAAAAACCTTGATAACATAGCCCCTCTGAATGAGCAGCGGAGCCACGGCCCGCAGCATTTCCCCCTTGGGATCAGTCACCAAAAAACTGCAATTCGCCTGCATCAAATTGGGCTTACAAAAAAAGCGGGTCTTGCCCGCGCCGGAGCCGCCAATCACGATTTGCAGGAGATTTCGCCGGTGTTTTTTCCCGTTGAGCCCCATGCGGACATTCTGCGTGAGGATAGTATTCTGCATGGGGTCCTTGTCCCGGTACTTGGCGCAGAGCTGCCGGGGACTACCCCAGCGGGCGCTGCCGTGTTCCTCGCCGGGCCGCCGGTTCTCCTTGGTGGAGAGGAACAGGGCGGCGGCACAGCCGTACAGGAGCAGGCCGATCAGCATAAATTTCAGGGTATGGGGTGTCCAGCCGATGGCAAAGGGGTATTCCATCAAAACGGTGAACCGCCCCAGCAGGTCAAAGAGGTTCATGCCGTCCTCGTAGGCGTAGGCCATGATCGCCGCCGCCCATAAGACGGGGACCGCCAGCAGCACCCATGGAAGGATGCCGCCCTCTTGCTGTTTTCTCATAGGTCGCCCTACCTTTCCGGGACACGCGGCCGCTCCTGTCGGGCAGGCCGGGGCCGTTGCCTGACCTGGAACATGGGCACGCCCAGCTCATGGAAAACGGACGCCCGCAGGCGTTCCGCTTCTTCCCGCGTCGCGCCGCCCTGGGTAATGGTGGCGCTGGGGAGGTTCTGGATGCCGCTGGCGGCAACCCTGTCATAGCTGCTGCCATCCAGCACAGCTCCCAGGAAGTCCACGCGATTCAGCGTACAGTCCAGCGTCAGGCAGGATTTCAGCCGGGCCTCCTGGAAGGAGACGGAGACAAGGGAGCTGTCCCGGAAATGGGCGTGTGCGATGCTGGCCCCGGTGAAGTTGACCATCTGGAGCAGCGCGGAGTGAAAATCGGTATTATCAAGGGTGGCATTGTCAAAGACCGCTCCGCGGATGCCGCAGACGGAAAAGCGGCAGTTCTGAAATTGTGAGAAAGAGCAGTCCACATTGTCGGGCATACAGTAGATGGTCACATGGTCAAAGTAGGATTCTGTGAAAAAGTCCGGGGGAAAACCATGCTCCGCCGCATGGTCGAACAGGGGCTGGCTGATGATCTTCAACGGGCGCTTGGGGTCAAAGTCCCACATTTCATAGTGGTATTCCTGACTGCCTGACAGGGTATAGCGCAGCGTCCGGCACAGCTTCTGATGGCGAAACGCTTCCGCGTCCCGTCTGACCTTCTCTACCTGTCCGGCCTCGCCGCCGCATTTTTGCTCCAATATCGAATAGAGCATATCGAAGGACAGTTCGGAGCGGCCCTGCAAAATGTCGTTGACTTCCCGGATAGTCTGCGTCCGGTTCGCGCCGTTGTACTGCGCCGGGTCAGCCCGTTCCAGCATATCAGCGATACTCTGGCTGATTGCAAGGCCGCTGCGGACCGCTTGGAAATGGGCCATAAAATTCCCTCCTTTCTGGCATAGTTGGATATGCTGCCGGGTTTGCGAAAAAGGTCGGAAAATGCGTCTCAAGTTGAGACGCATTTCCGACAAAGAAAAATCAGTAGCCGGTCTTGGGCAGGGGCGTGGGCTTGCCGTACACGGTCGTTACCCAGCGGGTCACAGCCTGTACCCATACGCCGTCATGGGTGCCGCCTACATCGGCCACATTCACAAAGCTGCTGCCGGGGGTCAGGCCGGACACGGCCTTGCAGTAGAGCATGGGGGCCTCCACCTGGCTAAAGCCTCCGGGTACTTGGCCGAACACGAACATGATTTCAGTGACGCGCTCGTTGGCTCCCAGGCCCAGGGCCGTGGGGGACGCCGCCAGCGTATAGTTCCGGCTGGTGCTGAGACTGTCCGCCAGCGTGCGGTAGTCCCCGGTGTTGTTCACCTTATAGACGATCTTATAGGTGCCGGGGAAATTGTAGGTGCCGGTGACAACCTTATCCAGCCGGACGGCGGCGGGCAGGGTGTCGCGCCAGTAGAACGACTGGAGCATGACGTTGCTGGTGTTGCCGATCCGGGAGAACACATAGCGGACAGGCTGGCCGCTGGTGGCCTCCTTGGGGCCGGTCTTTTCGATGGAAACGCCGGTGGACAGGCTCTTGTTGGTGATTTCCAGCTTGACGATCTGGCCGCTGTACTCCAACACGGCGGTATAGGTTTCCGAGGACGCGCCGTAGTTGGCCGGGGCCTTTGTCTCCCGGATGGTGTAGCGGCCCAGGGGGAGGGCCTTGGAGGACGCGAGGCCGTTGGCCCCGGTTACAATGGTGTCCACCTTGTTCCCGTTGCGCTCGTTGTAAATCTCAAAGGTGGCTCCCTCCAGCAGTGTTCCGGCGGGCAGGCCGTTGGTGGGGTTGTAGTCCGCGGACTTCTTGATAATCTGGATTTGTCCCCGGACGGCGGTATTGGGCCAGGTAATGGTGGTACAGCCGCCGTACTGAACGTAAATCGTTTTGGGCTGGGTGTCCAGAATATAGCCGTCCGCACATTCAATCTCCCGGATGGTGTACTTACCGTCCGCGAGGCCCTGGTCGATATACACATAGCCCTCGTTGTCGCTCTGATAGGTGCCCACGGGGTTCCCCTTGGCGTCGGAGAGCAGGAACGTCACGCCGTAGATGCCCTCGCCGGTGAGACTGTCCACCTTATGAATAAGGGCGCTCCCGGTCTGCCGGTTGGTGATCTCCAGTGTAGCCGTGCCGCCGTCCTTTACCTCAATCTGATGAGGTGTGTCGTCCAACTGATAGCCCTTGGCCGCTTTCAGCTCCACCACCTGATACCAGCCCTTTTCCGCTTCGGGCAGATTGATAACGCCGTTGCCGTCGGTGGTGTAGGTGCCGATGATCTCCCCGTTGAGCTTGCGGACTTCAAACTGGACGCCCTTAATGCGCTCCCCGGTTTCCTCGTCCTTTTTGATGATGGTGAGGCCCCCGGCCTTGGTGTTATACACGGTGATGGTCTGTGTGTCGGTGGGGTTCACTTTGACCGTCTGTGTCCTGGTGCCCTCGTCCATGACGTAACCGGGCAGGGGCTTGGTTTCGGTGATAACCAGCGTCCCCACCACGCCGGAAATGCGGATTTCCCCGTTGGCGTCGGTCTTATACAGGCCCTTGCTGGACAGGTGGCCGTAGTCGTCGTCCAGATAGCTGCCGTCCGAGTAGGTGATCTGGAACTCCACCCCGGCCAGCGGCTCCCCGGTCTGCTTGTCCAGCTTCTTCACCACGATGCTGCCCTGCTTGGCGTTGTAAAAACGGAGGGTCTGGACTTCGCCCGCTTTGATAAGGATAGATTTGGGCTGGCCGTCCAAAACATAGCCCTCCAACGCCTTGATCTCCCTGGCGGTGACGGTGGTGCCGGGGGTCAGGCCGTCCAGCACGATCCGGCCCGCCTCATCGGTGATAAACTCGCCGTTGCTGTTGCCTACCACCGCGCCGGAGCTGTCGGTGATAAGGAACGTAACGCCCTTGAGCGGGGTCGTAGTCCCCTCGATGTACTTTTCAATGACAAGGGTGGTGCTGGGCGTGTTGGTAAAGTGGAGGGTCTGCGTGTCGTTGGGCCGCACGTCCACGGTCTGCGTCCGGGTGGCCTCGTCAATGGTGTAGCCGGGGATGGTGGCCGTCTCCGTCACTACCAGCGTCCCCACCACGCCGTTGATGGTGATTTTCCCGTCCTTGTCCGTAAAATACAGGCCGTTGCTGCTGATGTGGCCGCTGGCGTCGGGAACGTACTCGCCGGTGGAGGTAGTCACCTTAAAGGTAACGCCCTGCAAGGGCTTCCCGGTGAGGGCGTCCCGTTTGTCGATCACCAGCGTCCCGGCCTTGGAATTGGTGACAACGACGGTCTGCGTGTCGCCGCCCTGCCCGATGACAACATTGGTGCTGGCCCTGTCCATGACATAGCCTGTCGGGGCTTTCAGCTCCGTCAGCACATACGCGCCGGGGGCGAGGTTGGTGATTTTGATTTCGCCGCTGCTGTCGGTGGTAAAAATGCCGTTCTGCGTCAGGGTGCTGGTGCCGATTACGCCGTCCAGCCCCACCTCACAGCCTGCCGCCGTCGTTACCCGGAACTCGGCCCCGCTCAAAGGCTGGCCGGTGGCGCTGTCCCGCTTCTGGATGATGATAGCCCCTTTCGGCTGGTTCTTAAAGGTCAGGCTAACGGTGCGGCCCTCCTTGATCTGGACGGTCTGGCTCTGTGTGTCGATCAAAAATCCTGCGGGGGCGCGTGTCTCGGTGACAACGACGCTCTTGCCGGGGGTCAGGCCGGTGATGCGGATTTCCCCGTTTTCATCCGTTCTGAAAATGCCGTTGCTGTCGCCCACAACAGTACCGTCCGCATAGGCAACCTTGAACTCCGCATTTTGCAGGGTGACAGAGGGGTTGACGGAACAGACTTTGCGGATCAACAAAATGCCGTCCGGGGCATTGGAAAATCTGACGGTAACAACGCTCTGTTCGCCGCTGTCAGCCAGCATGATGGTTTCGGAGGACTGGATAATATTGTACCCGTCCGCAGCGTCCACTTCCTCCAGCACATACGCGCCGGGGTTGAGGCCCGTCCACATGGCGGTGCCGTTCTTGCCCGTCACTTTGGTGCCGATCACGGTGCCGCCCGTTCCGCTGGTGCCGCCCAGGTAGCGCAACTGGAACGTGCAGCCGGGGAGAACTGCGCCGGTGACGCTATCATACTTTTCAACGATAATTGCGTTCTTGGGCACATTCTCAAAGGTGATAACCTTGCTCTCGCCGCCCTTGATATAAAATTCCTGGGTGGCGGGTTCCTTGATGGTGTACCCGGCGGCGGGGGCCAGCTCCGTCACCTTGTACCAGCCGTCCCGCAGCAGGTCAACGAAAAACTGGCCGTTCTCGTCGGAAAAGAACGTGCCCAGGCTGTTCAGCTCCCCGGTGGTCGTATTGTTGGAGCCGTACCAAACCTCGAACTTGGCCCCCTTGATGGGACTGCCGGTGATGCTGTCCACCTTGTTCACCGTCAGGGTGGGCTTCTTGTGGTTCTCAAAATAGATGGTGTGGTCGCGGTTGGGGTAGAGGGTCACAAGCTGGCTGGGGGCGTCCATGAGCCAGGGGGCCGGGACAGACTTCTCGGAGATTTCATAAACTCCGGGCAAAAGGTTTGTCAGGGTGGCCTTGCCTGTGCTGTCCGTCTTGATCTCGTCTACGCTGTGGCCATCTGCCGCCCGGACTGTAAAAATGGTGTCCGGGATGGGCTTGCCCGTGTCTGCGTCCTTTTTGTAGACGATCAAATTGGGCCGCTTTTGGTTCTCAATGGTGATGGTGCTGGTCTGGCCGGGGAACAGCTCCACATGGTACTCCTGTAAGTCCAGGATGTGGTCGGCAACGGTGGCCGTCTCCTTGACGGAGTACACCCCCGGTTCCAGATTGGAGATGTTGATTTCGCCGTTATCGTCGGTGATACGGTCAAGGTAGTGGGTGCCGTCCTCAATGCGGGCGATCCTGAAATGGACGCCGCCCAGCCGGGTGCCGTCCGAGCTGGTCTTGATGAGCCGCAGGGCGGGCTTGGGGGTGTTGGTGAAAACGAAATTGGCGTTCTCGTCCGGGTTCACCTGCACCACCCGAACGGCATCGTCGATCAGATACCCGTCCGGGGCCTCCAGCTCCCGCACTTCATATGCGCCGGGGGTCAGCTTGGACAGGTCGATCTCGCCGTTAATGTCGGTGGTGAACTCCTGCCGGTAGCTCCCGCCCACCAGCTTAAATTCAAAGCGGACGTTGGGGAGGGATTTCATGGTGATGCTGTCCACCTTAATCAAGTGGATGCCCGGTTTCAGCGAATTGAAAAAGACCAGCTCCCGCGTCTGTGTCTCGCCGGCCTTCAATTCGATCTGCTGGGGGGTGCTGTTCACCACATGGGCGTCGTCCGTGGCAACCTCTTTTACAAGGTAGGTGCCCGGTTCCAGGTCATACAAAAAAATCTCGCCGCTGGCGTTGGTGGTGTACTCCCCGAACAGGTCGCCGTCGTGCCATACCTCAAAGGTCACGTCGGGCATGGGCTTGTTGCTGGTCAGGTCATACTTCAAAATACGCAGGGCGGGCCGCGCCCGGTTGGTAACGGTCAAAACGGGATCGTCCTCGGTGGCGGGGTCATACGGGTCAATGTGGATGCCGTGAGGGGTCTTGTCCAGCACATACCCGGCGGGGGCGGCGGTTTCCACAATTTCGATATACGCCTCTTTTCGGATGCCTGTCACGCGGGCCTCGCCGGAGTCGTTGGTGGTAATGCTGGTGAACAGCTTCCCGTCCGCGTACACGTCAAAGGTGGCGTTGGGGAGAGATACGCCGGTCTGCTCGTCCACCTTAACAATGGTCAAGCTGATGTCGCGCACATTCTCCCAGGTGATAAGCACATCCTTGGTGCCGTCCCATTCTACCGTCTCCACGCGGGAGGACTTCACATAACCGGCCGGGGGCGTCTGCTCCGTCACACGGTAGGAGCCGTAGGGCAGCTCGTCGCCCTCAAAGGAGATGGTGCCGTCAAAGCCGGTGATGCCGGTGGTCATATAGGAGCCGTCGATCTGCTCAAAGCGGAACACGGCCCCCTGCAAGCTGCCCTTGTTCTGCGCGTCCACCTTCTTGATGGTGAAGCCATGCTCCACATCATCGGTGACAGTCACATACTCGGTGCGGCCGGCGGTCAGGGTGACGTTCATGGGTGCCACGACCTGATACCCCTCCGGGGCGGCGGTTTCCGTCAGGGTGAATTTTTCATCGGCGGGCAGGTCTGTCCAGATGATCTGCCCATTGCGGTCGGTGGCGCCGCTGACGCTGGTTCCCTTATCGCCGGTCAGGGTGAACTCGGCCCCCTCCAGGGGAGCGCCGCCCGCCCCGGCTTTCACTACTTGCAGGCTGGCGGTTTCCGGCAGGTCCTCGGTGGTCGTCCACTTGAACGCGGCCTGTGCGTCACAGGTGGTATAGCCGGGGTCGGAAATGATATAGGATTGTTCCGACGCGGCGGGGTTGTAGGCCAGATACAGATTGAACTGCGCCACGCCGCCCGTGGCCTTGATGGTAAAGGAGCCGTTGTCCATCACATTGTCGGCGGGGATGCAGACCTTGAACGCGCCGTAGTATTCGCTGCCGTTGGAATTGAGGTTAGTGCTGCGGTTCTTGCTGGTGTCCACCTTGTAGCAGGTGGCCCCGTTCTCCTGCACCGTCTCCAGCGGGGAGCCGTTCTCGGCGGTGAAGATGGTGCCCTGGGGGGCGTCGGTGGAGTACACCTTGGTCTTGTACTCGTCGATCCAGGTGGAAGTGGCGGACGCCACATACATCACGCGGGTGTAATACTCTTTCCCGTTGATGGTCTCTTTTTTGATGCCCTCCACATTGTTTTCAGCAGCTCCGGCCAAACCGCGCTCATGGATGACCTCCACGCCGCGTACATCACGGTTTTCCTCGGCCCGAAGGTACATCCCGGTATAGAGGTTCTTCGTCCAGCCGTTGGCGAGCTGCAAAATGGCCTTCACGCTGTCAAAGACACGGATTTTCTGTGCGTCGGAGGTGGGCGCGGTCAGGGTAGCCCGGCCAGAGGAGAACGAGGTGCCGGGGACGGCGAGCTGGCCGCAGGTGGCCCAAACCGCAAGCTGGGTCGCGTATTTGTACTCGTCCTCCGTCAAACTGTTGATCCCCCGCACGTTGTCCTGGTGCAGCTCCTTAAACTGCGCCAGCGTGCGGTTGGGGTAGCCGTTGGCAAAGGCCCCCATAGTCTTGGGGCTTCGGTTGTACTCCTGGATGGTCAGGGACTTGGAGGGGGACACCCCTTTTAGGCCCCAGTTGACACAGTAGGCGGTGCCGGTGGCGCCGGTGTTGCTGGTGTACTTCCAGTAGCCGCCGCCGATGGTGCCGCCCGTACTCTTGCCCAGGTAGCTGCCATATCCGGCCTGCTGGATGGTGACGCTGCCGCTGGTGGTCAGGGACGCGGCGCTGGCGGTAACGGTCAGCATACTGAACACAGTGATAGCTGCCAAAATCAATGCGGTGATTCGCTTTTTCATAAAGCCTCCTGTTCATGTCCGGGCATGAAAAGAGGCTGTACCCCCTGAAAAGTCGGGAAAATCCTCCTTTCATGCGTGATTGAAAGATGTTTTCCCGTTCTCTTTTTTTCGGGGCTATTTAAGCGTGTCGAAATGCGTCTCAAATTGAGACGCATTTCCGGGTGGCCGGTCAGGGCAGAGAAAAAGCGGACCGCCTATGCGATCCGCTTTCCCTGATATGTCCGGGTCTTACTTGGTGGAGCCGGGTACAAGCAGCTCTTTCAGAAAAGCCGTGGCTTCCGGCGCCTGGTCGGTACGGTCTGAAACGGTCCCCGCCAGCAGGATATAATCGCGGCGGTACAGGTCGTTGGCGGACACGTCCACATGGAGCCACTGGCCGTCCGCATAGACCATATTCCAGGAATGATTGGCGGTGCTGATGGTAAAGCAGGGGATATTGGCCGCCGCGCACAGGAACTTGAAGTTGTGGGCATAGTCGCCGCAGGCGGCCTCCAGCTCGGCGCTGTGCTGTGAGAAGGTCCGCGCGATCCCGGCGATGCCCTTTCTGTTATAGGCCAGCAGGCCGCAGAGGTAGTCGTTCAGGTACTTTACCTTCTCCCGGTCTGTGCCCAGCCGGTTCACGGCGGCGATAGCGGGCTGGATAAAATCATAGGCCGCCAGATAGTCGTCCGGCATTTGAACAGATACCGCAAAGTAGTCCAGATACTCGTAGTAGTTGCTCAAATTCTGCGGTACATAGTGCTCATACCGATACAGCCCGTCCAGACGGCCCAGCATACGCTTGACCGCGCCGTAATCCTCCTTTGACACCATCGTGTAGGCGCAGCGGTCTCCCGCGCTGTTGTCCGTCCCCATGTCCGTCAGCGTCTGCCGGATGGCGTTATATAGGTCCCGGTCATAAACGCCGGTGAACACAGCGGGATTGGCCTGCCGGGAAAAATCTTCCCTGCTCCAATGGCCGGTGCTGATGGTGTAGCCAGACTGTGCCGGGGCTGGTGTGGTTGCCGGGGCGGAGGTCTGGCCCGCCGGTGCTGTGCCGGTATAGGGGGCGGTGGTGTCGATGTAGACCGCCCCATCCCAGTAGACATTAAAGCCGACCGTCTGCCCCACGTCCCGGAGCTTCACATAGTTACTGCCCCCAATGGCGTAAGCCTGCAACTGGATCTGCCGGCCGTCCACATAGAAGGTCTGGCTGGACGGCTCGGCCATCAGGCCCGCCGCATATGCTGTGCCGCCCCCGAACAGGGCCGCGCCCATCAACATTCCCGCGATAAAGGTAAATCCCCGCTTCATGTCAAGTCCTCCTTAAAATGTTATAGTTTTGTGGATTTCTCCACTATTATTATAACATAATCGGAGGAATTTGTCTAAAAATGGCGTGTCAACTCTCGACAGCCCGGACGCACCAGCGATAGCTGGGCTGGTTCATTACGCAGGTAAAAAGGGTGATGCAGTTGTCGCTGGTGGCCTCCAGCATGGTGTTGTCCATCACGTCAACCTTTGCCACACTGGTAACGGTGTAGGTTCGGGTCCCCAGGGCCGTGGTGAGGGTGATGGTATTGCCCGTGTCAAGTGTATGGATTTTGCCAAAATGATTATTTACCCCCCGGTTGTGCCCAGCCAACGCAACATTTCCATTCCAGATGCTGGTGTTGGTGAAGTGGCCCGCCCCCTTTTTCAGAGCGGCGCTGTCCGTCCCCTGATAGATATTGACACTCAGGCCGATGGACGGGATTTCCAGTGTGCCCAAACTGCCGTTGCTGTAATAGAGGTCGGCGGTCACATCGGTAAAGGCGGTGACGGGGCCGCTGGTGGTGGGATAGGCCGGACTGGTGGGCGCGGAGGTGTCAACCGCGCCGGGAAGGGCCGGTGCGCCGCCGCCCGTGCCGCCCGTCACGGTGAGGGTGTAGTTCCCGCTCAGGGGGCCGTCCGCCGCGAGGTTCGGGGTCAGGTACTCGCCGCTCCCCGGCAGGTAGCTGGTGGGCGTCCCAAAACCGGGAGGAATGAGGGCGCTGCTCTTGCTCCTGTCCTTGTTGGCGGGTTCGGCCCCGGTCTGGATGATGTCCTCCGCGCTGGTGGGTGTGCCGAAGTCCCCGGTGGGCGGGCCGTCAAAGGTGTATTCCAGCGCGTGGGCCGGGGCCACAGACAGGGACAGCAGCAGGGCGGCAGACAACAGCGTGGTTTTCCATTTCTTCATGTGGTGTACTCCTTCCATTCTTTTTTAGCCTTGTATTTTTTCAGCAGGAATTTCCCCAGGAAGGCCAGCCCTGCCGCCCCCGCCCCGATGGGCAGGACCAGCAGCCATTTCAGGCCGATACCGCCGGAAGTGCCGGGTTCCTCCTGCTCCGGCGGCGGGGTCTCCATGCTGTCATTGTTTCCATCGTCCGGCCCCGGTTCCGTCTCTGCGGGGGCGTTGATGGGGGTGCCGCTGAATACCGCCGTATAGATCATCTCGCCGCTGATGGTCTTGACCACCTCCCCGGCGTATTCGGCGGTGATAACGTAGCCGGTGGCATAGCTGCTGGTGGCGGTGCCGGTGTAGCTGGCCGTGGCGTTGTAAAACTCCCCGGCCTCCAGCCACTGAACGTCCGCCAGGGTCAGCGTCCGTCCGCCGTCCGTGATGGTCTTGGGGATCAGGGATGAGTCGGCGTCGGACAAATTCGGATAGTTCCGGGTGGCGGTGACGGTGCGGGAGGAGGAGCCGTAGCCCGCGGCCTCCACGGTGATGCTGGCGGTGTCCAGAGTCAGGATGCCGGTAAAGCCGTCCTCGGTGGTGACTTCCCGCGTGGCGGCGAGCTGGGGCATGATCTTGTCCATGTCCTTGGTGCCGCTGTCCAGGGTGACGGTCTCGGTGTGCTCCCTGGTCTCGCTCTCGGTGTAGTCCTGCCGGGTCACGTCCAGCAAGGTATAGCGGTAGCCCTCCCGCTCAAAGTCAGCGGTGGGGATGTTCGCCGGGTTGTCGGCGGCGGTGAGCAGGTAGACCTTCTCCAGACGGCGGCCGCCGCCAGCCTCGGTCTCCACCACCTCCGTGGGGTACAGGGCGGCGGGCCGGACGGGGGCGGTCCCCTCCGGCGCTTCCGCGGCCAGGGCCGGGCAGGTCAGGGCACAGGCCAGGACCACCGCCAGCAGCAGGGGCGTAATGCGTTTCATGCAGATAACCTCCAATTTTCATAAAATGTCGAAATGCGTCTCAACTTGAGACGCATTTCAGGGGGGCCGGGCCAGGACCTCCCTGATCCCGGCCATGATGTACTCCGCGCAGGGCAGGGCGATGGCGTTCCCCAGGGCCTGCTGGCGCTGGGCGGCGCTGATGGCCTCGCCCTCCGCGCCGTATGCCGTCCAGCCTTCCGGCAGGCCCATGAGCCGTTCCGCCTCTGTCTCCGTGACATAGCGGATGCAGCCGTCCAGCGGATCGTCCTCATAATAGAAAGCGAAGGGGTTGACGGCGCTGGCTAAAAGGGTGGGAAAAGGGTCAGTTGCAAATCCAAAGCTGTCCCGGAACTGGACGTGGTATCGGTCTTTGGCGGCGCCGCGCATACGGAAAAGCTGGAAGGGCCGCACGATGGGTACACGCCCCCCTGTTTCAATAACAGGGCCTCGATCTCCGGGGGCGGCGGACAGCCCGCCTTTTCCGCAAGGCGGAGGAACTTGGAACATTGGGCGGGGCTTAAACAGTATTTCGTGAGCACGCCGCCCTCCAAAATCGGCCACGATAAAAATACGCTGCCGTCGTGCCAGCCGGGGGACTGACCAATATTGGGCGTCCATAAGCCGCCAGGAGAGGTCAGGGACATCCCCTCGCACCATACCGGCGTTTGCCCATCTTCCAGAAGGAGGCATTGGAACCTCGGCGTCTGTGAAGGCTGCGAGGACGGCTCTATAATCCAGCCGGTCATTTGAAGAAAGCGATCCCATGACGTTTTCCCAAACAGAGATAATTGGATAGAGATTTCCAGTGGCGCACCTCATTTCTCGAATAATTCTGATCGCGTGAAAAAACAGGTTTGATTTTTCCCCGGCAAGGCCGGACCTGTCGCCAATTTGAGATAGATTTTGACAGGGGGAGCCGAAAGTGATGATGTGGACGGGCGGTATCTTCCCGCCGTCCAGCTCCGTAATATCGCCCAGGTGCTCCATCTCCGGGAAATGCCGTTTGGTGATGGAGACGGGGGCCTTTCGTATCTCGCTGGCCCATAGGGGCGTGACGCCCTGCCGGTGGGCGGCCAGGGGGAACACGCCGATGCCGTCAAATAAACTGCCTAAAGTAAGCAAGGCCGCCTCCTTTCCGTGTTGTCGAAATGCGTCTCAAATTGAGACACATTTCCGGGTCTGCCGCCCCGCCGACGGCTTGCGGCGGGGCGCTTGAAGGGCTGCTGGCGCTCCCGTCAGACCCGCCAGCCTCCCAGGATAGCAAAAGCCGCTGACAAGCGGCTTTTGGGGTGTTTTCCCCTTGGTGACAAAAAAATCCGGCGAACGGCCCCTGTCAAGGCCCGGCCAGTCCGCAGACTGGCCGGCTCGCGGGCGATTGCGCCAGCAATCGTCCGGCCTTGACTGGGGACGGGCGGCGGATTACTCTCTCGAAGGGGAAAAACACCCCCGTTGGGGGCTTTACCTCACGGGACGGCGGGGCGGCGGCGTCCTGCTTCTCTGCTTGTCCGCTTCCAAATTCTTGTCGATGGAGCGGCCCATTTTCTTGCTCATATCCTGAATTTTGTCCAGGGCGTATCTGCGGTCCTCGGTCTCCCAGCCGTCATACAGCTCCGACAGGTTTTCCAACTCCGGCATGGGCCGCTCGACGCCGAACCTGCGGCAGAGGATGTAGGACACGCTCTGGGCGTCCAGCTCGCACTCGGCCCTGTTGTAGCCGGGAACCGCGCCCTTGGCGTGGAAACGGGTCTGCGCCACTTCCGCGATG
Organism: uncultured Oscillospiraceae bacterium; assembly: GCA_910588045.1. Lineage (GTDB taxonomy): Bacteria > Bacillota > Clostridia > Oscillospirales > Oscillospiraceae > Pelethomonas. The sequence continues at coordinate 7,330 of CAJUPS010000064.1, read as the reverse complement.
ATGGCGGCGAACGCCTCATGGTCGGGAAAATCGGGGTTGATGGCCAGCTCCATATTGCCGGGGTCATAGTAGGCGGGGACGGGCAGCTCCTTGTCAATGACCACGGGGGCCACGGCATAGTTGAGCACCGTAGTCAGCGCGGTCTCCATGCCCTTGCTGCCCTCTTTCAGAACAGGGCGTTTCAGATCCCGGCCCTGGGTCTGCGTCACATCGTAGGCGTCGGTCAGCGTGTACCCCCGCCCCATGGGGCCCTTGGCAAAAATCTTCACGCTGTTGTTCATTTCCTCGCCCATGACGGAGCGGTTCAGGGCCCGCCAGCGGTCACGGGTGCCGAACACAGTGGCCTGGGGCAGCGCCAGCATGACCAGGGCGATATTGCCCACGCTGTACGTCGGGTTGTCCCCCTGCATATCCAGGTAGCGGGCGTATGCCTCCGGGCTGCTGGTGATCTGCTCGATGCCCGCGTCCTGCATGGCGACGGTGTTTTCCCGTTCTGCCTGCTGCTGTTCCCTCCAGCGGGTGTCCTTTTCCGCCTTTTGGGTCACGATCTGTTCCAGATTTGCCATAAAAAGTTACCTCCATTTTTTCATCGTGTTTTGGGTGGGTGCTTGGTGGGCTGGCGCTGGGGGGCCTTCCCCGGCTCCTTCATGCCCTCGGATGCGGCGCGCAGGGCGGCCAGCCGTCCCTTGACGGTGGGGATGTCCCCGATCTTGGCGGTTGGGGCGTCAGTAGTCCTCGTCGTCGTCCTCCTCTCGCTCTGCGATGGCGTCGAGCCACTCCCGCGCTGTGGTGAGGAGCTGCCGGGTTGAGCGCGGGGGACGGCTTTTTTTGGCTCGGCGTCCTCCCTGGCCGGTGCGCCATAGCCTCGCCGCTCCATGAACAGGTTGACCTGGGACACGAAATCCACGTTGGTTACAAGGTCCACCATGCCGTCTGTCCTCCGCTTGTCCTTTACCACGGAAAAGAGGACGTTTTTCTTGGCAAAGGCGCGGAACTCCGCAAGGTCGCTCTCCTTGATATGGAATACCTTCAGTTCCTTGCTCTCCCGGAGCAGGCGGGCCATGCCGGTCTTGCCTACCAGCTTCTTGTTGTCCTTCGCCAGCGCCCACAGCAGCGCCGCCAGATTTTTGCTCCCCGCCGCCAGCAGCTTGATACTGGCCTCGGTGAGCTGGATGCTCTCTTTTACCATCAGGTCGGCCACATCACCGCTTACATCCATTGACTTTCACCCCCTCCCGTTTTCAGGTATTGGACAGCCTCCAGCATGGAGCAGTAGGTCACGCGCCGCTGATACCGTTTGATAATCAGGCGGATATGCCGCTCCCGCTGGCTCTCCGGCAGGGCGGAGAAGATACGCACGTCCTCCACGGCGGTCTGATGGTCCAGCAGGGTGACGCTGCCCCACGGCAGCCCCTCCACCGCTTTATCCGCATGGAGATACAGGGCGACTACCGGCCACGGCGTGACGCCCCGGCAGGCCAGCCAGTCCAGATTGTCCGGGGTGTCCGGCTCATAGACGGCGGGCAGGGTGGACAGGCGGCAGCGCCCGTTCCAGGTCAGAAACAAATAGTCGGTGTGCCGGAACCGCTGCAACTCGGCAACCTCCCGTTCAACGTTCAGGGCCTCTATCGCCTGATAAGCCCCGGCCAGTCTCAAAATGCCGCTGAGGTCTGCTTTTATCAGTTTTTTCATGGATCACGCTCCTTGTCTCGCTGGTGTCGGCCTGCACCGCCTCCTTTACTGTGGGTATGTCTTTCTCAATGCGGGCGCACAATTTCAACTCCCGGCGCAGCTCCCGCACCCTGGCGGTCAGGCCTGTGATCTCATCCGTCACAGCCTCGCCGCCATGACCGGCGCGGCGTATCTTATACAGCTCCCGCCGCTGGTCCGTCAGGGCGTCGATCTGCGCTTGCAGGGCGTCATACTGCATGGAGAGCTGGCCCGCCGTCTCAATACGGTTTTTCATCAGATATTGAAATTGTTCCTGGTATCGGTCAAATTTGATGATCTCCGTCCGGGAGACAAACCGGCGCTTGGGACGCCGTTTCGGGATGGCCCCCAGCAGATACAGATATTTGAAGTAGAGGGCGCGAAAGCCTTTCAGCTTCCGGGGCCTGCCAGGTATGCCGCCCCTTGGCCGGTATCGCCGCCCCGGTGTCAGCGGTTGGATGGCGGGGCAGAAGGACGGGCCGGGGGGAACGGGCGGCGGGGTCTCGCCAGAGCGAACAGCCGACAGCCGGGCCTGAATGTCCGCTTCCGTATAGCTATCCCCCAGGCCGTCCAGCCGGAAAAACCGCTGGCCGCCGGGGGGCCTGACGGCGGTGTGCTTGATATTGGGGCCCCGCTTGACGGTATAGCCCAGCTCCTCCAACTGCCGCCAGAAGGCTTTCATGGTGTAGGCGCTGGCAGCCACCGCGTCAATGTCCCGCCGGACAAGGGCCTGGAGGGTGGGTCTGCCCTGGGCCTCCGCGTTCCATTCCGCGTAGTGCCTGCCGCCCTCGCCCGGTTCGATCACGGACAGGCCGTGGGCGCGGCTGACCTCGTTGGAAATGCCGCGAATATCCCCAAAATAATCCTTGAAAGTATTTTTGTATTTCGCCCCGTCCACAAAGGATACGGAGTTGAACAGGATGTGACAATGCAGATGGTCACGGTCTAAATGGGTGGAGACGACCGCCTCGTAGCGGTCCCCCAGCAGCCGGGCCGCGAACTCCACGCCGATCTCATGGGCCTGTTCCGGGGTCACTTCTCCGGGGGCAAAGGCGTGGATCAGGTGATAACCCAAAACGCCGCCGGGCTTCCCCCAGCGGCGCTTGGTCTCCTGCATATCCTGATAGGCGCTTTCCAGATCACAGTTGATGGCCGTCTCCAAAACGGAGCGGCCGTCCGGCAGGGCGTTCTTGTCTGCCCGGCCAATGTAATCCAGTACAGCGGCCATATCGGTTTTTTCATGGTTCAGCACATAATCCACACAATGATCCAGACGGGAGCGGATGGTGATGATCTTGTCATAGGCCATTACAGGGCCTCCTTTATCAGCCGGTATGCCTGCCGCACCAGCTTCACCGCCTCGTCAATATCGGTCTGGCCCGCCTCCTTCCGGGCGTTGGTGTTGTGGGCGATTTGGTTGATATTCGTCCCGATGGCGTTCAGCTCCCGCAGCAGGGCGGCGTAGGTGTCGGGGGGCCGGGGCCGGAGGTTCACGCCCATAATGAGCTGACGGAGCAGCGGCTCTATTTTCAGGCCGGATGCCTCCGCCTGCCGGTGCAGGTGGGCGTACTGGCTGGCGTTCAGCCGCAGGGTGACGGTCTTATAGGGTTTTGCCATAGGCAGCACTTCCTTTCAAAATTCGTCGAAAAAATGCGTCTCAACTTGAGACGCATTTCCGGGCGGGGGGGTATTAGGGGCTGTGCCCCTAACAAGTGGAATTTTGATGTCAAAATTCCGTACTTGCTGGGACAGCGGCGCCAGCGGCGCCGCTGTCTACCGTGTCGGGGCCGTGTTCCGGCGCTTATAGGGCCTGGCCTTTTTCGGGGCTTTTGGGCGGGGGCGGTACGGTTGCTCTGGAAAGTCTCGGATGATCTGATGGCCCATTGGAATAGTCAAGGGACGGCTGAAATCCGCTGTGATGGCGTTTTCTTTGACATTGGTGGGGCGGTATTGGCCGTCCAGCTCACACTCGGTAGAGACGACCACACGCCCATCAGTGTCCTCCAGGATGTCACGAATTTTTTTGAACACACGGAGACGTTCACTAATGGGGGCGTCGGCGCGGAAAGAAAGCTGTGGACAGTACACAAAACGTCCTGATACTTCCTTTGAAAGAAAACCGTAAGTTATCATTTTCCTGCGCTGGCGCTCCCGCGCCCGTTCGATGTGCTTGACATAGCCGATTGCCACATTGGGGCCTTTTGTCAAAGACAGCAGACCTACTTCATGCCGCTGCTTATCTGTCAGGGGGATATTTTGGGCAGGCCGTCCGGCAAGACCTTTCGCAGCACGAAAACTTTCCGGGGCCCAGCGGTAGCCGCTGATAGAATAGTGAAACCGTTTCTTTTTCATAGTAACACGCCCCCTATCGGACTGGGCCGGACCTTTGGGGCCGGATCTTTTTGGGGGTATGTCCCCGGGGCGGGGGTGCCGGGGGCGGGGCCGGTTCCTCCGGCTGGGGCAAAGCGTCCATGTCCCCGTCCTCCAGCAGAGATAGCAGTTCATCCACATCGGGGCGGGGCGGTATGGGCGCCTCTACGGTATAGCCGGGCAGCAGCACCCCATTGACACAAAACCGCTGTCGGGCGTCCGCAGGAACGGGCGGGGACAGCTCCGTAAACAGGTGGGCGTAGGCGGCGATACGGCCCTGGAGATATTTTTCCATAGCTGCTCTGTCTTTGAAAACCTTCCGATCCTGTCCGGCAAGCTGCCATCCAGAGCCGGAGTAGTCCGGGTTTGGGATGGTGTTGAAATGCAGGCTCCAGGACAACTCCCAGGCAACGGGGATAGATTTCTGCTCTGCGCGGCTCCATTCCGTCCGCTCATATTCCCGCCACGAAAAGCAGTAGACCATGTTGCTCATTTCATGCCGTCCGTACTGATCCTCCGTCCACTGGTTCGAGGTATGAGGGGCTGGATGGACTTTCAGATATTGCTGGGCTTTTCGCAGGGATAGGGTCAGCATCGCCTGTTTCGCCCACTCCTTTTCTATTTCACCAAATTTTTCAAAGATGGCCTTTTCCTGTTCAACGCTGACCGTCTCCTGTGCCTTTAGCTGTTCCGGGGACAGTTTTACCAGCTCGGAAATATCCGTCTGCGAGGGTGAAAAGTAGATATGGGCTGAAATTTCAAGCTCCTGGCCTGGGTCAAGATGGGTATATGCCATGACTGCGCCTCCTATCGAACCGGCCCCGATTTTTTAGGGCCGGTCTTTTTCTTGGCCGCTGGCCGGGCAGGTTTCGCGGGGGAGGGGGCGGCGGCCTTCTGCTTCGGGGCGGGTGGCTGCTCCGGCTCCGGCATGGGCGGCGCAACGTCCCCGTCCTCCAGACAGTCCAGCAGGTCGTTGACGGCCTCCTCCTTTGTCCGTTCCGGGGGCGCAAGGGTGTAGCCGGGGAGAAGGTGGCCGTTGACCATGAACATCCGCTTGCAGTCGTTGGGTACAGGCGGGGACAGCTCCGTGAACAGGTGGGCGTACAGGTTGAACCGGCCCTGGATATACCGCTGGGCGGCCTCCGCGCTTTCATACGGTTTTTTATCCTGCCGGGCGATAAAGCGGCTGTCCCCCAGGAGTTGGCATACCGGGGATTCCCCGGCTGCTGGGGAGTGTTGTAGACGATCCCCCAGGTGACGCGGACGGCCTTGGACTGCGGCACAGGCGCAAACTGATAGCGCATCTGATACACTCGGTTGCTGATCTCCCAGGCTCCGTTTTCCAACTGTTTCCACTCGTTAAAGGTATGGGACACCTCCGGGGTACGCACATATTCCAGCACCTTTTCCAGCAGCAGGGTTTGGGCCGCCTGCGCCTCCCATTCGCTGACCGCCGTTTTCAGCTTATCAAAAATGGACTTCTCCGCCGCTTTACTGTCTTTGAGCTTTTCTTGCAGTTCTGCCGCAGTCAATTCCACCAGCGGGACCATATGGGGGCTTGCGGTATAGTCCGAATAATGGAGAGAGTGTACGATTTTAAGCGTTGCGCCTGTTGTCAGGCTGTCTCCCCAGGCATTGACGGAGAAAAACGGTTTTATGTCCGGCATAAGGTCCTCCTATCTGCCCTCCCGCTGGGGAGGGTCCTTTGACCTGCCCTGGCGGGGGATGCGGGGAAATTTCTTTGCCAGCCGGTAATGCTCCGCAAGCTGTTCCGGGCGAACACCGTCAGCGGGGGCAAAGGTTTCAGCGTTCACGTCCCAGCGGGTCAGCCGCTTATCCGCCGGTATGCCGTTGCGTTCTTCCCATGGGCCGACAAAGGACGCCTGCTCCGCCATGGTCCGGCGCACATCGGGGTTATACCGGGAGGGGCGCAGTTCATAGTCGCTGATCTCCTTCTCCGTCAGGGGCTTGGCGTAGGTGAGCACGCCCCATGCGGAAAAGGCTTCATGCTCCACCGGGATACGCTCGTCAAAGTTGCATATCTCCGTGGGGGCGTTGCCGGGCGGCTTGGGGAACGTCCCAATGTCAACGGGGCGCTGGGTGGAGTAGTAGCAGTAAAATTCCTGTTCCATGGCGGCCTCCTATCGCTGGGGGGCGGGCCGGCCCTTGACGCGGGCGGGGACCTTTGCCCGTTCCTGTTTGATCTGGCGCAGCTTCACCTTCACCGACTGCCGGGGCCTGTCGCTGTCACGGGCGGGTGCAGAGGAAACAGGGGCGGCGCGCTCCTGGGCCGGGGCGGTGGTCTTGCTGGTGTTGGCGGCCTTCCGCAAATCTGTGACCGCCGCTTTCGCATATTCCAGAAATTTTTCTTTTTCTCTCTGCGGCATAGCCGCCGCCTGTGTCTGAAACTGCTGCTCCAATTTCGTGATGGTGTGATGCTGCTGGAAAAAGGTCAATACCCGGCCTGCCAGCTTCTCCAGGTCGTCATGGAGCTGGGGGCCGAACTGCTCATGCAGCAGCTCGCGCAGACCGGCGGGGGCGTCCTCGAAAAGCCGGGTCACTTCCTCCGGGCGGTTCAGGTGGGCGTCCACATGGCACTCCATCTGTTCCAGCAGAGAGCCGCAGCCCGGCCCGGTGCGGAGGGGGAGCCAGTAGCGGTCCACCTCGCCGTCCAGCATATAGTCGATAGCCACCCTGACCGGGCGCTCCGGCTCGTCGCTGTCCCAATAGCGTTGGTTCAGCTCCCCGATCCGCGTCTCCGCCTCGGATAAGGTCATGCGGGTGCCCACGGGAAGGTTTTCGTCCCTGCTCTCCATGATGGTGACGATGGGCTGCTGCTCCGGGGACAGGTCGGGCAAGAGGGCCTCATTGGTGGATTTGAACAGGGACACAAACGCGCTGGAAATATCGCGGGTAAAATTGCGCCAGCGGTTGGCCGCGCCCCGGACCGTACACAGGCCGTCTTTGAACAGGCCGGTGACGATATTGGCGCTTTCGCCCAGCAGATCCTTCACGTCCCGGCGCAGGTTTCCGGCGATTTCCTTCATTCGGTTGTTGGTATCTATGGGGAACACTCCTTTCAAAAAAGTGGTGGGGCGACCCTGCCGCCCTGGATAAAATGTCGAAATGCGTCTCAAATTGAGACGCATTTCAACGGGTGGGGGCGGGCCGCTCCCGGTGCATACGGCGGTAGGCTTTGGGCGGGGCAAAGGGCTTTCCGGCAAAGGTCACTTCCCGGATGGGCCGGTAT
>CAJUPS010000063.1 GCA_910588045.1 uncultured Oscillospiraceae bacterium | reverse complement strand
GTTCCTCCTATTTTATTTTGCCGTCCCTTTCTCCCTGTTTTTGCCAGCCAACAGTCCGCCAGCGTCAGGGTCTTACCCCCGTCCGTGATGGTTTTCGGCACCAAAGACAGATCCGCGTCCGACAGGTTAGGATACGTGCGGGTGGCGGAAATGGTCCTGCTCTTGGTGGCGTAGCCGTCCACCGTCACCTGCACGGAGGTGTGATCCAGCCGGAGGATACCGGTGTACCCGTCCTCGGTGGTGGCCTCGATCTCCGCATCCAGCTTCTGGAGGATGGCCTCCATGCTATCGGTGTCGCTGGTCATGGTGACGGTCTGGGTATACGGCTGGGTATCCACGCCCACCTCATCCTTCCGGGTCATGTCCAACAGGTAGTACAGGCGGCCATTGCGGACAAAATCCTCCGTAGGGATGAGCGAGGGATCATCCGCCAGGGACAGCTGATAGACCTTGTTGATCCGCAATTCATCCAGGTCGCCGTAGGTGTACTCCTCCACGGAGATGGGGTAGTAGCTGCTGCTGGTTCCGGATTCTGCTTCCGCCGCGTAAGCGGGAAACGCCCCGGCCAGAATGACGGCCAGGGCGAACAGCGTTGTCAGGATATATTTTTCTCGTTTCATTACTTTTTCCTCCATTTTGAGCCGATTCCTATCCGTTGCTCATCTTTCCTGGTTGTGCCTGGACGGGGCGTTCCGCTGCTGGGGCGCGATGCGCTGCTCGATGGCATTGCCGATCTGCCGGCTGGTGCTCTGGATGCCGTCCAGCGCCTGCCGCCTGCTCTGGATGCTCTGGTCCCTGCTGAATCCCGGGAGACTGGACAGGTCCGGCGCTTCCCGCTGGACACCGAACCGGCGGCAGAGGATGCAGGACACACTCTGAGCGGCAAAGTCCAGGCTGGCGCGGTCGTAGTAGGTGTTGAAGCCCCGGTCATGGAACCGGGCGTGGGCGACTTCAGCGGCAATGGCGGCGAACGCCTCGCCGTCGGAGAAATCCGGGTTTACCAGGACTTCCATCTTCTGCTGGTCATACAGCGCGGCAGCGGTGATCTCCGTGTCCGCAGTTACCGGAACAGGGGAGCGGTCCAGTAGGGCCGCCAGGGCCGCCGCCATCTCCGGGGTATCATCCTGGAGCTGGTGCGGCGTTATCTCGCGCCCCTCGGTCTGGCGGACATCGTAGACATCCGCCAGGATGTAGTACCGGCCCGACTGGGACTTGGTGAAGATCTTCATTCCCTTGCCCTGCTCCTCCGCCAGCACGGCGCGGCCCTGGGCCTTCCACCGCTCCGGTGTGCCGAACACCGTGGCCTCCTGGTCCTGGGCCATGACCAGGGCCACGCTTCCCGCGCCGTAGCCGGGATTATCACCCTGCATATTCAGAAAGCGGGTGTACGCCTCCGGGTTCGATGTGATCTCACCCACGCAGGCATCCCGCATGGCGGCGATGTGTTCCCGCTCCGCCTGCCGCTGCTCCCGCCGCTGGGCGTCCGAGGCGGCCTTGTCATTGATGATCTGTCCTAAATTTGCCACTTGATAATGTCCTCCTTGACGTAGTTTTTCTGGATTTTTCGTGATTCCCTGTAGATATGCGTTCCAATCCTTGCCCTGCAGCGGAGTGATGTAGCACACGGAATAGCCCTCCGCCGTGTACTTTGCGTTCATCCGCTCCGCAGCCTCCCGGCCCGGTCCATCCGCGTCCAGGCACAGGACGATCCGCCGCAGGTGGGGGTTCTCCTTCAGGTAGGTGTCCAGCGCCCCATATCCCAGCCCGCCCAGCGCCACCGCGTTGCTCCTGACTTCTGGGTACAGGGTGCAAAGGCTCATGAGGTCGATGGGGGCCTCGAACACCGTCACCCAGTCCAGCGCCGGGTCGCAGGACAGCCGGAAGGCGACGCTTTTGTCACTGCCCGCGACATCCCGCTTGAAGCTGGAGCTGCCCTGGTCGTAGGTGCCGCGTTTGCTGGCGAACACTGGTTGGCCGCAGGCGTTTCTGCCGACAAAGACACAGTTGTGATACGGCGTATCCTCGTATAGCAGTCCGGCGTTGATGAAGCCCTGGATCACCTGGGGCGCGATGCCTCGCTTGCGGAGATAGGCGAACACCCGCCGCTGATCTGCATGGGGAGGGGGAAGGGCGAAGGGCTTCCGTTCCTCCTCGGCAGGGGGCGACCTGGACCGCTGAGACGTGGGGGAGTCTCTGGCTCTGTTAGGGTTCCCATCGAAGCCCAGCGAAGCGGGTTCGATGGGAGAAGGAGGGGCAAGGGAGCGGGCGCAGTTTTCGCCGCAGGCGGAAACGGAGTGAGCGGACTTTGCCCCGACGCGGTAGGCCAGCAGGTACTCCACCGCCTCCGGGAAAGTCTTGCCGCAGAACTCCTGGAGAAACGAGATGGCGTCTCCGCCCCTGCCGTTGGAGTATCGCTTCCAGGTGCTGCGGTCCTTGATGCGGATGCTGTCCATCTCCCTGGTGGTATAATACCTGCCGATCCGCCGGACGCTGTAGCCCAGGTGTTCCAGCAGATCCGGCAGGTCGGTATCCTTGACGGTCTTCATTTCCTCGTCTGTAAAACGGTCATTTACTGTTTGGTTCGTGATAGTTCACCTCCTAAAATGCGGAAAGGCCCCCGGAGCATCCCTGTCTGGGGTGCTCCGGGAGCCCTTCCACTGGTATTCTGTTGGTCTTGCGCTGGTTGGGGTCACACGGCCCGACACGCGCGGTTTGGGGCCGGTCAGTCCGTTGCCAGGGGTTGGGACCCGGTTTCAGCCTCCGGGGCCTCACCGGGCTCGACACCGGCCTGACGCTCGGCCTCCTCCAGAGCCTCCTCGATAAGCCCCAGCACGAAGTCACGCTGGGTCAGCTTCCGCCCCGTGCGGGCGGTCTCCCGCTCCAGGTGCGCCTTGATCCGCTGAAAAAGTTCCTCTGGAATTTGGAATGCCATCGTCCGTGTTGCCATGGCTGCAGTACCTCCGTCTTTCTTCATTTTGTAATACTCAATAAGTAACTGGGTGATGTATTCGCTGGTGGTCTGGCCCGCCGCCTCTTTAGCCCTGCTTACCTGGTCATGGAGTTCTATGGGCAGCATAGCGCAAAGATTCTTTTTTTCTGCCATGGTATGCCCTCCTTTACCTGCTCTTTTCGTGAGATCTCCACTTGCTGTCGAAGGTTTCCTCGCGGGTACCGTCCCTCCAGTGGGTGTTGATCCGCACCCAGCCGTTGCGCTGGTGGGTCTTGACGGTGATCCGGTCGTAGAATACGGAAATCCAGACATCCTCGCCGTTTTTATTCATGCCGGAGAAGGGGCAGTCGCTACCGCCGTATTCGTCCATGATCTTGCACATGCCCTCGAAATCATAGGGGTCGAAGGTAATCTGGGTTTCCTGGCGCTGTGCCTGATGGTCTGGCGCAGCTTGTGGTTTTATCATGTATTTCATTCGATTTCTCCTCCATCTTTTGCTGTACTTTCGGCCTGTGCAGGTTCGGCCAGATAGATCGTGTTCCTGCCGTAGGTGATCCTGATAACATCCTCTGCCTTGAAGTCGGCGCTCCTGCCAAATACCTGCTGGAATCTGCGCCGGTCGGCGGCGGGGATGTAGTAGGAGCTATAATACGCGTGATGTCCTTTCATCTGGCTGGCCTCCATCTTGAAGGTCAGCTCCCCTTCGCCTTTTTGAACGGTGACGGTCACCATCTTCGCATTGCTGCCATTGAGGGCATCCGTGATGGCTTTCATCCGGTGGATCGGACTGCCGGTATCCTGTATCAGCGCCTGATACTCCGCCAGCAGGGCGTCATTTTCCAGGAATTGCCGGAGGACATTCTCCGAATCGCTCTTGATATACGCCTCCGCCTCGGTCTGAATAAAGCCCTCCGGGTCCTGGAGCCAGGCCAGGAAGGCGGCCTCCGGCAGTTCTTCCATGGCGTAGCCGCTGTGGAACACACCGTCCGGCGCACGGTCCTCGAACAGCATTTGGATCGCATCTTCTTTGGCACCGTACTTTTGATAATGTTCCAGGCTGTGCGCCGCCAGCCAGCCAGTGACCTTCTGCACAGGAAGATTGCTTTTGTCATTGGCGAGGATGTCCTCCACCCGCCGGTTGATCTTCCCACAGATGTCCTCCATCATGGAGTTGCCGGGCTCCGCCACCAGCGGGACTGGTCCTCTTGTGAATATTGTTTGAACGTTCCTTGCCAGATACAGCGCATGGTTCTCCCCATCGTACACCCCGCAGAACAGCAGGCTGTTGCTCCAGGAGATGCCGCTGTCCTGCGCGATGGACGTCCGATACAGATAGTCCACCGATGATGCTTTTTCAAGCCTGATGAGCAGGGTATCCGCTCTCTCACCCACATAGCCTGTCATGGGTCCGTTTCCTGATTCCAGCCACCGCTGGAAATTGCTCTGGGCTGCCTTGCACGGGATCAGGTCTTCCATCAGTTCATTCCCCCTTCTTTGATATGATTCCTGCTGACTCTACGGCCTCCTTTCCGCTTATCGCAACGCAAGTATACCCGGAAAGCCGGGAAGAAGCTATTACCAACACCACCAAGAAATGCCAGACAGACGAAGCATAATTAACAATGCGAACATTTTCTGATAACGAAAAAAACCGCCCACGGCCTGCCAGTCGATTCTGGCTGCCGTGGGCGGCTCTGTGCTGTTTTTGACGTAGTTTCGGAGAGAGGCGGGGCGTTCGAGGCAAGCGTACTGCTCAAAACTTCTCTTTTTGAGAATTTTGGCCGTTTTTGCATCTTTCTCACGTTATTTTGAAAAACTTCTATATATTTTTGTCAATCTTGATTTTTTCAGTCTGTTTCATCCGAATTTTTGAAAAATACGCAAAAACACCGCACTTTCGTGCGGCGTTTTTGCTGTGCATCTTTTTCATCAACACAAGTTGGTGGAGACTACTGGACTCGAACCAGTGGCCTCATGCGTGTGAATATTCAATAGGGGAGGCAACGGCGTGCTTTTCCCTCCGTCCGGGTCTTTTGTGCCCGGATTTTGTAATTCTGGGGTGCTGTCCGGTCCGGTGCTTCCACACGGATTTTTCCTGCAATGGGTCAGGTTGTGGGTCAGCAGAACGAAATGGTTGCTGGCTGTGGGCTTGCTGTATGACAGGGGAAATGTATAAATCATAAGCTAAGAGCGGGGAGAATCCGTAAAAAAGTAATAGAAAGTTACAGATCGAATAGCCAATCCAATTCTAAATGAAGCGCCGCCAGCCGGACATCCGGCTTTACCCGCTCGCCGTGGAAATCACTGCCACCGGTGATATGGAGACCGTATTTTTCTGCCAGATGGAGATAAAACGCCTCCTGTTCTGGCGTATACTTAGGGTAATAACATTCAATGGCATCCAGTCCATAATCAGCCAGTTCCCGCACCAGCGTCTCTAACTCCATATCACTAATTCCAATCTGATACGGATGAGCCAGGGATACCTTACCACCTGCCGTCTTGACTGCTTCCACACATTCCCGGACGGAAGGTTTCCCTCGCTCCACTTTCTGATGGTATTCCTCTGTATCCAGATAGCGGTCAAACGCTTCCAGGTTGTTCTTTACATACCCCCGGCGGACCATCGCCTGCGCAAAATGAGGCCGACCGACAATAGATCCGCCAGCAATTTCTGTTACTTCATCTGCGGAAAGGGCTACACCCTTCCCCCGGAGGAAGGCAATCAACCGGGGTATCCGTTCATCTCTGCGCTCCTTCATCCGATGACAAAGCGCTGCCAGAGATGGGGCATCGGGGGAGAACTGATAGCCCAGGATGTGAAAGGTGTCGTACTCCATAGCACTGAGCTCAATCCCACGCACCACTTGTACACCATACTTTTCTCCTGCTTGGACCGCTTCCTTCAGGCCGTCTAGTGTATCATGGTCGGTAAGAGCAAGAACTTCCAGGCCCCTATCCTTAGCTAAACGAACTAACTCCGACGGGGTGTACTGACCATCGGAGGCGGTGGAGTGGGTATGTAAATCAGAAAGCATGATCACGCATCCTTACTTCTATCATTTTTGCTACATCCAGCGCTCTTTCCAAGGCTTGGTCCATATTGTAATACTTGAAATCTGCCAAACGGCCACAGAAGATCAAATCGGTAACTTGCTCTGCAAGCGCCCTGTACTTTGCATACTGCGCCTGACTGTCCGCTGTCAAAACCGGATAATAGGGCTCCTGCTTCTCACCGTGCTGATATGGCAACGGATATTCGATGGCATAGCTGGTGCCATGGCCGGACTGGAGCGGCAGCTTTTTGTATTCTGTAATCCGTGTGTACCCCGGCTCCTGAGGATAGGCCACAATCGGTGTTACCTGTAGGCTGTCTCTTTCCTCATATCTCCATTCAAACCTCAGAGAGCGGTACGGCAGACGGCCATAAACACAGCCGAACAGCTCGTCCAGTGCTCCGGTATAGACAACCGGGACGGACAGCGGCATTCCATCCAGATAAATCCGGCTGTCCTGAATAGAGAGATGGGTCAACGCGTCCACTCCCAAGCACACCTGGATATTATCGTGGTCCAGCAGATTTTGAAAAAACTGCGTATAGGAGTGCTCCGGCATTACTTGGTAGCGGTCATCAAAATAACCGTCTTGGTAGGAAAACCGCAGCGGCACGCGCTTGAGCACGCTTGCGTCAATCTCGCCGGGGTCCAACCCCCACTGCTTGGCCGTATAGGGCGCGTAATCCTTTTCAAATAGATATTCCGCATAGGCCCGAATATCCGGGTCCGGATGCTCCATCACTTCCACTACGGCTGCGGTTTCTCTTCCTGCAAAGGCAATCTTAAGTTTTTCCTTGAGCGCCGCCGCTCTCTCTGGCGGGTAAAACGTATCAATCGTTGTAAAATTAAACGGCGTGGGCGTAAACTCTCCATCCCAGACCGCGCCACAGGTCAAACGAAACTCCTGCCATCGCTCAAAACGGCAAATATAGTCGTACAGTTCCTTTTTATTGGTATGAAAGGTATGCGGACCATACTTTTGCACCAAAAAGCCGTGTCCGTCCGTTTCATCGAACATATTCCCGCCGATATGATCTCTCCGGTCCCATATCATAACCTGCTCGCCGCGCTCCGCAAGCTGACGGGCAATGACTGCGCCGGTTATGCCGCAGCCAACAATTAAAAAAGTCATATCAGAACACCATTTGCGTTTCAAATTCCGCAAAGCTGCGAAGCCTGTTGTCTTTATCGGACAATATGATACTCCCGACATCGCCGATACGCTCTATTGGCCATGCCACAGCCAAATCCGGATCGTTCCAGATGATGCCATCGTCATATTCTCCATAAAAGATTTCGGCACATTTGTAAGAGACAATAGATTCCTCCAAAGCCAAAAACCCATGTGCAAAGCCAGCAGGTATCAGGACCTCTACACAATTCTGTCCTGTCAGCTCAAAACATTTCCATTTTTTGTAGGTAGGGCTGTCCTTTCGCAAATCTACTGCCACATCCCAGATATGCCCACAAATGCAACGAACCAGCTTCGGTTGTGCCTTGACCCTCTGGAAGTGAAGTCCGCGGATAACGCCTTTGTGGCTGCTGGAATAAAAGACCTCTGCCAAATGATACGGAATCCCATTTGATTGAAATATTTCCTTGGAATAATCCTTGGTAAAACAGCCGCGGGAATCCTCCATATTGAACGAAGTTATCTCAATTAACCCGGGGAACTCCGTTTCATGAAAAGAGAATTTTTGGTTCATTTCAATGCCCCTTCTTTTCTCCACCACTCCATTGTTCGTCTGCATCCCTCCGCAAAACCGATTTTGGCCCGAAATCCGGTATCAGTTTCCGTCTGGGTACAATCAAATTTACTTAAAGGCAAATCAACACCTGTGAATGGAACGTTTCCAAATTGAAATTCCAATTCTGGGGCAATTTCTTTTTGCATCTCTAAGAGAAATTCTTTCAGTGGGCGAGCCGTTGAGCTGCCAATCAGGTACTCATGAAACGGCTTTCCATATTCTCCAATCAGGCGGAAGGCACGGGCAACGTCATCAATATATACAAAATCATAATTTTGGGTTCCGGAGGTGAACTGAGGCGCCTCACCGCGAAGGCATTTTTGTATGGCAGTATTTACCACCCGCGGGCTGCGCTCACCTGGGCCATACGCATTTGTTATTTCCGGCCAAATAAGGTCAATGCCTGATTGGGCGGCCACCGACATACACATCATGTGGGCAGCCACTTTTCCAGCGCCATAGATATAACCCATTCCAGGTCGGTTGCCCTGTGCATATGCCGCCGCTATTGCTTCGTGCTCTGTTATGCTCCCTGCGCAAAGGACCCTTTTGCAATTGAGCTCCGCAGCAGCATATAATACATCCACCGTCCACTGCGCATTTTGGAGCTGCAACACCGTGTCCGCTCTGGCTGGGCCCGCACTTCCGCTCCATGCCAGATGGAAAAAAATGTCATACGGCTGCTCCGGCAACTTGCTGGACAACGTCCTAATTTGTGATAACTCCACCGGAATGAAGCTGACTCGGCTGTCAGATGGAATGTTTTCCAGGTGTCCTTTGCGTCCTATCGCGTACACTCGATAATCATGACCCAGCAGCTCACGGACCAGTGCGCTGCCCACAAAGCCGTTTGCTCCCGTCACAATCGCTGTATTCATCGTTTCACCGCTTCCACGATCCTATCCGCCATATACCGCAGCATCTCGTCCGTCAGCCCCGGATATACGCCAACCCAGAAAGTATTCTGTACGATTCGGTCCGTATTTTCCAATGAACCAACTACACGATACCCGTGGCCGCTTTCCCGCAGTTGGTCGAAACAGGGGTGACGCAGAAGGTTCCCCGAAAACAACATTCTTGTCTGGATGCCTTTGCCCTCCAGTTCATGAACAATGGCATCCCGGTTTACGCCCTCCTGTACCGTCATCAAAAAACCAAACCAACTGGGATCACTGCCAGGGGCCGGTTCCGGCAGGATCAGCTTGTCCGAAACAGGCTCCAACGCTTCTCTCAGATATGCCCAGTTTTTCTTCCTGCGCACAATAAAATCAGGGAGTTTTTTCAGCTGCTCACAGCCGATGGCCGCCTGCATATCTGTCAGCTTCAGGTTATATCCGAAGTGGCTGTAAACATATTTATGGTCATAGCCTTTCGGCAATTCCCCATACTGCCCGCTAAATCTATGCCCACAGAAATTGTCGTGTCCGGAGGGACAGACGCAGTCGCGGCCCCAGTCACGATAGGACAGAATGAAGCGGTGCAGTAACGGATTATTGGTATAGACACAGCCACCTTCGCCCATGGTCATATGGTGGGGTGGGTAGAAGCTGGAAGTACCAATATCGCCCACCGTGCCGGTAAAGCGCGCCTCCTTGTTCAGCGTATAAATGCTGCCAAGGGCATCGCAGTTATCCTCTATCAGCCAGAGCTTATGCCGGTCACAAAAATCCTTTACCGCCGCCAGGTCAAAAGGATTTCCCATGGTATGGGCGATCATGACCGCCTTCGTCCTCTCGCTCAACGCATTCTCCAGCTTTGACACGTCGATATTGTATTGGGGGATGGTCACATCCACAAAAACAGGAACCGCTCCATATTGGATAATCGGCGTAATGGTCGTAGGAAATCCGGCCGCTACCGTGATGACCTCGTCCCCCCGCTTGATTTGCCGCTCACCCAACGCAGGAGCGGTAAGGGCAGAAAATGCAATCAGATTGGCAGAGGATCCACTGTTGACCAGGCTGGCATATTTCACGCCCAGCCATTGCGCAAACTCTCGCTCAAACCTCTCGGCAAACCTGCCTGTGGTGAGCCAGAAGTCCAACGCGGAATCCACCAGTGCGCACATCTCCTTTTCGTCGAACACACGGCCCGCATATGGAATCCGACTGCCCTTTTGAAAAGGAGCTGCTTTCTCATGATATGCGTGATAATAGTCTGCAATCTTCTCCAGGATCTCTTGACGCGCCTGACCTTCACTCGCCCATTTAGGCATTATTCTTCCCCCTCCCAATAGAGCTTGATCTGCCGGTCCATCTCCGCCGGAATGTCTCCGCCAGCCATCCACACCCTAGTCCACTCCACAGTATGCGCCACGGCTTCCTCAATGTGCCAGCGGGGCTTCCAGCCAAAAACAGATTTCAGTTTTGAACAATCCAGCTTTAGAAAGTTTGCCTCATGGGGTGCGGCGGACTCTCTCCGGCACTCCCAGTGCAGCTCCGCTCCCCATTCCCGGCAGAATAAATCCGCCAGCCTGCCGGTAGTCACGCAGTCACGCTCATCCGGGCCCACGTTGTAGCATCCGGCATAAGCCCCATCCTCATATTGCCGCCATGCAATCATTAGATAGGCAAACAGTGGCTCCAGAACGTGCTGATAAGGCCGGATGGAGTCTGGATTGCGCAGAACCAAAGGCTCCCTGCTCCAGGCAGCGCGTACACAGTCCGGAATAATCCGGTCATTGGCAAAATCCCCTCCGCCGATTACGTTCCCCGCCCGGGCGGTGGAAACAGCCACCCGCCCGTCTGCAAAAAAGCTATTCTTATAGCTATGGGTCACCAACTCCGAACAGGACTTCGAGTTGGAATAGGGGTCATATCCGTCCAACGGGTCATTTTCCCGGTAGCCCCAGGGCCATTCCTGATTCCAATATACCTTGTCGGTGGTGATAATCACCACCGACCGCACAGGCGCCTGTGCGGTCCGAATGCACTCCAGCAGATGAACTGTCCCCATCACGTTCACTGCGTAGGTATCAACGGGATTCCGATAGCTCTCCCGTACCAGCGGTTGAGCGGCCAGGTGGAAAACGATCTCAGGGCGGGCCTGCTCAAACGCAGTCCTCAGATCCTTTTCAGCCCGAATATCTCCCATTACAGAGGTCATTCCCTTTTGAACGGATGCAAGCGCAAACAAGTTGGGCTCTGTTGGAGCAGGAAGGGAGTAGCCGGTAACATCCGCACCCGCGCCAACCAGTATACGACAGAGCCAACTGCCCTTGAAGCCGGTATGGCCCGTTATGAACACGCGCTTGCCCTTATAAAAACTGGGATCAAAAATCATCTGTTATCCCACACCTTCCATGGGGCTTGCCCCACTGCCCACAGCTTTTCCAATGCTTCCTTCTCACGAACTGTGTCCATGCACTGCCAGAACCCCTTGTGCTTGTAGGCCATTAGCTGGCCATCCTGCGCGGCCCGCTCCAGCGGGGCTTTTTCCAGCATGGTGCTGTCTCCCTCGATGTAGTCCATAAATTCCGGCTGACACACCATGAACCCGATGTTGATGAGGTTCCCATCCCCCTGGGTCTTTTCCCGGAACTCCCGAATGCCGCCGTCCTCGCCGATGTCCAGCACACCAAACCGCTGCCCCGCGTTATAGGCGGAAATGGTGACCAGTTTTCCGTGGGATTGATGGAACTTCACCAGTTCCGCCACATTCAGGTCGGCTACACCGTCGCCATAAGTGAGCAGGAAGGGCTCCTCACCGATATAGTCCCGTACCCGCTTTATCCGGCCGCCGGTCATGGTGTTCAGGCCGGTGTCCACTACGGTCACCTTCCATGGCTCGGAGGTATTGCGGTGGACGGTCATCTCATTTTTGCCGTTGGTAAAGTCGTATGTAATGTCCGAGGTGTGGAGGAAATAGTCGGCGAAATATTCCTTGATTACATGCTGCTTGTAGCCCGCGCAGATGATGAACTCGTGGAAGCCGTAGTGACTATAGAGCTTCATGATGTGCCACAAAATCGGCATTCCGCCCAGCTCCACCATGGGCTTGGGTTTGAATTGGGATTCCTCAGAGATGCGGGTGCCGAAGCCTCCAGCCAAAATAGCAACCTTCATTTTTTACTCCTATCAACCTTTGGAACAGGGTCCCATGCCGCAACATCCTGTCCATATTTCCCTTTGTAGTATTCCTTCCGCTTTTGCAACTCATCGATCATACGCACTACAATGTGGGGCATAAAGGGAGTCCGCTGCGCAACCTCCCACCATACGTTACCATATGGAACATCTGGGCAGACCCAAGGTTTGGGCCTGTCGGCCCAATGGAGCACTGCGGGGTAATCGCTGGCACGCCTGTAAGCGGCTCTTAATTCTTCAGATGCTAATGGAAAAATACGATTTTGCCGATAATTTAGTGGAATCATAAAATTCCATTCGGGTGAAATAAACAATATATCTCCTTCCTGCAAAATATTGAGGGCGTCTTGATCTACTGCCAGAAATTCATTTTGTCTGATGCAAGAGGCTATACCACTAAAATTATATTTTTCTCTAATCCTTTGAGCATTATATAACACAACATCGCTATTTACATAATCAAGCGGCTCTCTCAGCTTTAGTATTTGTTCGAAATACTCCCGTGTCCTTATAGTGCTTACGGATGGCCTGAAGTTAGAATTTTCGGCATACATTCCTTGCGCTCCAATATCACGGACCGCGCCGATGCAAGCTCCCTTTAGGTCAATTGCAAACAATTCGGCTATATCTCTGGTAAGGATAATGTCTATACCGATTGTAATGATTTTTGAGTAGCTCTCAAATAAATAAGGTGCATATAGTCTCCAAAGAATTTCGCTTGGATAACGTGTGTCTCCTTCCAACTCTGGCAAATAGGAACCAGGATTGAAAAATCTAATTGAGAGGTGCTGATCTTTGGTGAGGGATGACAAAAGCCTTTTATTTTCTCGTGAAATTTCGCGCTCCATTATGATAATGTCATAGTTGTGCTCTGGAGTCGCATGGTCAGCAAGTGATTGAATAAAAACTCCTGCGTATGGTGCATAATAATTGCTGCACGAAATTATAACAGGAATATTGTTTTCACTGTAAGCTGGTAACAACCCGGGCGAGCATCCGGCACTTTCCGCTCCATTTTCACAGTACATATCGCTCCATCCACTCCTTTTCAAAATCTTTGAGCCATTTGCTCCGCATAAATATGTCTTGGAAACCCCTCAGCTTATCCACAAGTGCGTTGAGCTGAGGCTGACAATCCGTCAATTTGTACCGATTGATCTTTTCCACCATTGAAATATCGAACGAAAGTTCATAATACAAAAATTGTTCTGCTCGTTCCGGGAACCGTTTGCTGAGCCATTCTGTGCGTTCACGGTGAATAACGGCTTCGGTATCCAGAATCTCAGGTGTCAATTTGGAGTGGTCTTTGACCCATATGGACACATTTTGGTTATTGCGCATGTAACAATATTTCACAATACCATGAAAAGCCACCCTGCCAGCATTTGCAAGCAGTTTATACGTCGTCGCCGCATCGCACAGCCCTGCCACTTCCGCTTTTGAATTGTACCAGACATTTTCCATAAGAGAACGGCGGTATAGCTTCGCACTCGGACGGGTATTGAAGCGTTTTCGCTTCATCATCTCTATAACCGCTTCGTCACCAGTCATAACTAGCTTCTCACCCGTTCCGCCTCTATCCGGACAGGCACAAATGGAGATGTCCGCATCGTTCTCACGAATTAGATTGTACATGAAGTCTATAAAATCTGGTTCCAGATAGTCATCATCATCAAGATATGTAAGAAATTCTCCTTTTGCGGTCGCAATCCCCATATTGAAACGCATCGTTATTCCTTGGTTTGGATACAAATGTACCACACGGACGCGCGCATCCCTGGCGGCATATTCCTCCGCAATCTGTCCGCTGCGGTTGGTTGAACCGTTGTCTATAATGACTAGTTCAAAATGGGGATACGTCTGTGCTAAAACGCTCTTAATTGCCCTGTCAACAGTATTTTCACGGTTGTACACTCCGAGGGACACAGTAATAAGGGGAGTATCCACTTATGACGCCTTCCTTCCATAAATATCTCTCAAAATATCGATGGTCTCTCTGATTCCGGCGGTAATATCATACCTTGCCCTCCACCCCAGCGCCTGGAGCTTCTCGCCATCCAACAGCGCCTTCGATGCCGTGGAGTACCCTCTTTGCTCCGTCTCATCCGGCAGCTCAAATATCACCCGGGTGCCTGCGTAGGCGGCAATCAGTTCCGCCAGCGCCTTCAACGTAATGTCCGAACCTCGGTCCGCCAGATTATACGCCTGTCCTCCCTCGCCGCAGAGGAGCACCCAAAGAATCCCCATCGCGGCGTCGGCGACGTGGGCAAAGGAATAGTGCTGATTTCCCTTGCTCTTCAGCACAATATCCTCTCCGCGCACCCCCTTCTTGATAAACTGCGCCACAGCCTTGGAGTCCGTCATCCGCATCGTCGGTCCGTAGCACCGGGGCAGCCGGATAATGACGGCATCCACATCCCTCTCCGCCCTGTACGCCTGGCACAGCGCCTCACTAACCCGCTTGGCCTCTGGATAGCCTGCCCGCAGAGTATTACAGTTCAGATAGCCGCAGTAGTCCTCTTTGAAATACTCCACATCCCCGCGATTCTCTCCGTAGATCTCCACGCTGGACAGCAGCAGAAATCGGCTTCCGGGCGTCTGGCTTGCCTGCTCCAGCAAATTTTGGGTCCCTAAGACATTGGCCAGAACCGTGTTGACCGGTTCTGTGGCATAAGCCACAGGATGGGTGGTGCTGGCAGCGTGAATCCAATAGTCTGCCTCCAGCCCCTCCAGCGGACAGCTGACATCATGTTCAACGAACCGGAATGCACCGGACGGCAGCCATGGTGCAAATCTTTGTTCTGCCGTCTGGCGGTTTCTCCCCAAAGCAATGATTCTGCACTGCGCTTCCGACTCCAGGACCTGGTTTCGGACCATGATCGCATCCACCAGAAAGCTGCCGATCATCCCGGACGCGCCGGAGATCAACAGCGACTTCCCATCCAGCCTATTCCAGTGGGGAAAATCAGAAATAAATTGATGGATCGCCCCTTGATAGCGCGCATTCTCTGTAATTCTCATATGAGCCTCTTACTTCAACCAGGCGTCCTTTTCCAGCTTCATGTAACTCTTGAACAGTTCAAAATCATCCTTTGTGGTGAGCTTGATGTTCTTTTCCGAGCCCGCCGCAAAATAGAGCCGCTGTCCAAGATCCACCATTAAAGTGTTGACATAGGTGGACGCCTGGATGCCAATCCCCTCCGAAAATGCCCTCTCATACGCCCACAGCAGCTTTTCATACCGGTACGCCTGGGGGGTAGATACCCTGCGCAGCGTATCCCGGGGAATATACCGTGATGTCGATTCCGCATCATCCGCGACAAAAATCTGCTCATTGTAGGGCAAGGAGGCCACAGCATTCCCGTACTTTCGACATTTCACCAATACATCGGAGAGTACAAAGTCCTCCACCAGAGGCCGGATCCCGTCGTGAACCACCACAATATCGTCAGGGGCACATTTGTCCTTCAAATGAAACACCCCATTGCGAATGGATTCCTGCACAGTTTCTCCGGATGGGGTAATCCATTTCAGCTTTTCTATATCAAACTGCTTCGCGTATGCCTGCAAGATTTCTGCCCAGCCATCCAGACATACCACTTCGATGGCATCAATATCCGGATGATTCTGAAAGCATTGCAGCGTATAAATAATAACCGGTTTATCGTACACATTCAGGAACTGCTTGGGAATCTCCTGATTCATCCTCTGGCCTTTCCCTCCTGCCACAATCAGTGCTATATTCATGCCGCTTCCTCCATTTTCAACACACGCCACAGCCTCTCCACAATCTTCTCCGGCTCCTCCTGGCCGTCGTTGTCGATCACAAAGTCCGGGCACTCGGGCACCTCGCAGAGGATGTCCACCCCCACCACATTTTTCACACCGGAGCTGTACAATCCCTTCTGATCCCGGCAGCGCAGCGTCTCCCAGGTGGTCCGAATGTAAATCTCACGGTAGTTCTCAATGTGCTCCCTGGCCCAGGCCCGGCAGTCGCTGTACATGGAGATACTGCACAGAACCACGTCGATCCCCTGGTCCGCCAGCATTTTGCACATCTCGAAGTTGTAGAACGCGCCCCTCCGGCGCTCTTCGGTGGTATAGCCGCTCTGCTTATTGAAGGACAGCCGCCGCAGCTGGTCCCCGTCCAGAAGGATCAGGTCGTTTTTCTTCTCCTTCAGCCGCCGGTAGAACAGCCCGCCGATGGTGGTCTTCCCCGCCCCGGCCAGGCCGGTAAAGAAATAAACCGTTCCCTTTTTCTCCATGGTGATAAACGTTCCCTCCTCAGTGATACAACGGCTGCTCCAGCAGCGCGGGGTCCAGCTCCAGCTTCGGCACCATGCACAGCTCCTGCCCGGCGGGGTTCACGAAGTGCAGCCCCCGCAGCAGCAGCTGTGCGTTGCCGACCCTTCGGGCCGTGGTCCGGACGATCTGGTCGTCCGCCGTCTGCTCCGCCCTCTTGGCAACCTCCTCCTCGGAGAGGTCCTTCTCCCCCAGCTTTTTCGTCATGTACCGCACCCAGGAGTCCCGGATATACCGGTTCACCGTGGTGAAATCCTCAATCAGCGCCTTCGCGCGGTCCAAATCCATCTCCCCGCCGTCGTAGCTGAGGAAGCTGTAGCCATAATATTCATAAGCGTCGCGCAGAAAATACTCGATAAAGCAGCGCTCGCTGTCATTGACAAAATCATCATAGGTCTTATACACCGGCTTCGGGTCGAAGCCGCCTGCAATGTAGCCGCCGTAGTCCAGCGGCTTCCCCCACTCCGAGCAGACCTCCATGCTCTCCGTGTAGGGGATGTCCAGAAAGGCCGCAAGGGCCGTAAAGGTGGCCTTGGGATTCAGCTTTCCGTCCTCAAACCGGACCAGAACGCTGTCCCGATAGATGCGGTTCTGCATGTCCATCATGAAGCTGCGGTTCAAGACACGCTGGCTGACGGCATCTCCGACCACGCCCTCGCCCCGCAGGGCCCCGTTGTTCATAAACTGCACCGTACCGCCGTGGCTGGTGGTCAGGCGGCGCATGGGGACGAAGGTCTTGATATACTTGAAATTCCGGAACAGGGGCGAGGAACAGATGGCGTCGTACTGCTCCGATTTCAGGGTCGTCTGATTCTTTGCATCCGCATAAATGCTGTAAATAATGTTGTGAAAGTGGGGCTGGAAGAACATCGCCGGGGCGATCCGCGACCCGGTATCCAGCCAGGGGCCGTTCTCCCGCTCCTTGAGGAGCGTGTCGCTGAGGAACTTTGCCACAAAAATATCCTTGGCCGTGCGGTTTTTCAGAAGGTACAGCTCGGAGACCACCCTCGTGTCCCAGGCCGCAAACCGCTGTACCGCCCCCTGGACGCTGCTCTCCTCCCGAAGGATGGTTTCCACCTCCTCCACCACGCTCTCCATGCTGTCAAACATGAGGGAGGTCTCCGCCAGGAGGTTGGGGTGGGCGTCAAAGATTTCGTTGAAGAAGTCGCCGCCGTTGTGGGTGGACAGCTGGGCGTGCCAGATCAGCCGGTGGACCTCCCGGATGCCGATGGGCTTCGCCGCGCCGTCGTAGTCGATGCCGAAGCGCTCCTTGAAGTCCATGGGGTACTGCGACAGCTCGTCCCCGATCAGGAACACGAATTTCTTGTCCCCCAGCAGCTTGCGCATGTTGAAGCACTGCAAATACGCGCAGAAGGTCTCCCAGTCCGGGTAGTGGAGATAGATGTGGTTCTCCCGCCCCACGAGCTCGCTCTTCCGCACGTTGTCGTTGAGGTACTCAAGCTCGTACTGGGAGTAGACCCCGGAGGCCAGGATGGGCTTCTCCAGGTCCTTGAAAAAGTTCCGGCTGATTACGGTCTCGTTTACGTTGACGTACTCCCCGAACCGCGTCTCCCGGACGTAGAAGGGGACGAATCCCCGGGTGCCGAAGGGGTAGAACCGAATGGGCAGCTCCCGGAAGGCGGGGAAATCCTTCCGGAACAGATAGGGATAGCGCTCGAGCAGCTTGCAGTTGCGCTCGTACCGGGAGCGCAGGGCCTTCTCGTTGGGCTTGTAGAACGCCTCCGTCATGATCTGGAGGCAGTCCTCCCGGTAGAGGCCCCGGTTATAGAGGCTCAAAAAGCTGGTATAGGCCGTCTTGTAGCTGGCCCCCGTTTGCAGCAGGTATACCGCCGCCTCCAGCTCCTCCGCAGGCTCTGCGCCCTCGTGGAGCGCCAGGATATAGGCTTTGCAGGCGTCCTCATAGCTCCCCAGCTCCACCATGCGCCGCGCGATTTCGATTGCTCTCATCTTACCGTTTCTCCTCTCGTACCGGTTCTCCACCAGAAAAAGGGGGCGGGCCGCAGCCCGCCCCCTCTGCTCGTTGGGAATATAGATTGTGCGTTGATACTGCTTTTTCTCCGCCAATTAGCCCAGCAGCTGGAGAACGCCCTGGGGGATCTGGTTGGCCTGGGCCAGCATGGCCTGAGCGGACTGCACCAGGATGTTGTTCTTGGTGTAGGCCATCATCTCCTCCGCGATGTCGGTGTCGCGGATGGTGGACTCGGCGTCCTGGATGTTCTCGGTCATGACGGACAGGTTGTTGGCGGTGTGCTCCAGACGGTTCTGGGTAGCGCCCAGGGTACCGCGGATGGAGGACACGGTGTTGATGGCGTTGCGGATCTGGTTCACGGCGGTCTGCGCACCGCCCTGGGTGCTGATGTCAATGCCGTCAATGCCCAGAGCCTTGGTGTGGATGTCGCCGATGTTGACCACCAGCTGGTTGTAGCTCTCGGAGGTGTCGCCGATCTGGAGGGTGAGGCCGTCGCCGCTGACGCTGGCCTGGCCCATCTTCACGAGGCCCTTCCAATCAGCAAAGGTGGAGTTGACGCCGTTTGCATTATTGGCGGCGGTGTTGGGATCGTCAATGATGCCCGTGCCCTCACCGGCAGTACCCTTGTTGTCGCTGCCGGCCAGGTTGTTGACGGAGTAGTCAATGGCGCCTTCCTTCTCGGTGAGGCTGACGCCGCCCTTGGTGTCGGAACCAACCAGGAAGGTGCTGTTGGCAGCAGCGGCCTTGCTCAGACGGTTGGCTGCGGTGAGGAAGCCGCGGTCGCCTGCCGCTGCGAAGTCCTTCATGGTCAGGTCGGTCAGATCCACCACATTGCTGGCGTTCTTGAACCGGCTGTCGCTGCCGATGGCGAAGGTATAGGTGGTGTTGCCCAACTGGAGGGAATAGCCATCCTTGATGGCCAGCTTGTTCAGGTCGATGGTGGCCTGGGCATACTGACGGTTGGTCGTATTGTCCACGGGCTCCACGTCCACGGTGGGCTTGAACTGCTCGCCGCCGTTGCCGCTGCCATCGGAGAACTTCAGGGTCATATCCAGGTCCCAAGGCTGCTTGGGGGGCTCATCCATGGTGATGGTCAGCTTGCTGCCGTTGAAGGAGGCGGTGATGGCAGCGCCCTTCAGGGTGCCGTCCCAGGTGGTGCCGCCAGTCGGAGCCTGAGTACCGCCAGCCAGAGCCATAATCTGGCTGGCCGTAGTGCCGCCGGCGGAACCAGCCCCGGAACCGGCCTGCTGGTTGCCGGCCTGGTTGATGGCGTTGGCAATCTCCTTGGCCAGGTCAGCGCCGGAATACTCACCGGGCTTCAGGTGCAGCGTAATCGATGCGCTGCCGAAGGTAACGGTATAGCTGGCCAGGGCCTGGCTTGCGTTAGTGCTGGGTGCATCCGGAGCGTTGCTCTTCACAGGAGTCGTGCCGGCAGTAACCTTGCCGGTGGCATCCAATCTCAAAGTGGTGATCTCCGTGTAGTCGCCACCAGCCGCCTTCTTTTCCGCGTTGATAGCAGCAGCCTTGCTGGCGAGAGCAGCATTGATTTTAGCAAGAGCCTGTGACCCCGTAGCGGTAGTGGCAATTACAACGTCTACGCCGCTGGCGGAAGCATTGGCAACCTTGAGCGAAACGGTCTCGCCCTCAACGGTAACGGAAATAGTTCCGGAAACAGTGCCCACCGGGCTGCTACCTTTTCCAATGGCCGTCTTAACGCTGCTTGCAATGGCAACCGCATTACTGGCCAGAGTGGCGGTAGTGGTGGTGCCCTTGGTGTACGCGGGCTTCATCGTTGCGGAATGGGCGGTGACTTGCAGCGCGCCACTGCCGGAAACGTTCAGGGTCGCGGTATACTTTGTAAAGCTGGCGTTCGCATTCTTCGCTGCCGCTTCCGCCGCCCCGAGCACACTGTTAAGCGCACTTTGCAGATTGGTAGCAGCGTTGCTGCCAAGGGCAAACTTGGCGCTTGTAGCCGTCGCGGTGCCGGTGGAAGCAGTAGAAGCAACAGCCGTAAAGGTATAAGTCTTACCGTCAATGGTAATCTTGACCGAGTCGCCCGCAGCGAGATCCGCGAAGCTCGCAACGGCAGTGCTACCGGCGGTCGCCATCGCAACCGTCACCTTGGAAGCAGCCACAGAGGCAGGCGTACCCTCGATCCAGTCGGGATCGCTTACAGCCCGGTCACCCGCATTGGGATTGATAGGATTGACCGTGGGATTATTGTTGCCGCCAACCGTGATCTTCAGCTGGCTCAGGTCATAGGAGAACACGCCGGCCTGGGCGTCCACGCCCAGCTGACCGTCGGAGATGATGGTCATTCCATCAGTCGCAGATGCAGGGCTGCTCAGGTTGGTGTAGCTGGTCTTGATCTCCTGGGAGCCGTCCAGCAGCTTGATGCCGTTGAAGTTGGAGCTGTCGGCAATGCGGTTGATTTCGGAACGGAGCTGGTCAACTTCCTTCTGGAGGTTGAGGCGGTCCACTTCGTTGTCATAGGTGCCGTTGGCGGACTGGGTGGCCAGGGTGACC
>CAJUPS010000062.1 GCA_910588045.1 uncultured Oscillospiraceae bacterium | reverse complement strand
TCCGCAAACTCGTTGATCTGCACGGTGATGAGCAGGAACTGGGGCGTCACCAGCAATATGATGGCGGAGATGGCGGTGATGGACCGGACGAAGGCCGTCACCAGGCCGCTGAGGAAGGAGTCCTTGATGAGGGGCAGGGTCACGGTCATGAACACCTTGAAGCTGTCCGCGCCCATGTCGTAGGCGGATTCCTCGATGGACTTGTCGATCTGCCGCAGGGCGGAGATGCCGCTTCGGGTGCCCGTGGGCAGGGAGCGGACCACGAAGACGATGATGAGGATGGCCGCGCTGCCGTAGATGCCGGAGAGCAGGCCCGTGTGGAACAGGCCGCCGGAGAAGCCCCGGATGTACCCCACGCCCAGCACCGTGCCGGGGACCGCCATGGCCAGCATGGACACCGCCTCGATGAAGCCCTTGGACTTGAACTTCCGCTTGACCACCAGGTAGGAAATGATCATACTGAGCAGCGCCGTGATGGGCGCGGCAATCAGGGACAGGACGAAGGAGTCCCGGAAGGCCCGCAGGCCCTTGTACTTGGTGAACACCTGGGTGAACCACTTGAAGGTCAGGGGGGTGAACTTGTAGCCCCAGGTGGGGAACAGCGCCCCGATGGGCACGCACAGGTACATCATGATGACGAAGAAGGCCGCCAAGCCGCAGAGGATGGTCAGGGGGATGGCGACGCTCCGGTCCTCGATGAGCATCCGGCCCCGGGACGCCTTGCCGGTGAGGGTGGCGGCGGTCTTGGCCTCCAGGTAGTATTTCTGCACGGCGAACATCAGCAGCGTGATGCACAGCAACACCACGGCCATGGCCGCCGCACCGGCCTTGTCGTAGGCGCCGGTGATCTGGAGATAGATGGTGGTGGCCAGGGTGTCGTAGGATCCGCCGATGATCATGGGGTTGGCGAAGTCCGCGATGGACTCGATGAAGGTCACCAGGAAGGCGTTCCCCAGGCCCGGCAGCAGCAGGGGCAGGGTCACGGTGAGGAACACCTTCGAGCGGCTGGCCCCCATGTCCCGGGCGGCCTCCTCCAGGGAGGGGTCAATGTTCTTGAGCAGGCCCTTGAGCATCATGTAGCACACCGGGAAGAAGGTCAGGGACTGGACGATGACGATGCCCCAGAAGCCGTAGACGTTGTTGTCGTAGATGCCCAGCAGGAACCGGGTGATGAGCCCCGCCTTGCCGAAGAGCATAATCATGGACAGGCTCAGCACGAAGGGCGGCGACACCACCGGCAGCATGGACACCACCTTGAACAGGCCGCCCACCACGCGCCCCACCTTCACATAGACCTCCACGTAGGCGAACAGGAGGCCCACCACGGTGGACAGGATGCCCACCAGGAAGCCCACCTTCAGGGTGTTGGTGATGGCCCGGGTGAAGTTGGGCATGGCGAAAATCCGCTGGAACACGCTGAAGGAAAAGCCGTCTCCGTCGCCCACAAAACTATCCACCAGCAGGATCGCCAGGGGGTAGAGGATAAACAAAGTCAGAAATGCGATCAGAACTGCGATGGTGCCGACCATGATGGGGTCCGCCATCAGCTTTTTCCGATCCAGAGCCGCGCCTTGGCTCTTTGCCATGGGGAAGCCTCCTTTCTCATAGGGAACACACAGGAAATGGGGGACGGCGACGTGCGCCGTCCCCCATCGGTTTCATCAGGAGCGCTTACTCGGTCTGGAACCGGTCGTCAGCAGCGCTGCCCAGGGCGGTCATGACCTCGTCGATATACTTGGTGATGTTGTTCTTGGCGTCCTCGAAGTCGTACTTCATGACGTTGTTGGGGTCCAGACCGAAGTCGGCGGCCTGGGAGGGCTGCTGGGCGTTGTCGATGACCAGGAACTGATAGGAGCCGTAGTCGTCGGCCAGCTCCACGCACTCGGGGGACAGGGCGTACTCGATCCACAGCTTGGCGGCGTTGGGATGGGCACAGCCCTTGAAGATGGCAGTGGCGCCCACCTCGAAGGAGGTGCCGCTGGAGGGGATCACCAGCTCAATGTTCTCATAGCCGTTGTCCACGATCTGGGTGATGCCGTCGTGCAGGAAGCCGATGCCCACCACGCACTCGCCGGTGCCCACGTTCTTGGAGGGGCCGGAACCGGACTTGGTATACACCTGGATGTTCTTGTCCAGGTCCACCAGGTACTGGATGCCCTCATCGTGGCCGTACTTCTGAATCATGGTGTTGATGACCAGCTTGGCGGTCCCGGCGGTGTTGTAGTTGGACAGCCAGATGAGGCCCTCGTACTTGGGATCAAGCAGGTCCTGCCAGTCCGCAGGCGCTTCCAGGTTCATCCGGGCCAGCTCGTCCTTATTGACCATGAAGCCCAGGATGCCCTTGTAGATGCCGTACCAGTTGCCGTCGGCGTCCTTGTACTGGTCGTCCAGCAGGTGGGAGGCGTTCTCGGCGGCGTAGGGCTCCAGCAGGCCCTCGGCGGCCACGACGTTGTAAGGATCGGTGGTGCCGCCGAACCAGACGTCGGCGGAGGGATTGCCGTTCTCCTCCTCGATCTTGGCCTGGACCTCGCCGGTGGACAGGCGCTGGAAGGTGGTCTTGATGCCGTACATCTGCTCAAACTTCTGACAGGCGGCGGCCAGGTACTCCTCCTCGCAGGAGCCGTAGACCACCAGCTCGCCCTCGGCCTTGGCGGCCTCGATGAGGGCGTCCATGCCGGTGGCGGGTTCGGAAGGAGCGGGCTCCTTGTTGTCGTCCGCCGGGGCAGGCGCGGGTTCGGACTGCGCGGGCGTGTCGTTCTTGGCGGGCTGATCGTCCTTTCCGCCGCAGGCCGCGAGGGACAGGACCATCATCATCGCCAGCAAGAGTGCCAGAAACTTCTTCATGCTAAAATTCCTCCAATCATATTTCCCCGGGACGGAATTAGGCAAAATGCCTGAATCCCTCCCCGTCAGGATGGGTTCATTGTAAAACTTTACGGACGGAATGTCAACTTTCCCTAAAAAACATTCCCATATTTCACTAACTTTATCAGTTTTGCCCCACCTCCACCGCCACGCCCGCGGCGCGCAGGGCCTGCCGGAGTCGGGGGACATCCCCGTCGAACACCGCTCCGGCGATCCCCACGCAGTCGGCGGCCTCCACGTTGGCCACGGAGTCGTCCACGAAGAAGCACTCCTCCGCCCGGAGGCCGAACGTATCGAGCATCGCGCGGTAAATCTCATACTGGGGCTTGAGCAGCTTGTGGAAGGCGGAGACGAAACGGCCGTCAAAGGACCGGCTGACGGAGAGGCGGTCGAAATACTCCGGCTGGCGCAGAGTGGCATTGGAGAGGAGGTACAGGCCATAGCCCCGCGCCTTGAGCTCCCCCAGCAGGGCCTCCATGCCCTCCACCGGCTCCAGCTCCAGCTCCCACCACTCGAGCAGACGGTCCACTGCGCCCTGGAGGCGGGGCGGGAGGTTGGCCTTCATGGCGGCGGCGGCGTCCTCCTCGGAGATGGTCCCGTGGTCCAGGCGGAACCACGCCACCGTGTTGAACACCTCGCGGTGGAGGAGCGCCTTGTCCTCCTCCGTGACGCCGAGGAGGTCCAGAAAGCGGGCGGGGCTGTAGCGCACCAGGACGCCGCCCATGTCAAAGATGATGTTTCGGATCATACGTGTTTCTCCTTATGGGTTTGTTTTCGGGGCGGACTGCTTTCCGAACCAGCTTTGCAGCCGCTCCAGGCGCTTCCGGCGGCGGTCCCGGATCTCCAGGCGCTCGCCCAGGTCCCGGGCGCCCACGCCGTAGACCAGGTACAGGATAATGCCGGAGACGATCATGATGAACACCGTGGACGCGCACCGCCGCCCGGAGGCGTTGACGTTGTAGCCATACAGGCCCTCCTCCGCGCACATGGACTGGATGACCATGGCGTAGCTGGTGCCGTAGGAGCTGGCAAAGGTGGCGGACATGTCGTACTCCGTGAACAGGGCGTTGAAGTTCAGGGCGAACACCGCCAGCACGGAGGGCAGGATGATGGGCAGCTTTACCTTCAGGAAGGTGGCCAGGCCGCCGGCCCCCAGGTTCTTGGCGGCGTCCTCCAGCTCCTCGTCGATGGC
The DNA here is from genome assembly GCA_910588045.1 of uncultured Oscillospiraceae bacterium. Lineage (GTDB taxonomy): Bacteria > Bacillota > Clostridia > Oscillospirales > Oscillospiraceae > Pelethomonas. Next base: position 16,667 of record CAJUPS010000062.1, on the reverse strand, counting down.
GTAGAACGCCGCCTTGATCATCCGCAGGGAGAAGGGCAGCTTTACCACCGTGTAGGCAATGATAATCAGCAGGCGCACGTGGTTCCCGTAGTAGAGGTTGTTCCCTCCCACGTACCACACGTCCTCACTGTTGAAGTACACCCGGTAGGAGTAGCAGATGAGAATGGTGGGCAGCAGCCAGGGAAACAGCAGGCTGTACTCCAGGGCTACGCCGGACTTCCGACTGCGGTTTTTGAAGATGTAGTTGCAGGCAATCACCACGATGACGCAGGCCAGGGCGGCGGCAACGGCGGAGAGCACGAAGCTCAGTTTGATGCCCCCCAGGGTGGCCTCGTTGGCAAAGAGGCCGGAGATGGACCCCTTCCGGGTCTTGTAGGTGCCCCGGCTGGTGAGATACTGGTAGTCCTCCGAGCCGAAGAAGTTGACCAACGTCCACTGGGTCACGTCCAGCTTCTTCATGCGGATGGCCCCGTAGGTCTGGAAGGAGAAGATGATGATCATCACCACGGGGATCATGTAGATGATGAACAGGACGTAGGCGTAAATGTGGGCCAGGACGTTGGAGACGGGGTTGTTGATCTTCTGCTTTTGCAGCTTGGCCTTGGTCTTGGACACCGACAGGTAGTGGCCCTTCCGCTCGTAGGAGGAGAGGATGGTCAGCAGCACGATGGTGAACAGGGCAAGGATGATGCTCAGCAGGGCCGCCCTCGCCTGGGGGAACGCCTCGTCCGCCGTGGAGGAGCCCGCCAGGCGGACGATCTCCGGGTTGATGGAGTCGTAGCCCAGCAGCGTGGGGGCCGACATGGCGCACAGACCGGTGATGAAGGTCATGACCGTCAGGGAGAACATGGTGGGGATCAGCGTGGGGAAGACCACCTTCCAGAGGACCTTGAAGGGCTTGGCGCCCATGTTCCGGGCGGCCTCCACGGTGTTGTAGTCGATGCCCCGGATGGCGTTGCGGAGAAACAGCATGTGGTTGCTGGTGCAGGCGAAGGTCATGGTGAACAGCACGGCGTTAAAGCCGGAGAACCAGTTGGGGTCCATGCCGGGGAAGGCGTTCACCAGCAGGGTGGTGAGGATGCCGTTGCTGTCGTAGAGAAACAGATACCCGGTGACCAGGGCCACGCCGGAGTAGATGAGGGTGGTCATGTACCCCAGGCGGAGGATCTTCGCGCCCTTGATGTCGAAATACTCCGTCAGGAGCACGATGGACACGCCCACCACGTTGACGGTGACCACCAGGCACACCGCCAGTTTCAGGGAGTTCCACACGTAGGACCCCATGTTTCCGGCGAAGAAGAACCGGATCACCGCCAGGGGGTCCGTCTCACCGGCGGCGTTTTTCGTGTTGAAGATGCTGGCCAGGGTATTCAGGCAGGGCAGCAGCATAAATCCCAGGAACAGGTAGGCGAAAAACGCGATGCCGAACACCTTCAGCAGCAGCTTGGGACCAAACTTTTGATCGCGGACCTTGGTCATACAGGCACCTCCTCAAGCTTTTGGAACAGATAGTAGGCCCAGATTTTCAAATCGGAGGGCAACTCCCGGAGCAGGACGAACTCCCTCCCCATGGCGGCGCGCAGCTCCTCCTCGTTATGGGCGATGAAATTCCGGTCGTAGGTCTCGCCGTCGATCTCGGTGACGCTGCGCTCCTCCATCCGGCCCGCGCCGTAGCGGACGGAGGCCAGCAGGTATCCGCCGGGCTTCAGGACCTCCGCCATTCTTTGGAAGGCCAGGGGCAGGTCCGGCGTCTCCACGTGGACCAGTCCGGCGATGCAGACAATCGCGTCCACCGGTCCCACCTGGGAATAGCTCTCCAGAATATTTCCCTGGAAAAAGGGGATGTCCGGGTTTTTCTCCCGGGCGATGGCCAGGCTCCCGCCGCTGAAATCCAGCCCTACGGGAGAAAAGCCTCTCCTGCGCAGACGGAAACTCTCATAGCCCGTGCCGCAGCACAGGTCCAGTACCCGGCCTCCGGCGGGCAGCAGGGCGCAGAACTCGTCCATGCACCCCGGTTCCGCCTCGTCGGCGTAGCCCTTTTCCGCCCAGCGGGGGGCGGTCTTGTCATAAAAATCTTTACATCCCAGCATGGAACTCATTCGGCCGTCCCTCCGGTGGGGTAGGCCATCACGTCCCGGGGGTCCATAATCACCCGGACCTTCTGGCCCGCCTCGTAGATGTTCACGCCGTCGTTCTTCTCGATGACCTTGATGGTCTGGCCATCCACGGTGATGTAGTATTTGATGTACAGCCCGTAATACTCCCGGCTCTCCACCACGCCCTCCAGCGCGGCCTGGCCGGGCTGGGGTTCCACGTTGACGTGGATGCGCTCCAGGCGAATGTAGTTGTGCATGGCGGGGTCCACGTGCCCACCGGCCCGGTTCAGCTCCGCCACTACGGCGTCGGACAGGCGGTTGATGTCGCCGATGAAGTTGCAGACAAACTCGGTGGCGGAGTGGTTGTAGACCTCGTTGGGGGTGCCGATCTGCTCGATGACGCCCTTGTTGAACACGGCGATCCGGTCGGAGAGGGTCAGGGCCTCCTCCTGGTCGTGGGTGACGTAAATGGTGGTGATGCCAAACTCCTTCTGCATCTTTTTCAGCTCGTTGCGCAGCTGGACCCGGAGTTTGGCGTCCAGGTTGGAAAGGGGCTCGTCCATGCAGATGATGGCGGGACCGGTGACCAGGGCCCGGGCGATGGCTACCCGCTGCTGCTGTCCACCGGAGAGCTGGCTGACGGCCTTGGCCAGCTGCTCATCGGAGAGGTCCACCTTCCGGGCGATCTCCCGGACCTTCTGGTCGATCTCCTTCTTTTTCAGCTTCTTCAGCTTCAGGCCGAAGGCAATGTTGTCGTAGACCGTCATGGTGGGGAACAGGGCGTAGGACTGGAAGACGATGCCGATGTTCCGCTCCTCAATGGGTACGCGAGTGATGTCCTTGTCCTTGACCACTACCGTGCCGGACACCGGCTCGATGAAGCCGGTCAGCGTGCGCAGGGTGGTGGTCTTCCCGCAGCCGGAGGGGCCAAGGAAGGTGAAGAACTCCCCCTCCTTTACGTGGACGTTGATGCTGTGCAGGGCGGTGAAATCGCCGAATTTCACCACGATGTCGTTGAGTTTGATCATAGACGGCAGCTCCCTCTCTATAAAGATGAATAATACATATACGCAAAATTCCTGTAGGGGCGCACATCGTGCGCCCGTTCCTGCCGGAAGGCGGCCCTCACCGGACGGGCGCACAATGTGCGCCCTTTCCTGCCGGAAGACGGCCCTCACCGGGCGGGCGCACAATGTGCGCCCTTTCCCGCCGGAAGGCGGCCCTCACCGGGCGGGCGCACAATGTGCGCCCCTACAAAACAATGCGGATTTTTTCTGCATGACCGGTAAATCTGTGGCGAGCCGGGGACCGGCTCGCCACAGGAAAATGCGGGGAAATGGATTTTACTCACCGGCGGACTGGGTCAGGGTGCTCCAGTCCAGGTTGTCCCAGTCGGGCTCGTCGGCGGCGCCGCTGGCGTCGGCCCAGTAGAAGCCCAGGTTGGTCATGATGTTGGTCCACTCGCTGGAGTGGGCGGCCACGTACTCGGCGTAGGTGGTGTCGCCGTCCACCTTGCTCAGAGCAAAGTTCTTGAGGGTGTAGATCTCGGGCACGCCGGAGGGATAGAGGAGGTCGGCGGCGGCGGTGTTGCAGGGATAGGAGTCGAACTCCTCGCCCCAGGCAGCCTGCACCTCGGCGGAGCCGAACCACTCGGCAAATGCCTTGACGGCGGCGGTCTCTTCCTCACTGCGTCCGGCCTTGTCTAGCACGCCGATGTACTCGGCGATGTAGTAGGTGCCGTCAGCGATGTCCACCAGGGACCAGTTCTCAGGCTCCAGGGCGCCCTTCAGGGGATTGGCGCTGTCCTCACCGGCGGCGTCGATCTTGCCGTACAGGGAGGAGGAATAGAAGGTGCCCACCTGGACGTCGCCGCGGTTCAGAGGATCGAAGCCGTAGCTATCGCCAGTGAAGGTGCCGTTCTCACAATACTTCCACAGGGTCTTCCAGCCGTCCAGGGAGATGCCCCCGGCGGGGGAGGCGGGATCCACGAAGGCGTAGAGCATGGCGGAGTTGATGTTGGCATTGGTGGTGCCGCCCACTTTGCCCTGGCGATACCAGGTGTAGCCGCAGTCTACGATGTCGGCCCAGTGGTCGAAGTGGAGCTCCGCGCCGTTGGTGCCCAGCTCGTCGGTGCGGTAGAGCATCAGCACGTTCTGGATGACCAGGCCGTAGGCCTGGCCGGGATAGGCGTACTCGCCCACGTCGCCGGACCAGGTGGGCGTCCAGTCCACCAGCTTCAGGTTCTCATACTCACCGTTGATCACCTGGCCCCAGCGGGTCTCGTTGAGCCCGAAGAGGATGTCGCCGTCCTTGTTCTCGTTGGCGGCCTGGATGGCGGCGGTGTCGCCGGAGATAACGGAGTTGTCGTCAATGCTGATGGTGAAGCCAGCGTCCCTGGCCTCGTTGATGAGCCACGTGGTGCGCTCGGTGGAGTTGGAGTTGGAGTAGATGCGGATGGTGTAGCCGGAGTAGTCCACGTCGTCAGCGGCGGGCTCCGCGGGAGCGGGGTCGGGGGTGGCGGCGGGCTCGTTGGTGCTGGGGGTGTCGTTGTCCTTCGGGGGCTGGTCGTTCTTCCCGCCGCAGGCGGCCAGGGACAGAACCATGGCCAGGGCAAGCAGGATAGCAAGCACTTTCTTTTTCATCGTGTTTCTCCTTTTCATCAAATTGAGGGTTCGCCTGGGAAATCTTCCATGTTCCTATTATAATAAATCCCGCTCCAAAACGGAACGGGACAAAACTGAGATTCCTGGGTCGTTTCTGTCGGAAATGGGGATAGGTGTCAAATGAATGGGGTGGTTTTTGTAGAAAATACACAAGGTGATTTTTTCGTCCGGTTGTCTGTCTGCGTGCAACAAATGGGGGATTTCGGTAGAATATAGATATTATTAAAATAAAGAAGGTGTTCGCTATCAGAATTTCACAGGAAACGCTCCGCGGGTTCGTCCAATGCCTACAGGAGCAGGAGAAGAGCCCGGCCACCGTTCGGAAATATTGCCGGGAGGCGGCGGCCTTTGCGGCGTGGCTGGGGGAACGCCCCGTCGAGGGCGGGTTGGCGCGCCGCTATAAGGAGGCGCTGGAGCGGACCCCCGCCGGGGTCAACGGGGCCGTGGCCGCGCTCAACGCGCTGTTTGGTTTTCTGAATCTGCCGGAGTGCAGGCTGAAGGCCCTGCGGGTCCAGCGGCGGATGTTCCGGGAGGAGGAAAAGGAGCTGACGGAGAAGGAGTATCGCCGCCTGCTCTCGGCCGCCCGCGGGAAGGGCAACGAGCGGCTGCTGCTGGTGATGGAGACCATCTGCGCCACGGGCATCCGGGTCAGCGAGCTGCGCCATTTTACCGTGGAGGCCGTGCGGCGGGGACGGGTGGAGGTGACCAACAAGGGGAAAACCCGGACGGTATTCCTGCCGGGGAAGCTGCAAAAGGTGCTCCTGCGGTACGCCCGCTCGCGGAGGATCGCCGCCGGGCTCCTGTTCGTGACCAGGGGCGGACGGCCGCTGGACAGGAGCAATATCTGGCACGATATGAAGGCCCTGTGCCGGGAGGCCGGGGTGGCGGAGGGCAAGGTGTTCCCCCACAACCTGCGCCGGTTGTTCGCCCGGACGTTCTACGGACTGGAGAAGGATATTGTCCGGCTGGCGGACGTGCTGGGGCACAGCAGTATCAATACGACGAGAATCTATACCATGGAATCGGGCTATGAGCACCGGAGGCAGCTGGAGAGGATGCGGCTGGTGATATGAAAAAGCCGCCCGTGGGACGGACGGCGGTTATTGGGCTTTCTTCAGTTTGTCAATGTCAGTAAGCATGGACAGGACCAGCGGCTTTAGGAAAGCGACTTCTTCTTCCAGCTCCTCTACCCGGTTTCTGGGCGCAAGGGTTTCCCTGAGAAGCTTGTGTCCGTCTGCAAGCATATCAAACCTGGGAAGAATGTCGGATTCTATGTAGGCCATTATCTGAGAACGGGTGTCCTCAACACGTTCCTCGATCCTGGCAGTCATGCGGGCTTCGCTCGATGCGATGCTGCTTTCGATCTTTGTGGTCATGCGGGCTTCGCTTTCAGCAACAATCTGGGTCATCATCGTTTGGAGCAGTTCCAGGTCTTTTTCGTCTAGCATGTGCGTCACCTCCTGTTTGTTTCATTATACAGATTGCAGGCAGGCTTGTCAATGTGCGAAATGAGAAAAACCACGGAATTGTTATTCCGTGGTAGAACGCTTCTACTACATATCGAGTTGAGGCTCCAGATACGTTTACTTTACCATCCCAAAGGCAAAAATGCAAGTATAAAGCGCGAATTTTAGCGCAAAAAGTCAGGCCAGCGAAAAAGGATTTTTTTGCTGGCCTGTGGTTGCACGTTTTCGTGCAACCAACTATCAAAAATAAAGCCTATAAGCTGCTCTTCAAACGGGACTACCACGGAATAACAATTCTGTGATAGTCCCGACACATTGCAAAAGCCGAACCTGCAAAATTCGCAAAAATTACACGTCTTATAACGGGTGCTTATCCTTGCATCCTTCGCAAAACAAATAGAAAACAAGGGAGGATTTTACAAATGTCTGGTGACAAAAACAACAAGCTTACAGCAGAAAACGTAGGGGGTGTTATCAAGGGATGGCTCAAACACTATGCTATAATTATTGTCTTATGTGCAGCAATTGTGGGTATAGGGTGGTTTGCAGTAGTACAATTTAAGGCGAATATAAAAGCGCAGGCCGAAAGTGAGCAACTGGTAGATACGCTGAACGGTACACAGTCACAACTGCAACAAACGGAATCTACTTTGCAAAAAACGGAAGACGCATTAGAACAGGCCCAAAACGATTTAACGTATACTAAGGAGCAAAACAAACTGCTAGAGGATACTGCGGAAGCGTTGAACAGGCAAGTTACCGAGTTGAATACGGAAAATACAGGTCTGAAAAGCAAAGTCAAAGATCTGGAAAAAAGGCTTAAGGATGCGCTCAATATCAAGCCCAGCAAACCCAAAATTACAACCGCACAATTACAAGAACAGATCAGCTCTATTGCAGAACTGACAACATTGAAATATATCTACACCAATTCAAGCCGAAAAGAGGGAAACCTGACCTGGTTATGGGGATGGGCAATGCCATTCACCGATTCAAGCCTTCTGGTTACATATGATGGGACCATTAAAGCGGGAATTGATTTCAAGGAGATCAAATTTGCCATAACTGGAAAAACTATTACGGTTACCATGCCCAAAAGCAGGGTGCTGGACCACAATATCCCCCAGGGAACGATCAATGTCCTGGAAGTAAAAAATGGTCTGTTCAATCCGATAACCTTTGATGACTACAATAAGTTTATTACCGAAGAGAAAAAAGTAATGGAGGAAAAAGCAATCGCTATGGGGTTGCTGAAAGATGCTGACGAAGAGGCGAAATCCGTTGTAGATGCTTTCTTAAAGAGTATACCTGGAATGGAGGACTACACTCTGGCATACAAATAGTTACCAACCAAGGAGAGCACTCCCCGCACGAGGAGTGCTCTTCTTCATTCCCTACCTGCACCGGTCCTGATACTCCGACGGCGACACGCCCACCAGCTTTTTGAAGGTACTGCCGAAGTAGGCCACGTCACGGTAGCCCACCAGCTCGGCCACCTCGTAGACCTTATACCGGCAGTCCTGGAGCAGCTTCATAGCCGTGTGCATCCGGTACTGAGTGAGGTAGCTGATGACGGTGTAGCTGGTCTCCTTCTTGAACACGTGGCTCAGATGGCCCTCGCTGACCCCCAGGTGGGCGGCAATGGAGGTGATGGAGATGTCCTGGTCCGCGTAGTGGACCGCGATGTACTCCAGGGCCTGGAGGACGTACTTGCTCTTATCCCCCTTCACCAGCGGCAGCGCCGCTTGTGGAGTGAGGGAGGTCCGCTCCCGCTCCTTGCGGTGGATGCGGTCGATGGCGGCGGTGAGCTCCTGGTCCCGGAAGGGCTTGAGGAGGTAGTCGTCCGCGCCGAACTGGAGGGCGGAGCGGGCATAGGAGAAGTCGCTGTAGGCCGTCAGCACGATCACGTGGGCCCGGCACCCCTTCTCCCGCAGGCGGTTCATCATCTCAATACCGTCCATCTTCGGCATCCGGACGTCGGTGATGATCAGATTGGGGCTGAACCGCTCCACGGCGGCAATGCCCTCCTCGCCGTTGGCGGCCTCCCCCACCACCACGCAGCCCAGGGCGGCCCAGTCCACCCCCAGGACGATCCCCCGGCGGACCAGGGCCTCGTCGTCAACAATCAAAACCTTCAGCATCGGCGTTCTCCTCTCTCTGTATGGGCAGGCGCAGCCACACGCACCCGCCGCCCTCCGGCTGGTTCCGGGCGGACAGGCCGTAGGACGCCCCGTAGTGCAGGCGGATGATGCTGTCCACGTTGAACAGTCCCAGGTGTCCGCCCGGCAGCTGCTTCTCCTCGCTGTTGAGCCGCTCCAGCACGTCCTCGGGAATGCCGGGACCGTTGTCGGAGACATAGAGCAGCAGGTCCCCCCGCTCCTCGCTGGCCCAGAGCTTCACGTAGCCCTCCTCCCGGTCCGCCGCGCCGTGGACAATGGCGTTTTCCACCAGGGGCTGGAGGCACAGCTTGGGCACCCGGCAGGACTGGAACCGCTCCGGTACGTCGATCTCGCACACGAACCGATCCTCAAAGCGGACGGACTGGATGTCCACATACCGCTCGATGAGCTCCAGCTCCCGCTCCAGGGGGATGATCTCCTCGCCGGAGATGGAGGAGCGCAAAAGCACCGCCAGGTCCGTGGCCAGCTGGGCCACCTGGGGCACCTGGTGGCCCACCCCTAGCCATTTCACCGTGTCCAGGGTGTTGTATAAAAAGTGGGGGTCCAGCTGGGCCTGCATCATGCGGATGCGGGTCTCGTTGAGCTCCCGCTGCCGCTGGACTGAGCGGTCCAGGTTCAGCCGGTACTCCTCCGCCATCCGGTTGAACTGCCCCGCCAGACGGCCCAGCTCGTCGGAGCGGTCCGTCTCCAGCCGGACGTCCAGCTGGCCCCGCTCCACCGCCGCCATGGCCTCATCCAGCTGCCGCACCGGCTGGGAGAGGTAGCGGCTGAGGATCCACGCGGTCAGCAGGCTCAGCGCCAGACACAGCGCCCCCATCAGCGCCCCCGTCAGGTAGATGGCTTGCAGCACCGGGTCCGTAAAGGTCCTGGGCTGCTGGAGCACCAGGGAAAACCCGGTGCCCTCGTGGCGCAGGGCGAAGAACCGGTATCCGCCGCCGGACAGGGGACCGCCCGCCAGGAGCTGCCCCCGGAGGGCCTCGGCGGCGGCCTGGGCCTGGACGGGACGGGAGTAGTACACGGCCCGCCAGCGGCCGTCCAGCAGCAGCACCTCGCTGGCATCGGGGTAGAGGCCCGAAAACATCCGGTCAAACCCGGCCTGCTCCACTGTCGCCGCCACGTAGCCCAGCACTGCGCCCGCGTAGTTGCGCACCGCCCGGACCGCCGTGAGCCCGCCGCCAGCCCCCGCGTGGAGCACCGTGTCCGGGGACTCCCCGGCAGCGCGGAGTACCCCCCAGTCTGGGTCCAGGGATTCCGAGAGGTTCGCCGTGGAATAGCGGCAGTTCCCATCCCCGTCGTAGACGTCGAGGCGGACGTAGTCCTCCAGGTGCGCGGCGGCGCGGAAGAGCACCTGGTAGAGCGTCCGGGAGTCCCCGCCGCCCCGGCGCAGAGCGGAGTGGACCACGGTGCCGGCCGACAATTCCTTCATGGCGGACTCGCAGACGGTCTGGAAGTCGTCCAGAGCGCCGCTGAGGGCCTCCAGCTGCGCCTGGGCGCGATCGGTCAGGCTCTCCTCGCTGCGGACCACCTGGAGCCGCATCATCAGAGCGCCGCACAGCAGCAGGGGCAGCAGCGTGGCCAGCAGCATCGTGATAAAGCTCCGGTTGCGGAAGCTCCCTCTGACCCAGTTTTTCATGCGGCGTCCTCCAGGGTCCGCCAGCGCTCCAGGATGGTCTCCCGCTCCGCAGCGGCCCGGTCCAGATCATAGTCCATGAGGACCAGCCCCTCCTCCCCGACCTGGAGCAGGTCTGTGCGCACCGGACGGCGCATACACGCCCCCTGCATATACGACTGGGCATCCGCGCCGATGGCGAAGTCGATAAACCTCCGGGCGTTTTCCTCGTGGGCACAGCCGGAAACCACGGCCATGCCGTCCGCCGCCGCGCTGGTGCCCTCCTCGGGGTACACGATCACCAAATCGCGGCCCGCCCGGATCGCCTCCAGGGCGGCCGACTCCGCCGTTACGCCGATGGTGCAGCTCCCCTCGGCCACCGCGTTGGCCACCTCATCCACGACGCTGTTGATCCCCGGCAGAATCCGTCCGTCCAGATTGCGATAGAACGCCTCCAGCGTGTCCTCCCCCGGCAGGACCTGGGTCATGACCGCCAGGGCGGTATAGCTGCACCCGGAGACGGTGGGCGAGGCAAAGGCGATCCGCCCCCGCCACACCGGGTTGAGCAGGCTCTCCCACCCCTCCGGGGGATTCATCCGCACCAGCACCGGGTTGTATACCAGCACCACCGGAAACACCGAGAAGGGCGTCCAGCTGCCGTCTCCGCAGCAGTACGCCGGGTCCACCGCCTCCAGCAGGGGACTCGTATAGGGTGCAAACAGTTCCCGCCGGGCGGTGAGGCTGTCCGCTCCGCCGCCGAAGAGAATGTCGCATAGGGGGGCGTCCCGCTCCGCCTCTATCCGCTCCAGCAGCTCCGTCGTACCGCCAGTCTCCACCTGGACCCACACGCCGGTGCGCTCCTCAAACTCCTTGACCAGCGGCCCGTAGACCGACTCCGGGTGGGAGGTATAGATGACCATCCGGTCCTCCTCGGCGGGAGCGAAGGCGGAGAGATTGCCATGATCCGCGCTGCCGCAGGCCGTCAGCAGAAGGCACAGAAGGCACACCATCAGATGCCGCATCGCCCTTCCTCCTCCCTGTGTTTTCCGTTATTTTAACAGAAATATAGGGAAATTGCAAGAAGCAAGCCCTGCTCGCTGTCCCACCCTCCTGAATTGGGGCTTTACAAACGCCCTGTCCTTCGCTATAATAGGAGCAGCAAGAGAAGCGGGTATGATGGAATTGGCAGACATGCAGGATTTAGGTTCCTGTGCCGCAAGGCATGTGGGTTCAAGCCCCACTACCCGTACCAAAAGGAAAGACACGCTTCGGCGTGTCTTTCCTTTTGGGTTCCGCGCCGCGCTGCGGCGCGGAACCCCAGGAGTGATTGAAATGCTCGGGGCAAGTGAATTGCCCCTGCGCCAAGGTTTTCGCCTTTGGGGCGAAAACGCTTGTACGCCGCATACGCGGCGGCTCGCTTGCGCTCGCAGTTCTGGTGGAGCCGGTCTTTTTACAGTTTTATCCGCTGTACTACTACGCCGCAGGCGGCGCCGATGGCGAGTCCGGCCAGGGTCCCGCTCACCAGCAGCGCCGGTAGATACCAGCCCAGCCGCGCCGTGCCCAGAACGGCGATGGCAACCAGCAGCTGGCCGATGTTGTGGCACACGCCTCCAGCGATGCTGACCCCCAGGATGGAGAAGCAGTCCAGCTTCTTCAGCGCGGCCATGACCGCCAAACTCAGGGCCGCCCCCGCCAGGGAGTAGGCGAAGCTGTAGGCATTGCCGAAGGTCACGGAAACCAGCAGCACGCGGAGCAGCGAAATCCAGGCCGCGTCCCGCAGGCGCAGCCGGTACAGGGCAAACAGGACCACCAGATTGGTCAGCCCCACCTTCATCCCCGGCAGCAGGCCCGGCAGGACGATCAGGCTCTCCAGCCAACTGAGGACCATCGCCAGGGCAACCAGAAGGGCGTATCGCGCTATTTGCTTTCTCATAGCCCCTCCCCTATCGCACTTCCGCGTCAAAGGGCAACTCCTCGCCGCCCTCGATCCGGATGACCAGACGGTGGGGCAGGCAGACGATGCTCTCCCCCTCCCGGGAGATTTTTCCCATGCGGACACAGGTATTGTCCCCGCAGTTGGCCTCCACTACTGCCGTTGCGCCCCCGGAAATCCGGAGGATGTTGTAATCCTCGTCCCCCAGGGGCACCGTCAGGTCCTCCTCCAGCGTCCAGCGGGCCACCTCACGGCCATCCAGCGTCACAACCACCCAAGCGCCGCTGCCGCCGGGCCGGAACATCAGATACAACACGCCCGCCAGCAGCAAAATCCCCGCCGCCAGCAGCAGGTCCCTCTTTCGTTTTTTGTCCATGGTGGATTCTCCTTCGCATAATTCCCCTTAAATTGGGACAGATTATAGGCAAAATCGTCGAAAAAGGGGATGTCTATGGTCAATTCCGTCTCCCGGCGGGAGGCCGCGCTGGAGGGATGGCTGCTGCTGTTTTTCCTGTTCTCCACCGCCGGATGGATCTGGGAGGTCCTGCTGACCGTCTTCTGCACCGGGCAGTGGGTCAACCGGGGGATGCTCTACGGGCCCTGGCTGCCCATCTACGGGGTGGGCGGCGTACTGCTGGCGGCGCTGACAGACCGCTTCCGGCTCCGTTGGACTGCGCCGGTGCTGGGTGCGCTGGCGGGAGGCGCACTGGAGTACGGGACGGCGCTGGCGCTGGAGCACCGGTTTCAGCAGCGGTGGTGGGACTACTCCGGGATGCCGGGGAGCATCCACGGGCGGGTCTGCCTGGCAAGCCTCCTGGGATTCGCCCTGGCGGGCGGGGCGCTGGTCTGGCTGACCCCCTGGCTGAGAGCGCGGGTGGATGGGCTGGACGGCGGCGTCAGAACGGCACTCTGTCGGATAATCAGCCTGCTCTATGCCCTCGACTGGGCTCGGGCCCTGCTGCTGCCCAACACCGGGGCGGGGATCACCTGCCTGCTGTAGGGGCCCGGTTTTTTGAACGGGCAGGAAATCCAGAACCTGTATTCATAACCGAGGGATGCTGGATGGGCGAGGATTTTTCTCGCCGGACAAGGAAATTTTTTGAAGCAATCCTGACGGATTGCGAGAAAAATTGACGCCGTACGGCGGGGAAAAGACCGCCCAGTCAGCGTGCAGCGGTTGTGAATACAGGTTCTCATTGACCGGAGGGCCATTTTGTTATAAAATAGAGTCTACACCTCCTGCCCGGCCGCCGGTGGCAGGAGGAAAAGCAATGCAATAAAGGGGGAAGCGAAATGCAGGATGTGATCATTATCGGCTGCGGGGTGATCGGCGCGGCCTGCGCCTACCATCTGAGCCGCTACCGCCTGCGCGTGACCGTCCTGGAGGCGGGAAACGACGTGGCGGCGGGGACCACCAAGGCCAACAGTGCCATCATCCACGCCGGATACGACCCCGAACCGGGGACGCTCATGGCCCGGCTGAACGCGGAGGGCAGTCCCATGGCGGAGGCCATCTGCCGCAGGCTGGACGTGCCCTACCGGAAGAACGGCAGCATGGTCCTGGCCTTCGGCGAGGAGGACCGGGCCTGCCTCCGGACACTTCTGGAGCGGGGACGGAAAAACGGCATTCCGGAGCTGCGCCTCCTGTCCGGGGACGAGGCCCGGGCGATGGAACCGGCGCTGAGCGAGACCGTCACGGAGGCCCTGCTGGCCCCCACCGCCGCCATCGTGAACCCCTGGGAGTACGCACTGGCTATGGCGGAGACGGCCGTCAGGAACGGCGCGGCGCTCCACCGGAGCTGCCGTGTCACGGCCATCGCGCGGGAGGCGGAGGGCTTCGCCGTCACCACTTCCGGGGGCGTGTTCCGCGGCAGGTTCATTATCAACGCCGCCGGTGTGCACGCGGGAGAGGTACATGAGCTCATCGGGGAGAAAAACTTTACCATCCGTCCCGTCAAGGGGGAATACTATCTGCTGGACAAGAGCGAGGGGGGCCGGGTCGCCCGAACCATCTTCCAGTGCCCCAGCGCCGCAGGCAAGGGCGTACTGGCAGCGCCCACCGTCCACGGGAACCTGATCGTGGGACCCACGGCGGACCCGTCTGCGCCCGATGACGTGTCCAACACGGCCGGGGGAATGGAGGCGGTGCGGGCGCTGGCCCTGCGCAGCGTCCCCGGGATCCGCTTCCGGGAGAACATCCGGAACTTCGCCGGGGTCCGGGCCAACTCGGACCGGGGGGACTTCATCCTCGAGGAGAGCCCCTCCGCTCCCGGCTTCTTCAACGCGGTGGGCATCTGTTCCCCCGGTCTCAGCGCCGCCCCGGCCATCGCGCGGTATCTGGCGGAGCTCATGGCCGCGAAGGGGTTGGAGCTGCAAGAAAAAGAGGCGTTTATCGACACCCGACGCCGCGTCCGCTTCCGGGAGCTGGACGGCGGGGCGCAAAATGAACTGATTGCCCGGGACGCCCGCTACGGCCGGGTGATCTGCCGGTGCGAGACGGTGACGGAGGGCGAGATCCTCGACTGCCTCCGCCAGCCCATCCCGCCTGTCAGCATCAACGGCGTAAAGCGCCGGGTGGGCGCGGGCATGGGCCGGTGCCAGGGGGGCTTCTGCGGCCCCAGGGTCCAAGAGATCCTGGCCCGGGAACTGGGGGTACGGGCGGAGGACATCCCCCTGGAGGAGCCCGGGTCCTACATCCTCACCGGGGAGACAAAGGAGGCGCGGCCATGAGGGACTATGAACTGATCGTCGTCGGCGGAGGTCCGGCGGGCCTGGCCGCCGCCCTGGCCGCCTGGGAAAACGGGCTGCGGAACATCCTTGTTTTGGAGCGGGACAGCGCCCTGGGGGGCATCCTCAACCAGTGCGTCCACAACGGCTTCGGCCTCCACCGGTTCAAGGAGGAGCTTACCGGACCGGAGTACGCCGGGCGGTTCATTGATATGCTCTCGGACACGGACATCCGGGTCCGGACCGATGCCATGGTGCTCTCCGTTGCGCCGGACAGGACCGTGCAGTACATCAGTCCCGCCGACGGCTGCCGGACCGTCCGGGCCAGCGCCGTGGTGCTGGCCATGGGCTGCCGGGAGCGGACCCGTGGGGCCATCTCCGTACCGGGGGACCGGTGCGCGGGCATCTTTACCGCCGGTGCGGCCCAGCGCTTTATCAACATCGAGGGACAGATGGTGGGCCGCCGGGTGGTCATCCTGGGCAGCGGGGACATCGGGCTCATTATGGCCCGCCGCATGACCCTGGAGGGGGCCAAGGTGCTGGCCTGTGTGGAGCTAATGCCCTACTCCGGCGGGTTGAACCGCAACATCGTACAGTGCCTGCACGACTATGACATCCCCCTCTATCTCTCCCACACCGTCACGGACATCGTCGGGCGGGACCGGCTGGAGAAGGTGGCGGTGTCCCGGGTGGACGAGCGCCGCCAGCCCATCCCCGGCACGGAGCAGATTTTTGATTGCGACACCCTGCTATTGAGCGTGGGCCTCCTGCCGGAGAACGAGCTGACGCGGGCTCTGGGGGCAGAGATGGACCCCAGAACCAACGGCGCGGTGGTCTATGAGAACATGGAGACCTCGATTCCCGGCGTGTTCGCCTGCGGCAACGTGCTCCAGGTCCACGACCTGGTGGACTTCGTCAGCGCGGAGAGCGGCCGGGCGGGCGCGGCGGCGGCGGACTATGTGCTGCGGGGCGGGGCGGTCCCCCAGCGGGTGATCCCCGTGGAGAACGGCAGCGCCGTCACCTACACCGTCCCCCAGCGCATCCGGGCGGAGGCTGCGGGGGACGGGGTACAGATATTCTTCCGGGTGAACCGGGTATTCGGGAAATCGGTCGTCACGGTCAAGCGCGGCGAGACGCAGATCGCCCGGTTCAAGCGGGACCACATGGCCCCCGGCGAGATGGAACACATTCGATTGCCCGGGAAACTTCTGTCCCTGGCCGGGGACGGCGGCATCACCGTCAGCGCAGAGGAGGTGGAGGCATGAAGGAATTGATCTGCATCGTCTGCCCCAACGGCTGTCATCTGCGGGTGGACGAGGCCAACGGATACACGGTGGAGGGCAACGCCTGCCCCCGGGGCGAGGAGTACGGGCGGAATGAATTGCTCCACCCCGTCCGGGTCCTGACCGGAACGGTGCGGCTCCACGGCGCGGCTCTGCGCCGCTGTCCGGTGAAAACCAACGGGGCCATCCCCAAGGAGAAGCTGCTGGAGGCCGCACAGGCGCTGTGCTGCGTGGACGTCCGGGCCCCTGTCCACACCGGGGAGGTTGTCCTGCCGGACGTGTGCGGCACCGGGGTGGATGTGGTGGCTACACGGAGTATTCTTTCTTAGTTTATCCTATTATATAGCAGTGGGTTTTATATTGCAATAGGTGGGATTTAGCGTCTTCTCCGTCGATAGCCCGGGAGCTAGGCGCTCGGCCACTGGCCGAGTGCCGGGACGGTCGTTTAGACGCCGGAGGCGGCTAAATGACGTCCCCGCGTGCAGTTCGTTTAGCTTCTTCTTTGTCGATAGTCCGGGGGCTACGCGCCCCCGGACTCCGCGCCTACTTTTGCCGCGCGGCAAAAGTAGGCAAAAACGCGCTTAAACCTACGGTTTAAGAATCCCTCAAGGCATCGCGCGAAGCGCGATACCTCATTACGGGGGATGTTTTTTACGCTACGACCTGGGGGACTGGCTTTTCCCCTCGGTTCCATGGGCCGTCAGAGGGCG
>CAJUPS010000061.1 GCA_910588045.1 uncultured Oscillospiraceae bacterium | reverse complement strand
ACCTCATCGGCGACGACGACTTCTCCGTCAACGTCATCTCCAAGTCCGGCACCACTACCGAGCCCGCGGTGGCCTTCCGGTTCTTCAAGGCCAAGCTGGAGGAGAAGTACGGCAAGGCCGGGGCCGCGAAGCGCATCTATGCCACCACCGACAAGGCCCGGGGGGCCCTGAAGTCCCTGGCCGATGCAGAGGGATACGAGACTTACGTGGTGCCCGACGACGTGGGCGGGCGCTACAGCGTCCTCACCGCCGTGGGACTGCTGCCCATCGCCGTGGCGGGCATCGACCTGGATGCGCTCATGCAGGGCGCAGCCGATATGATGGAGACCTGCCGCAGGACCGGTTCGGAGAACAACCCCGCCTGGCAGTACGCCGCCGCACGGAACGACCTCTACCAGCAGGGCAAGAAGATTGAGATCCTGGCCGCCTACGAGCCCCGGGCGCGGTTCTTCGCCGAGTGGTGGAAGCAGCTCTACGGCGAGAGCGAGGGCAAGGAGAACAAGGGCCTGTTCCCCGCCAGCGTGGAGTTCACGGCGGACCTGCACTCCATGGGCCAATATATCCAGCAGGGCGAGCGGCTTATGCTGGAGACCGTCATCCGCTTTGCGAAGAGCGCCCACCAGCTGTGCGTCCCCCGGGACGAGGCCGACGGCGACGGACTCAACTTCCTGGCGGGCAAGGACATGGACTTCATCGCCACCCAGGCCATGGACGGCACCCTGCTGGCCCACGTGGAGGGCGGCGTGCCCAACCTGATTATCCATGCGGGGGAGATCAACGCCTACACCTGCGGCGAGCTGATCTACTTCTTTGAGTACGCTTGCGGCCTGTCCGGGTATCTGCTGGGGGTCAACCCCTTCGACCAGCCCGGCGTGGAGGCGTATAAGAAGAATATGTTCGCGCTGCTGGGCAAGCCAGGCTACGAGGACAAGGGCGCGGAGCTGCGGGCAAAATTGGGGCGGTAAACGTCCCTGATGAGGCCCAAATAACGGAAAAACTGCCCCAGGGGGAACCCCTGGGGCAGTTTTTATTTCTTCCAATCCCCCGTGGCGCTGGCGGTGAGGTAGGCGTTGATAAACCCGTCCAGGTCGCCATCCATGACGGCGTTGATGTTGCCGTTCTCAAAGCCCGTCCGGGTATCCTTGGCCAGGGTGTAGGGCATGAAGACATAGGAGCGGATCTGGCTGCCCCACTCGATTTTCATCTGCACGCCCTTGATGTCGGAGATCTTCTCCGCGTGCTGCTGCGCCTTCATCTCCATGAGCTTGGCCCGCAGCATCTTCATGCAGTTCTCCCGGTTCTGGACCTGGCTGCGCTCCTGCTGGGAGGAGACCACCACGCCGGTGGGCCGGTGGATCAGCCGCACGGCAGAGCTGGTCTTGTTGACGTGCTGCCCACCCGCGCCGCTGGCCCGGTAGACCTGCATCTCGATGTCCTCCTGGCGGATCTCCACCGAGTTGTCATCCTCGATCTCCGGCATGACCTCCACGGCGGCGAAGGAGGTCTGCCGCCGGGCGTTGGCGTCGAAGGGAGAAATGCGGACCAGGCGGTGGACGCCGTTCTCGCTGCGGAGGAAGCCGTAGGCGTTCTCCCCCTCGATGGAGATGGCGGCGGACTTGATGCCCGCCTCGTCGCCCTCCTCGTAGTCCAGGGTCTTGACGGTGAAGTTGTGCCGCTCGCCCCAGCGGGTGTACATGCGGAAGAGCATCTGGCACCAGTCCTGGGCCTCGGTGCCCCCCGCCCCGGCGTGGAGGGTGAGGATGGCGTTGTTGGCGTCGTACTCCCCGGTGAGCAGGGTGGTCAGGTTGGCCTCCTCCAGGGAGGACTCCAGCTTGCCGTAGCCCTCCTCCACCTCCGGCAGGAGGCTGGCGTCGTCCTCCTCCATGGCCATCTCCACCAGGGTGGTCAGATCCTCCCACTGGGAGGTCAGGCGGGCGTGGTTCTCCAGCTTGCTTTTCAGCTGCTTGGTGCGCTGGAGGACCTTCTGGGAGGCGGCCACGTCGTTCCAGAAGTTGGGGTCGCCGGTCTTCTCCTCCAGCTCCTCCACCTCCCGGCGGGCCCCCTCCAGGTCCAGCGCCGCCGCCAGCTTCTCCAGCCGGGGGCCGATGGCGCCCAGCTTTTGCTTGTATACGTCGTATTCGATGATAGGCATAGTTCATTCTCCATCTTTTTCAAATTACAGACCAATACTATATTATGCCATAAAAAGGGCGTTCTGTAAAGGGGGTGAAAAACGAAGCCCTACGTCAGCCGGGACAGGTCAATTCATATAATTTGGCCTTGGGAATATGGCGCTTGTATTTTATTAAATCGTCCCTGCGGAATGGCTTTCCGTGGGCGGGATAAATGCGTTCGGCTTTTTCAGCTATCAGAACATCCCATGATTGATAAAAGAGGTTTTTGTCCTCGATCCAAATCGTAATCCTGCGGAAGCTGGGGACGCCGTTCATCGCGGCGTCCCCGCAGAAAATCATATTGTCGATTTCCAGGGAAATGGAATCGGAGGTATGTCCTGGCGTAAACAGTATTTTTCCCTGCAAAATTGCCTCCAGTTCAGATTGGTTCTGGGGAGAAATCGCAATCAGCCGATTCAGGTACAGCCTTTCAATGGCGGGAAATAAGTGATTCCCTTTTCCTGCAAGGGCCATCCATTTGCAGAAAAGGAATGCGGATAAGCCGCTGCACCCTCCGGCAAAGGAATTTTGACCCTTCAAAAGGATGGGGATGGCTTGTTGGCTGATAATCACCTTTATTGCGGGATAGCTTGCCAGCAGTTCGTTCAGGAATCCTGCATGATCGTCATGTGCGTGGGTCAGGAAGACATATTTGATGGCGGACATGGCAATTCCCTTTTTGCGCAGACGCTTTTCTACCGACCTGAGACAGTGCTCGTACCCTGTATCAATCATGACATAGCCAGCCGCCGTGTGGTAGATATAGGTATTCATGACCCTGTTTCCAACATTGTAGATCTCCATCACATCCCCCGTTTCCCCTGCGATTCCCCCGGAAAACCGTCTCCCCCACTCCCGGCAAGGGCGGTCTCCACATTCTCCCCCACCTTCTCCAGCATACGGAACAGCTCCGAGCGCTCCTCCTCGGTGAACCCGGCCAGAAGCAGGTCTCCATACTGCCGCTGCACGGCCTGACCCGCTGCAATCAGCGGCGCGGCCGTGTCCGTCGGGCGCAGGTGGATGGTCTTCCGGTTGCCCTCCCGCTTCTGCCGCTCCAGAAGGCCGCGGTTCACCAGGGCCTCTACGCCCACAGAGACGTGGGACTTCGCCAGGTGGCGCTTCTCCACGATGTCCCGGGCGGTGTCATAGGGCGGATTGTTGGCCAGAAATAGCAGGACATCCATCTCCAGCTGGGTGATGCCCCAGCGCTCCAGCAGCGGGGTGAACAGACCGCAATACAGCTTGCGAAGTCCCTGAGAGCGGGTAAAAAATGCAGGAAGCATGGGCAGGCCCCTCCTTTTTATCCCTTTTGCAGCGAATATACCATACTGGCCACCTCCTGTCAAGGGCGGGACATCCGCCCTTGCGTAAATCGAACACATGTGGTAAAATGGCGGTGCTCGATTTGGAGCGCGAGGAGGAATTTTTATGGAGAACTGGTTCACTATCGACCGCATCGACGGGGAGACTTACTGCATCAGCGAGTACCGCCACTGGGAGGAGACACACTGCTATCTCCTCAACGGCGCAGAGCGGAGCCTGCTGATCGACACAGGGCTGGGGATCCGCAACATTTATGAGGAAGTCCTCCGGCTGGCCGGGGGACGGCCCGTCGCCGCCGTTGCCACCCACGTCCACTGGGACCACGTGGGCGGGCATCGGTACTTCCCGGACTTCTACGCCCATGAGGCGGAGCTGGACTGGCTGCGCGGCGGCTTTCCCCTGTCGGCGGAGACGGTGCGGCGCATGGTGGCCGACCGCTGTGAGCTGCCGGAGGGGTTCGACCTCGACAGCTATACCATGTTCCAGGGGACGCCGACCAGGGTCCTGCGGGACGGGGACGTTATCGACCTCGGCGGGCGGGTGCTCCAGGTTCTGCACACCCCCGGTCATTCCCCGGGACATATGTGCTTCTGGGAGGCGGGGGATCTGTTCACGGGGGACCTGGTATACAAGGACACGCTCTTCGCCTACTACCCCTCCACGGACCCGGAGGCGTATCTGGATTCCCTGGAGAGGATTGCCGCGCTCCCGGCAAGGCGGGTGTTTCCCGGACACCACACCCTGGACATTGGGCCGGAGATCATCGCGCGGATGCGGGATGCCTTCCGGGAGCTGAAAGCCAAGGGGCTGCTGCACCACGGCAGCGGGACCTTCGACTACGGCGACTGGGCGGTTTGGCTATAGGCTTGCCAACAGGCGGAAAAGATGGTATGATCTGTACAAAAACGCAGGGAGGTGCCGCCATGAGCGGAACACTGTATCTGATCGCCACCCCCATCGGAAACCTGGGGGACCTGAGCCCGCGGGCTGCCGATACCTTGGCTGCGGTGGACTTCGTCGCCGCCGAGGACACCAGGGTGACCATGAAGCTCCTCAGCCACCTGGAATTGAAAAAGCCCATGGTCAGCTACCACGAGCACAACAAGGCGGCGGCGGGCCCGGCGATCCTGGCCCGGCTGCTGGCCGGGGAGAGCTGCGCCCTGGCTACCGACGCCGGTACGCCCGCCATCAGCGACCCCGGAGAGGACCTGGTGCGGCTGTGCGCAGAAAACGGCGTGGCGGTCCAGGCGATCCCCGGGTGCTGTGCGCTGATCTCCGCGCTGGCGGTCAGCGGTCTGCCCACGGGGCGGTTCGTGTTCGAGGGCTTCCTGCCGGTGAACCGGGCCCAGCGGCGGGAGCGGCTTCAGGGCCTGCTGGGGGAGGAGCGGACGCTGCTCTTCTATGAGGCGCCCCACCGCCTGCGGACCACGTTGGACGATTTGCTGCTGGCCTTCGGCGACCGGCGCGTCACCCTGTGCCGGGAGCTGACCAAGCTCCACGAGGATGTGATGCGCACCACCCTGGTCCGGGCGGCGGACTGGTATCGGGAGAATGAGCCCCGGGGCGAGTATGTTCTGGTGGTTGCCGGGGCGAAGCGGGTGGCGGACCATGCCGTTACGCTGGAGCAGGGGGTGGCCATGGTGCTGGAGCGCCGGGCGCGGGGGGAGCGGATGAAGGACGCCGTCCGGCAGGTGTCCGCCGACACGGGGCTGGCCCGGAACGAGCTGTATGACGCCGCTCTCCGGGCGGCACAGGAGCAGTAAGAATGGCAGAGGAGCGCGGGACGTGCAAGTCCTGCGCTCCTCGGGCTATAGAGCCGTTTTCAGAAGAAACATGCGGTGTAAAAGTAGCTAGAGCCTGTTTAACATCACTCCCGCAGACGGAACTTGGAGACCAGCTCTCGCAGCACGGAGGCCTGACTGGCCAGCTCCTCGCTGGCGGCGGCGCTCTCCTCCGCCGTGGCGACGTTGCTCTGGACCACGGTGGAGATCTGCTCGATGCCGTGGGTGATCTGGACGGTATTCTCGTCCTGCTGCCTGGTGTAGTCCGCGATGCCGTCCACCAGTTTCCCCATCTCGTCGGCGTGGGCCACCACCTTCAGGACGAAATCGGTGGTATCCTGGGCCGCCTGCACGCCCTCGTCCATGGACTCCACGGTCTGGTTGAGGAGCACGGTGGTCCTCTGGGCCGCCTCGGAGGACTTGCTGGCCAGGGCGCGGACTTCATCCGCGACCACAGCAAAGCCCTTCCCTGCCGCACCGGCCCGCGCGGCCTCCACGGCGGCGTTCAGCGCCAGGATGTTGGTCTGGAAGGCAATATCCTCGATGGTTTTCACGATCTGGTGAATCTCGGAGGACTTGTCGCTGACCCGCCGGATCACCTGGGTCATATTCTGCATCTTTTCGCTGCTCTCCAGCAGGCCGCTCTTGACCTCCTGGGAGATGCCGCTGGCCCGCTGGGCGCCCTGGGCGACCTTATGGACGCTTTCGGATACGGCATTGATGTGGCTCACCAGCGCCTCCACCTCTGCGGCCTGCTCTGTGGAGCCCTGGGAGAGGGCCATGGCCCCGTTGGACACCTGCTCTGCGTTGGCCGCCACATCCCGGGAGGCGATGTGCAGCTGCCCCATGGCGCCGTTCAGGGAGCTGGAGATCTCATCCAGGGCGGTCTTGATCTTCTCAAATTCCCCGGTGTACTCGTTGCGCAGGGTAAAGGCCAGATTTCCCGCTGCGATTTCCCGCAGCTTTTCCGAGATTTCGTTGATGTAGATCACGTACTGCCGGAGCCGTAGCGTGACCTGGTTGAAATCGTCGGCCAGGACGCCCAGCTCGTCCTTGGAGCGATAGGTGATGGTCTGCTCCAGCTCGCCCCCGGCGATGCGGGAGGCCACCAGGCTCAGCTCCCGGACCGGCCGACCGATGATCCGCCGGACCTGGATGACCACCAGGAGGATCAGCAGCAGCACCGCCAGCAGGGCGACCACCAGCATACTGACCGTCAGACTGTTCAGCTCCCGGAGCACCTCCGCCCGGGAGACGAAGGCCACCGCCGTCCAGTCGCTGTCCGGGACCTCCGCCACCTGGACATATGTATCCTCATAGACCGTCAGGCCAGTCTTGCCCTGGAGGATCTGCTCGGAGGCGTAGGCGTACAGCCCGTCGCTCATCTTGCTGAGGCTCTGCCCGGTGATCATGCTGTCACGGTGCCCGATGATGGTGTCCGTCCGGGTATCTACCAGGAAGATGCCGCCGGTATCCTCGATCTGGACGCCGCTGACGATTTTGGAGATGGAATCCAGGTACACATCTGCGGCGGCCACGCCCCGGACAGCGCCGTTCCCGTCCTTGAGCACGCCGGAGGCGCCCACCACGTAGGACTGGCTGTCCTCGTCGAAATAGACGTCGCCCAGAATGAAGCTCTCGGAGCGCAGCCCGTCCTGATACCAGCTCTTGGTCGTCGAATCAAAGTCCGGGCCGGGCACAAAGGAGGCGTGGTATAGCGACCCGTCGGTGAGAGCGATATACAGTCCCGCGGGATACGCCTCGTTCTGGCCGACGGTGTGCTTGATATAGTCCTGCATAGCGGGGATGTCCATGTCCTCGTATTGGACGGTATCCCGCTGGGTCTCCAGCATGGCCAGGGTGCGGTTCATCCACGCCCGGGTCTCCTGGAGGGTCTTGTCCGTGGTGGCCTGGAGCAAGTCCTCACTCCGGTCCAGCAGGGTGTGGGACATCTGGAAGTAGACCACGCTCAGTAAGATGGCCACCCCGATGATGACACTGACCACGATGGCGAAAACCAGCTTCCCGGTAATTCCCCAGCCCCGCCGGGTCCCACCCGCGTGGGGCACATGGCTCTTTTTTGCGCTCATATCTGTCTCTCCTCCCAAAATATTGGATGAAAGTGGTTTTTCTCGCCGCCATAGACGGCGGCAATCGCAGAGCATGGCAATATACTCCAGACCGTTTCGCTCGAAGTCATATTTCTACACAGTATCCCCGGTGCATATGACACCGGCACTCCCCTAGGACAGCGCCTCCCCAAACACCTTCAGCAGCTGCTCCCGGTGGAACGGTTTATCCACGAACCCCCTGGCCCCGATGGCCTTGGCTCTCTCAAAGGTGTCGTCATAGGCGAGAGAGGAGACCATGACGATCCGCGCATCCGGGTGGTCCTTGAGGATCGCCTCCGCGGCGTCCAGGCCGTCCATGCCCTGCATGATAATGTCCATCGTGACCAGATCGGGCGCTGCCGCGGCGTACTGCTCGATGGCCTCCTCGCCGCTGCGGCAGTATGCCGTTACCTCGTAATCGGTCCCTTTCAGGGCGTCCTCCAGCTGTACCCTTACCAGCCGGGAATCGTCCACGACCATAACTCGCCTGCTCATATGACTCCTCCTGTATTTTCGTCCGGGCTGTTCGCACTGGGCACGTGGTGGATCAGCTGTGCGCCCTCCCGGTGTTCATCGGAATAGGTGAGGATGAACTGCACCTCCTGCCCCTCGGGCTCATAGCGGCCGTGATAGAACACGGGCTGCCCGAAGTGGGCCGGGATCTTCGTCGCCCGGAACATGGCCCCCGTCACCTTGCCGCAGAGCACATTGAGGTACTCCTTGCTGAACTCCTCCAGGTCCTCCGCCGTTACCGCGTCCTCGTGAAAGGAGTTGCGGGCCATGCGGGCGAGCAGGGCCTTGTCGGCGCACAGGGTGAGGCTGGTACTGAAGCCCTTGTCAAATGTGATGTGGACGGTACACAGGTCCTCCCCCGGCGGCTGGTCCCCCTGGTGCAGACGCACACCGGCGGTGCACTCGGTCACCTCTTGCAGGGCCTGGTCCAATATCTGTGCAAGCTCCTCCTGCGTGATGGCAGTATTCATACGTCAGGACTCCTCCTCTGTCTGTATCTGATTTTCTTCATCGGCGCCCAAAGCCCGTTGGATCCGCTCGAGGAGGTCGTCGGGGAAGAAGGGCTTGAGGATGTAGTCGCAGATCCCCAGCTTGATCCCCTCTATGACCGCATTCTTGTCCTCCACCCCGGTGAGCATGATGACCGGAATGTCGGCCCGGTCCTCCATGCTCCGGATCTCTTGCAGGGTCTCGAAGCCGTCCTTGGGCATCATGCGGATGTCCAGCAGGATCAGGTCCGGCTTTTCCGTCTCCAGATACCGCAGGGCCCGCGATCCGGTATTCACCGTGACCACGTCGTAAAACTCCTCCAGGGCGTCCGAGATCCGCTTGAGGATGATTGCCGCGTCATCTATCGCCAAGATCCGCTTTTTATTGGTCTCCTTCTTCGGTTTCATCATTTGCACCTTCCTCCCTTTCAAGTTGGCTCAAAAGCCGGCCCAGCAGAGCCTCCGCGTTGTCGTCCTCGTACAGCTTCAGCTGCCCCTGAATTTCCCGGAGACGATCCACCACGTCCCGGGGCAGCGCATGGTGCAGGATGTCCTCCACCCTGCCCGCGCACTCCTGGGAGCGGAAATGCTCCAGTTCCCCCAGGGCCGCCCGTACCTGCTCCGTCAGCTCGTGGGCGGACAGGGAGGGGCGTTTCTCCTCCCTGGGATCATTTTGGTGACGCCGGTCCAGGAACAGCCCGATGTTCATCAGTAGGGCCTCGTACGCCTCCAGCAGCGTGGGCAGCTGCCGCTCGATGAACTCCGTGTCCCCCCGGGAGGCGGCGTTCTCCTGGGCGCGGGCCATGTCGGAGACGTCCATCGCTCCGATGTTGGCCGAGGCGCTCTTGAGCGCGTGGACCTCCACGCAGTAGCGCTCTATATCAGAGCGCGCCAGCTCGTAGAGGAGCTTGGACTTGCGCTGGCCGTCGATGTGGTACAGCTCCAGCAGATTGGCGAAGCCCGCCTCGTCCCCGGCGTTGTACCGGGAGGCGGCCTCGATGTCGATCCCCTCGATGGGGAAGGAGGCGGGGTCCAGGGCGGCGTGGGCGACCGGCCCGTCTCCGGCGGCCTGCTGGCGCTCCTCCGGGACCCAGCGGGCCAGCAGCTGCCCCAGCTCCCTCCGGTCCAGGGGCTTCGCGATGAAATCCTGGAAACCGTGGCGGAGGAACTGCTCCCGCATTCCCTCCATGGCGTTGGCCGTCAGGGCGATGATGGCCGGGGCGGCCCCGTTCTCCCCGCAGTCCCGGCGGATGATCTCCGCCGCCTCAATGCCGTCCATCACAGGCATCATATGATCCATGAAGATGATGTCATACCGATTTTCTCTTGCCAGGTCGATGGCCTCCGGCCCGCTCTCGGCCTCGGTGAGGTCGAAGGCGTAGCTCTTGAGCAGACCGCGGGCCACCTTGCGGTTGACCACGTTGTCGTCCACGATGAGCACCTTCACCCCCGGGGCCGTGAAGGTCTCCACCCGCTCCATGTCTGCCTGGGACACCTCCGGCGCTTCCGCGATGGACTGCCGGTCGACGATCTTCTGGGGGATCACGATGGAGACCACCGTTCCCTGTCCGTAGACGCTCTCCACGCCAATGGTTCCCCCCATGAGCTCCACCAGGTGCTTGACAATGGCCAGGCCCAGGCCTGTGCCCTCCACGCTCCGGTTCTTCTTGGAGTCCACCTGCCGGAAATCCTCAAAAATCTTTTCCAGGTCCTCCTCCCGGATGCCGCATCCGGTGTCCTCCACCCGGAAGGAGAGCATCTCCTCGTCCTCCCGGCGGCCGGGCTTGCCGGTGACGCAGACCTTTACATAGCCCTCCTTGGTGAACTTGATGGCGTTGTTGAGAATGTTGATGAGGATCTGCTTGATGCGCCCCTCGTCGCCGTTGTAGCCGCAGGGGAGGGTCTCGTCGCACTCATATTTCAGGAGCAGGCCCCGCTTGGAGGCGGCCATATCCATCATGCCCACCACCTCGCCGACCACGGTCTTCAGGTGGTAGTCCACGTACACCAGCTCCATTTTGCCCGCCTCCACCTTCGACAGGTCCAGAATGTCGTTGATGATGGCCAGCAGGTTCCGGGCCGCGGACTGCACGTCCTTGGAGTGGGCGTAGATCTGGGGATCGGAGCACTCCTCCATGATGATGTCGTTGAGCCCGATGATGGCGTTCATAGGGGTGCGGATCTCGTGGGACATGTTGGCCAGAAACTCGCTCTTGGCGATGTTGGCCTTCTCCGCCTGCTGCCGCACCCGCTTGATCTCGTTGATATAGGCCTTGATGTCGGTCATGTCCAGAATCAGGATGACGCAGCCCTGTTTCCGGCCGTTTTCGTCGGTGATCTGCTTGCTGTGGCTCTCGTAGTGCTGCCCGCTGATGGAAAAGCTCCAGGGGATGTTTTCGTTGAGCATCTCCTCCCGGAAGTCCTCCACCACCCGGATATTTTCCCCCAGCTTATGGGAGGGAAGGCTGGTAAAAATCTGAGCGGCGGCCCGGTTGTAGCTGATGAGCCTGTCGTGGTCGTCCAGGGCGATCACCCCGTCCCCCAGGCTCTCGAGGACCTTCTCCGCCGCCAGGTAGCGGAAGTCGTAGTTGCGGCGGCTCCACACCACGATCACCACCATGGACATGGCGAAGGCCAGGGTCATGGGCGTGAGGTCAAAGACCGCCGCAATCTTCAGGACGTAGGCCACCAGCACCACGATGGGCAGCGTGGAGATGGCCAGGATGGTCTGGTACTGGCGGTTGATCTGTTGGTCCGAGCGCTGGCGGATGGCCCGCACTAGCGTGATAAAGCACAGGACATAGGGGATGACGATTCGGGTAACCGTAAAAAAAGAATACAGGGGACCATAGGTGATGCTGACGTACTGGAAGCCGTTGGGAGCGGTCAGCCACGCAAACTCCCGGTAGAACAGGCCGTTCCAGTTGAAAAAGACCACCGGGAGCGACAGGAAATTGATCCCGGCCAAGACTTGCAGCAGCTTTTTGGGCGGAGTGGCGTAGCAGTAGGTGTAGATAAACCAGCAGTAACACAGCGGGACGAAGGTAGAGCCCACGTTTTCCACCGTGACGGCCGCTACGGCTGCCTCTACCGTGGCGGCGGTCAGCTCCAGCAGGTAGCCCACGTTCTGCACCAGCGAGCCGCACATAATGAAAATAAGCAGCTTCTGCTCCCGGGCCCCATCCCCGTTGATCAGGAGGAGCAGTGCTACAAAGGTCAGACATATCGCGAAGCACTCCAATAGAATGACCAGGTTTACCATTTTTCGTTCACCAGCCTATGTTCTCTGTCCTTTGGAAAAATAAGTTAATTTCCCAATCTTAACAATAGTATATTTTCGCAATATTGTCAAGGAGTATAGTCCTATGTTTTCTTTCCTCCGCCCTCTTTTCCCGGGTTTTCCATGGCCGGGAGTGGGTGGGCCGCACGATTTATACCACCATACGACCGTATATCGGCACGGCCGCCCCGCCGGACGGTAGGATTTTTGTGGTGATTGCAATGGTATTTCAGCGCATTGAAGATTTGCGTGTTGACAGTGATCTGCGGCAGAAGGATGTTGCGGACTACCTCCATATGCACCTGGAGGTGTATCGGAGGTACGAAAAAGGAATACGGGAGATCCCCGTCTGGGCCCTCCTCAAATTGGCCGACCTCTACCACACGAGCACCGACTACCTCCTCGGCCGCACGGACCGGCGGGAGCCCATCCGATAGCCGTGCGGAGGCTGATGTGGTTTGCCCTGCCCTTCGGGGCGGGGTGTGCGCTGTGCCAATACCTGCTGCCGGAGCGCCTTTGGCTCTGGGCGGCGCCGGTGGCGCTGGCGCTGGGGCTGCTGGCGTTGCTGCTGCATGGGGAGAAGGGGCGGGCGGCGCGGATCGCCGCCGTGGGGTGCTGCGCGGGGATCCTGTGGTTCTCCGGCTATGCCGCGCGGTATCTGGCTCCGGCGGAGGCGCTGGTCGGAAGCGAGCACATTTTTGAGCTGGAGCTGACAGACTACCCCGAGGAGGCCACCGGCGGCGCAAGGTGCGAGGTCAAAATGGAAGGGCTTCGGGGCCGGGCAGTGTTCTATGGCGGCCGCGAACTGCTGGACCTGGGACCGGGGGATCGGATCGTGGCGCAGTGCGCGTGCTACAGCGCGGCCACCCTGGCCGGGGAGGAGAGCAGCTACTATGTCTCCAAGGGCGTCTTCCTGCGCCTGTACGGGGCGGGGGAGCTGCCGGCCGTTCGCCCCGCCGCTTCGGCGCGATACCTCCCGGCGCGGCTGTCCCACTGGATGCGCACGCAGGTGGACGGGCTGTACTCCGAGCGGACCCGGGGGCTCATCGCCGCGCTGCTCACGGGGGAGCGGGACGGACTGGATCCCCAGGGGTACACGGACCTCACCGAGTCGGGCCTGGTCCACATCACCGCCGTCTCCGGGCTGCACTGCGGGTTTCTGATTGCCCTGCTGGGCGTGCTGGTGTTCCGCAGGCAGCGGCTGACGGCCTTCCTGGGGTATCCGGTGCTGCTGTTCTACATGGTCATGGTGGGGTGTACGCCGTCGGTGGTGCGCTCGTGCGTGATGATGGGTTTTCTCCTGCTGGCCCCGATGGTGGGCCGGGAGGGCGACACGCCCACGGCCCTGTCGGCGGCGCTGCTGGTGATCCTGCTGGCCAACCCCTTCGCCGTGGCGTCGGTGAGCCTACAGCTGTCCTTTGGCTCCGTGGCGGGCATTCTGCTTTTCTCGCCCGGGATTTCCGCCGCGCTGAACCACCTCCGGCCCAAGGGGCTGGCAAGGAGCAGGCTGTGGCGGTACGGGGCGGGCGCGGTGGCCGTGAGCCTGTCGGTGATGGCGTTCACCGTGCCGCTGTGCGCGGTATACTTCAAGACGGAGGCCCTGGCCTCGCCCCTGGCGAACCTGATGGCGCTGTGGATGGCCCCGATATTGTTTGCCAGCGCACTGGCGATGACCGTCCTGGCCGGTGTGTGCCCCGCACTGGCGGGACTGGCCGTGGTTCCGGAGTGGCTGGCCCGTTACCTGCTGTGGGCGGCGCATCTGGTGACAGGGATCCCGGGGCACAGCGTGTATTTCACCCGGCCCGCCGTGGCGGCGTGGCTGGTGGGGACCTACGTCCTGCTGGGGCTGTGCCTGCTGGTGAGGGGACGGCGGTGGAAATGGGGCGCGGCGCTGGCGGTGTCCCTCGCCTGTTTGCTGGCGGTGAAGGCCGGGCCCCGGATGCAGGTCCGGGACGACCGCCTCACGGCGGTGGCGGTGGACGTGGGCCAGGGGGCGGCCCTGCTGCTGCACGCGGGGGATATGACGGCCCTGGTGGACTGCGGCAGTCTCAACAGTCCCCGCACCGCCGGGCAGGCCGTGGCGATCACCATGGACGAGTACGGCTGGCGGCGGCTGGACCGCATCGTCCTGACCCACTACCACGACGACCACGCCGGGGGCCTGCCCTGGCTGCTGGCGAGGGTGGAGGCGGACGAGCTCCTCCTGCCCCAGCTGATGGACAGCGAGCAGGGGGATCTGCAGCGGACGGTGCTGGACCTGGCCGCCCGGTACGGCACGCGGGTGCGGTACATAGAGGCCCCCTGGTCAACGGCCCTGGGGGACGCGGTGCTGACGGTCTATCCGCCCCTGACGGAGGGCGGCGGCAACGAGGTGGGCCTGACGGCCCTCTGTTCCGCCGGGGACTTCGACATCCTGGCCACCGGGGATATGAGCGCGGCCACGGAGGAGCGGCTGGTGTCGGTCTACGAGCTGCCGGACATCGAGGTGCTGCTGGCGGGGCACCACGGCAGCAAATACTCCACCTCGGAGGAGCTGCTGGAGGCGGTGACGCCGGAGGTGGGCATCATCAGCGTGGGCCAGAACCGGTTCGGCCACCCCACCCAGGAGGCCATGGACCGCATGACGGAGGCCGGGATGGAACTCCGCCGCACGGACCGGGAGGGGAATATCCTGATCCAGGCGGGCTATTGACCGGTTGGAATATGGAAAGGAGAAATTCCCATGAAAAAACATGCTTTTTGGCTCTCCATGTTTGTCGTCTCTCTGCTGAACGGAGCAATCTTTTATGGATATTCGGCAGATGCAATGAACAGGGGCATAGAAGGAGTGGACAATCAGGCCAGCCTGCTGTTCATCCCCATACTCTGGGTCGAAGCGGCACTTGTACTCGTCGCACTCTATGCAGTTACGTTGGCGCAGGGGCTTAAAATCCCGCGCGGGCAGAGGATCGGCCTTCTGGATCTATTCCGGCTGTCCGCGCTCTCTGCAAAAGAAAAAGCGCATAGGGTCATATTTCTCGCAGCAACCGGCCTGCTGATGTCTTTCGGATACGTCCTGTTTTGCGACAAGCCGGTCTGGGCAGTCTCCTATGCGCTTTCAGGCGGAGTCCTGCTCCTGTTTCTATATGCCTGGAAAAAAGCATCGGATGCTTACTGTTGAAAAAGACGGACGGCCGCCTCCCGGCGGCTGTCCGTTTTTTGCGCCCCGCAAGGCATGTTTTCCCCCTTTGTCCACTATACATAGAGGGAAAGGGGAGGATTTTTTTATGGCAATGGCCTGGATTTGGACGGGAATGATCGCGGCCTCGGTGGGATACGGACTGTTCAGCGGCACCATCGGCGCGGTGGGCAACGCGGCGATGGAGGGCGCGGCGGCGGCGGTGGACCTGTGCCTGAGCATGGCGGGGATCATGTGCCTGTGGAGCGGGGTGATGTCCATCATGAAGGCCAGCGGCCTGATGGACGGCCTCAGCCGCCTGTTCCGGCCCGTACTCAGCCGCCTGCTGCCCCGGGCCTGTCAGGACCCGGACACCCTGGCGGCGCTGTCGGGGAACGTGTCGGCCAACCTGCTGGGGCTGGGCAACGCCGCCACGCCCCTGGGCATCCGGGCATCCCGCCGGATGGCGAAGGGCTGCGGGGGAAAGGCCAGCAACGAGCTGTGTACTCTGGTGGTGCTCAACACCGCCTCCATCCAGCTGCTGCCCACCACGGTGGCGGGGGTCCGGGCGGCGCTGGGGGCGCAGAGCGCCTTCGACATCCTCCCGGCGGTTTGGCTGGCCTCGGTGCTGTCGGTGGCGGCGGGGCTGACGGCGGCCAAGGTCTTCGGTCGGTTCTGGAAAGCATAAGGAGGGCTGAGGAGAATGGACTATTCCGCCTATCTGGTGCCGCTGCTGCTGGCGTTTACGGCGGCCTTCGGGATGTGGAAGAGGGTGAACGTATACGACGCCCTCTCCCTGGGGGCCAAGGAGGGGCTGGACACCCTGCTGGGCATCCTGCCCAATCTGGTGGGGCTGATGACGGCGGTGTATATGCTGCGGGCCTCGGGGCTCATGAACGTGCTGGGAGGGCTTCTGGAACCGGTGCTGGTGCGCCTGGGGATCCCGCCGGAGACGGCGGCGCTGCTGTTCATCCGGCCCGTCAGCGGCAGCGGGGCCCTGGCCATCGGCAGCGAGCTCATGGCCGCCCATGGGCCGGACTCCTATGTGGGAAGGGTGGCGGCGGTGATGCTGGGGAGCACGGAGACCACCTTCTACACCGTGGCCGTCTACTTCGGCTCCGCCGGGATCCGGAGGACCCGGTATGCCATTCCCGCCGCGCTGATCGCCGACCTGACGGGGTTTATGGCCTCCGCCTTCGCGGTGCGGCTGCTGTTTGGTGTATGATACTGTTCTTCGACTGCATCGGCGGCGTGTACGTCCGTGAAGCGCCGCGTGGCGGCGCTTTTAGCGCTAAGCCACGCAAAGCGTGGCCCACGGAAAAAGCACTTTGCGGGCCGAACTCGGCCCGGTCCCCCTTTTTCAAAAAAGTGGCGTAGCCACTTTTTTGACACGCAGAGGCGGCCGGAAACTTCCGGCCGCCTCTCTTGAGAAAGTGGGTGGATTATTTCATGACATTTTCGCAGAAGCGCATCAGAATCGTGGCTACCTCTGCGCGGGTGGCGCTGCCGGAGGGGTTCAGTTCGCCCTTGTCCGTGCCGTCGATCAGGCCCGCGCCTACGGCCCACGCCATTGCCTCGGCGGCGTAGCCGCTGACGTCCCCGGCGTCGGCAAAGCCGGTCAGCTCGCTGCCAGCGGCGGTGTCCAAGCCGCTGGCGGCGGCGTAGCGGTAGAGCATGGCGGCCAGCTGCTCGCGGCTGACGGGCGCGTCCAGGTCCGCGCCGCTGGAGATATTGTTCTCCGCGGCCCACTCCACGCCCTTCTCGTACCAGGTGGCCCCGGCGGAGGTGTCCACGCCGTCATAGCGGGCCAGGACGGTCACCATCATGCCCCGGGTCATGGTCCCGTTGGGGGTGAAGCTGTCCGCGCCGGTGCCGTTGAAGAGCTCATGGGCGGTGGCGAAGGTGATGGCGTCGCCCGCCCAGTGGGAGGCGGCGTCCGCGAAGGATTTGCTGTTGTCCACGATCTTCACCGTGGCGCCGTCGGGCACGGCCAGGGTCACGCCGGTATCCGTGGCCAGGGAGGTCTTGACGACCTCCTCGGTGCCGTCCGCCTTCACGATGACGGCCACGGTGCCGGGGGTGGTCTTCTCCACGGGGATCTCCACCTTCACCGGCTGGTCGCTGCCAGTGGTGACGGTGACGATGGGCGCGGCGGAGGCGTCGGCGGTCAGGGGCACCTCGGGCATGGGCAGGGGGACGGCCTGGCCGCTGGTCTGGGCCTCCGCCACAGCGGCGGCGGGGGCGGTCACGGCGGCGGTCACCTGTCCGGTGGCGCTGACGGTGGTGGTGGAGGCGCCGCCGTCCTTGTTGGTAATGGTGGTGACGGCGGAGCCGTCGGGGTTGGCGGTGGTGGCGGTCTTGTTGCCCTCCGCGTCGATGGCGGTGGTGGTGACGGTGCCGTCGGTCTTGGTCTCCACCACGGTCTCGGAGCCGTCGGCCTCCTTGGTGGTCTCGGTCACGGTGCCGGTGGCGGCGTCGGTCTTTGTGGTGGTGCTGCTGCCGTCCGGGGTGGTGTCAGTGGTGGTGTCGGTGCTGGGGGTGCTACCGATGGAAGTACCGCCGGTGGAGGGGGTGCTGGGGGTGAAGGGGATGTCGATCACCGGGGGGATGTCGGGGGTGTTGGGAGTGTCGGTGCCGGTGGAGGAATCCGTAATATCGACTTCGCAGCGAATGCCGTACACATCCTGACTGACATAATCGGTAAAGGCTGTACTTTTGGCACTAATTATTACACTTGATATTGCATCCTCCAAGGGGAATACAAGCGTTGCCTGCGTCCTGTCAGCGTTCAGCTCGACACTGGTCAATTCAATCACACGAGTGAGGGCAATACCCCAGTTCTCCTTATTTACGCCTCCTGTTGGATCAAAGGTAGCGCCAGTGACTGTAACAATAGCCGTTACAATACCATTGCTCCGTGTAGCGGTGGCAGTGATTGTCGGGGTGGTGGTCTCGCTGCCGCCGGAGGAAATGGTTGCTGTGCAGCCTATGCCGCCATTATCTTCGCCCTCCACGCTATCAACGCCTTCAAGAGCCGAAACTGTAACACTGACATATACTTTCTCTTCCGGTACAGATTTAGCCAGCTTTAGGGTTGCCTCTGTTCTGTCGCTATTTAGTTTTACCTCGGTTACAGCATAGCTTATATTTGCGATTGCGACCGTTGAAACAACTCCCCAGTTGTTTGGTTTTACAGCCTCGGTTGCATCAAAGGTTCCATCCTTCAGCGTAACAATGATAGTGCCATCCTGCGTCCCGGTTGCGGTGATGGTAGGTTCGGCAGACGTATCCGGGTCTGAACCGTCAACATAAACCTCGACCTCCGCACGTTCGGCACTCTCTTTACCCCCCACAACGGTAGAAATGTAGTATTTGTGGGCACCGGGAGCCGGTTTTTCGGTAAAGGTGAACAGGATTCTTATTGCAATGTCGTTACCTGTCTCCTCATCCGTTCCCTCGTTGGTAATAGTGCAGGTAATCGTGTTGTTTTCCTCGCCACCTGTTTTGGTGTCATATACCTTGAAGGTTGGATTAAGGGCCATCAGTATTTGACCGTTGAAGGGGTCAAACTCCGCCGTGCCGATAATACCCGGTGTCGTTGTACTTTCTTCGAGTCTGTTGGTACCAGCATTTTGTTCAAACGAAATTACCGGAGGACTGTCCTGCTCTTCCTCCGCCCGCGCCGTCCCCGGCAGCAGCGTCAGCACCATACACAGCGCCAACAGTACCGAAACCATGCGATTTCTTCTGAAAACTTTGCTTTCCATTTTGTCCTTTCTCCTTTATACTAACGTAATCTCACAGCGTCCGCCCCGGAGAGAGTCGCCGCGCCCCCTCCAGGGCTTCCGCCGGGAGACAACAAAAGCGGCGCAGGGGGTTCTCCCCGGCACCGCAAAGAAGCTACGCACACGCCCCACTCGATTTTGCCCATTGATTATTCCGGGAAAAATCGGTATAATGGGGTCTGGGCGCAGTAATATCCTGCTGTGTGGGAGGTGCGTCTCCTGCATAGGGGCGCGGGGGAGGTAGGAGTCCTCCGCGCCCTGCCTTTTGCTCCTGTGTCTCACGGCTTTTATTATACAGAATCCTGTTTCATTCGTCAATACAGGAATTGGAATTGTACGGCCTGATTTTTCGGGCTGCACAAAAATCCCCCTGCCCGGCTGCGGGCAGGGGGGTGCTTTATGCGTCAATCCTTCGGGGGGAACAGGCGGGCCACGGCGGCGGCGATCCCCTTGACGGTGCCCTGGGTGGTGTTGATGCACAGGTCGTAGTGGATGCGGTCGCCCCACTTCTGGCCGGTGTAATACTCGTAATACTCCGCCCGGCGGCGGTTGACGGCGGCGATGCGGCGCTCCAGCTCCCGGTCGGTGAGCTCCTCCTTCTCGTAGTTCTTCTCCCGGCAGCGCTTTACCTTGCTGGGCATGTCGGCGTAGACAAAAATCCGGAAGGGCTCCTCGTCCTGGAGGATGTAGTCCGCGCAGCGGCCCACGATAACGCAGTCGGACTTGGCGGCGATCTCCCTGAGGATGGTGCACTGCTCCCGGAAGATGGTCTGGCTCTGGTCCAGATTGGGGTCGGCCATCATCCGGAAGCTCCGGCCGACGTGAATGGGGAAAGAGGAGATGGGCCGGTGGGTCATCACCTGCTTGACGTACTTCTCCGACAGCTCCGTGCGCTTGGCGATCTCCTGGACGATCTCCTGGTCGTAATAGGCAAACCCCAGGTTCTCCGACAGCCGTCGGCCGAACTCCCGGCCGCCGCTGCCAAACTCCCGGCTGATGGTCACGATTCTGTTCATGTCTGTTACCTCCCTTTCACTCCGTGCTGGTCGCTCCTTCTGCTGCCCCCGGCAGTCTTTCCTTTATCATAGCGCATTTTGGGATTTTTTTCAAGCGGGTATTGTCTTTGGGATCCTCTTTTGCACGGAGTGCGGCAGCGATATTGTGCAGGGGACATGTCATAACCTGTCCGGGCCGCTCATATCCTCTATCGGTGATGTATATGAAGAAATGGCTGCCCGCCGCTGCGGTCCTTGCCGCGCTGGTCCTCCTGCTCCTCCGGCCCCAGGAGGCTGCGGGAGCGGTCCGGGACGGACTGGCCCTGTGCGGCCGGACGGTAATTCCGTCCCTCTTCCCCTTTTTTGTAGGGATCTCCCTGCTGCTGGAGCTGGGGGTGGCAGAGGCCCTGGGAAGGATCTGCGCCCCGGTCATGCGCCCCCTGTTCCGAATGCGGGGGGCGTGCGCCCTGCCGCTGCTGGTGGGACTGCTGGGGGGATACCCCAGCGGGGCGCAGGCCGCGGCATCCCTCTATGCGCAGGGCCGGGTGACCCGCCGGGAGGCGGAGCTGCTGCTGGGGTTCTGTGACAACTGCGGCCCGGCCTTCCTGCTCAGCTACGTGGGTGCGGGCATATTGGGGGACGCGCGCCTGGGCGTCCGGCTCTATCTCATCCACGTCCTGGCGGCCCTGCTGACGGGCGTGGTGCTCTGCCGCCTTGTCCGGGACCGGGGGCTCGCCCTGGCCGGGGGCGCCCCTCCGGCCAAGGTCCTCCGCTTCCCGCAGGCGCTGACCTCCTCCGTGTTCGGTGCGCTGACTTCGACCCTGCATATCTGCGCCTTCGTGGTCCTGTTCCGCGTGCTCTCCGTCCTGCCGCCGGTTCCCCTGCCGCTGCCGGTTCTGGGGGCGCTGGAGATGGTCGGCGGCGTCGCGGCCCTCACGCCGGACCGCGCCGGGCGGATCGCTGCCGCCGCCATCGTGGGCTGGGGCGGACTGTCCGTTCACTGCCAGGCGATGTCCATCACCATCCCCCAGGGGCTGTCCTTCCGCTGGCACTGGGTGGGAAAGGCGGTGCAAGCGGCGCTGTCGGCGCTGCTGGCGGGATCGATGCCTCTCTGACCGCAATCGGGGCGTGGGACCCCGTTGCAGCTGCTCCCTTTTTTGATACGGGGAAGCGGAAACCGGGTAGAAAACGGGTTCCGCTTCCCCGTATTCTATCAAATTCCCAAATCCCTCGCAAATTTATCGTGCATTTTCCGCGGACATGGTGTATGATAGGAGCGCCAAGAATTTTTCCAATTCAGGAGGAAATCGTATGAATACCTGCATCATTCCCCAGGGCTATCGCTCCCCGCTCTACGGCTACGACATGCAGAGGGCCATTGAGTTCGTCAAGAGCAGCTTTCAGGAGAACCTGAAATTCGCGCTGAATCTCCGCCGGGTGTCCGCGCCCCTGTTCGTGGACCGGAACTCCGGCCTCAATGACAACCTCAACGGCGTGGAGCGCCCCGTGGGCTTCGACATCCCCGCCATCGGCGGCGCCCAGGGCGAGGTGGTCCACTCCCTGGCCAAGTGGAAGCGCCTGGCCCTCAAGCGGTACGGCTTCTACCCCGGCAACGGCCTGTACACCGACATGAACGCCATCCGCCGGGACGAGAGCCTGGACAACATCCACTCCGTCTACGTGGACCAGTGGGA
>CAJUPS010000060.1 GCA_910588045.1 uncultured Oscillospiraceae bacterium | reverse complement strand
TTTTAGAAAAGTTTTGGCCCCCGGCGCGTATGCGCCGGGGGCCTTGGGTTGCTTGCTTTTTCTCGGGTCAGGGTGGTTTACGCGGCCTTGTCCTCCAGGGAAGCATAGAACTCGGCCAGAATCTCGTCACAGTTCATGACGATCATGTCGTCCTCGCCCTCGATGACCACATCAAAGGTGGTATCAAGGTACGCGGCATAGTTGGTCATGACCTCGCGGAGAATCGCCACGGTGATGATTTCGTCGGGGTCAAGGGGATCATCCTCGGTATCAACTACCAGAGCTTCCTCCAGACCCCAATAGATGGCCTGGGCGTACTCGTGGTCAGCCCACTGGAAGTCCTCGGGGAGCTCCACGTCCTCAATGCCCTCATGCTCGTGCAGAGCGTCCAGCAGCTGGGCCAGGGTCACCAGACCGGCCAGAGGCACGGCCTCGTCCTCAATGGTGGTGCCGCTGTCGGTGCCTGCTGCATCAAAGGAGAAGTCGGGGGTGATGACAATGCCAGCAGGCTCTTCCTCGACTGGCGGCTCGGGATTAGCAGTAACTTCAATCTCGCCATCGGGAAGGATGTCAATGCGTGCGCCATAGGGATACACTTCCTCGCCTACGGTGATGGCGCCGGGAACGTTGACGGTAATGTTGCCATCGGTGCCGATAGATGCAGTAATCCCCGCAGCATTGGGAAGGGTGATTGTCTGCTCACCGGCGTTGATTGTGCCGCTGACGTTGGTCAGAGCGACACTGCCGTCGTTACGGTTGACATCATTGTCCGCGCTGTAGTGGCCGAAGTCAGCAATGACGTTGCCGCGGTAGAAGGACAGGTTCTCATTACTATTGACAACATACACGTTGGCAATTTCCTTTAGCGAAGTCTGAATAGCCTCTACAGATGTTTTGATGTTTTCCTCTGTCATGTCTTCAGTGGCATACAGAATGGCGCTCTTGATTTTGCCTGCCAAAAATGCGTCACTTCCCACGTTTTTAAGGGTAGAAGGAAATACAACCGAAGTCAAAGTGCTGAGGGTGCCATATATACCAACCTTTTCCAAGCCCTCTGGCAAAATCATGCTATGCAGATTCCAGCACCGCGCAAAAGCGGTTACATCAATGGTTTTAAGCTGGCTACCGTCAGCAAATTTGATGGATGTTACGTTTTCGCAGTTGTTGAATGCACGCTGGCCGATGGTTTTAACACTGGCGGGAATTACGATCTCACCTTTCAGGCCAGTACACTCCCAGAAAGCATCGCTACCAATACTGGTACATTGGGAATCTTTATGGAAGGAAATGCTCCCAAGGCCCTTACAGCCTTTGAATGTGTTATAGTTAATTGCTTTTACACCAGCAGGAATGATGACATCGCCTTTCAGCTCTGTACAGCCACTAAATGCCTCTGCTCCAAGAGTTGTTAAACCCTCGGGTAAATTAAGATTATTGGTAAGCTGTTTACATCCCATAAATGCCTGATACCCAATAGCGGTTACAGTCTTGGGAATGTCGATAGAGGTCAAATGAGAGCAGCCTCTGAAAGAACGTTCATTAAACGTGGTACACTGGGAATTTTCGGGAAAAACAATGCTCGTAAGGTTTTCACAGCCATCGAAAGCGAAATTACCAATGCTGGTAACATTCTCAGAGACGACAAACTCTGTAACGCTGTGGTTTTCGCCGCCCTTCGCCTCATTCAAAACATTCTTAACGTTCGCTGATGTCAGCTCTCCGCTCCCGGTGTAGACAACGGAATAGGTTCCTTCACTGTTCTTAGCCAAAATCCAATTATTTCCATGTGCGGCAACGCTGTCCTTATCCGCCAGCAAAGTCTCCGCCGTCTTGGCATCCACCTTGTACTCCTTGTTATCCAGCTTGAACGTCACCTTGCCAGTCCCGGAAATGTTCTCCTTGGTGTTGCTGTTGACCACATTCATGTTACCAATAAAGGTCACGAAAGATTCGGGCGCAAGGGCCACACCAACCTCGTTTCCGGTGATCGTCACACCGTCCAGGGCCAGACTGCCGCCGCTCCCGACATCAATGCCGGTTGCACCGCCGCTGATGGTGTTGTGGGTGCCATCCTCGGGAGTGTCGCTATCCGCGCCTGTGATGGTCAGATTGCCCTTAACGTCGATGACATCGTGCTCACCGTCGCCGGTGATGTTGTTGTCATTCAGATCAAGGTTGACGTTCTGATCCTCACCAACAGTAATGGTGCTATTCTCGTCACTCTCTGTGTGGGTAACATCCGTGTTGAGGGTGATGTCGAGACTATTGTCCCCTTTAGAAGATTCAACGCCCCAGAAACCCTCTCCTTCGGTCCCTTGCCAGAAATGGCCATAGTTATCGGTGTTTTCGATTTGGGTGCCAGCATCTGTGCCATCAATAACACTCTGCATTTGGTCAAACGAGACATCTGCGAGCGCCGTTGCAGACAGCAGCGACAGCGCCATCACGAGGGCTAAAACCCGAGAAAAAATGCGTTTTTTCATAGTTTGTATCCTTTCTTTGCATTATTCGGACGCAAAGGGAGTCCGGTAACCGAACGAGCATAGAGCCCGAGGGGCCCCACAGCCTCTGGTTTTGCGTCTTGCGGTTTCCCGCAATTTGCCATGCAACCGGTCGAGCGTGGGTTTCCCCGACGCACCTGGCTTTGCGTCCCACTGTTTCCAATGGTTTGCCGAGGGGATTTGCGTAGGTGATTGATTTTGGGGTGCATCCTCCTTCCAACATTTTATAGTCGAACTCCGTTTGGACATATACACCACCTGACCCGCCCCGAGGGTGTGGCGGAAACAGGAGTATACACTTGTTGACAAAATTTTTATTTTGTCCTTTGGTTGCACGCTTTTAGGCAACTAAGCCCCAAAGAAAAGCAAAAAAGGGCATGAAAAGTAAGGACTGCGCAAAATGCTTTTTCACAGTCCTTGGATTTTCATGTCCTTTTTTCGTTAAACCGCTGATTTTGGGAAAACCGTCTTTCTTTTTTGGAAATCTATGCTATAATGAGGGAAAGCTAACTATGTAGAAATGCGACAAAATAAAAATTTTGTCAACATGACGAAAGTCACGTGACCAGCCCCAACTTTTCCAGTTGCCGCGCATGTTCGGCACCGGAGGTCATCAGATAAATCCGGGTGGTGTTGATGGAGGAGTGCCCCAAAACGTCCGCCAGCTTCACGATGTCCTTGCAGACTTTATAGAAGGTTGTAGCAAACAGGTGGCGAAGGTTATGGGGGAAGACTTTGCTTTCCTCCACCCCTGCCTTTTTGCAGATGGCTTTCATCTCGCGCCAAATCTGACCGCGAGACATCCGTTTTCCGCTTCCGGTGAGAAAAATCTCTCCGGAGGCGATTTTGTTTTTCTTGGCGTACTTGAGCAGCTTTCGGCGGAGTTTGTTGGGGATTAGGATGGAACGGATTTTGCCCTTGAGACGGATGTCCGTCTCCGTCCGGTTCGCAGCTTCTACCGTAATATAGCGGACTTCTGAAACCCGGATTCCAGTGGCGCAGATGGTCTCCATCAAAAGTTCCAACCGCTCCTGGCCCGTCTCCCGGGCGGCGTCCAAGAGCCGCTGATACTCCGCCTTCGTCAACTCCCGGCTCTCCTCCCGGAACGCCTTCCGCTGGACGCGGAGGAACTTGATTTTGCGGTCCTCCCGCCCCAGGAACCTGAGAAACCGGTTGACCGCCGAGAGCATAGAATTGACTGTCACCGGTGCATACCCCCGTTCCAGCAAATACTCCCGCCAGCCGGACGCCTCCTCCAACTCCAGGTCACCCAGCCAGGCGGCAAACGCGCGGACATCCCGCTGATACTTTTCAACGGTTCCAGTGCTTCGTCCCTCGCTCTCCAGGTGGGTGATGAATTTCTGAATCTGATTAGCAATAATAGTCATAAAAAGAATCCCCCTTTTGTGTTCCTTCTATAGCAACCTTCAAAATTCGTAACAACCTGTAGGGGCGCACATTGTGCGCCCACACAATACCACGCAGCTTCCGGTAAAAACGGGCGCACACTGTGCGCCCCTACAGTGGGTGTTGTCAGCAATTTTGAATATTGCTATAAGTTTCACACAAAAGGGGGAAAAGTTGTATGGGGTTGTGCAACCTTTCCGGAATAATTTTTCCAAAAATTCAGATCTCTCATTTCCACAGGTGGATCACCCCGGCGTCCTGGAACTGCTTGAGCAGCAGCAGGACGATGGGCAGCAGGACCATCCCGCCCACGCCCAGGAATTGAAATCCCAGATACATGGCCAGCAGGGCGGTGATGGGCGGCAAGTCCGCCTGTCCCGCCAGCAGGCGGGGCTCCAACAGGCTGTGCACGATCAGTCCCACGGCGTACAGGGCCAGCAGGGCCAGCCCCCGCTCCGCGCTCCCCGTCAGGAAGCACCCCAGCGCCCAGGGGCAGAGCACCGTCCCCGTCCCCAACACCGGCAGCGCGTCCACCAGCGCAATAAACACCGCCGCCAGGAGGGCATAGTCCAGCCGCATCCACAAAAATCCCCCCAGCAGAATGGCAAAAGTGGCCAGAATCAGCAGCAGCTCCGCCCGCATCCACTTGAGGATGGTGGAGCGGAAACACTGGGCCGCATTCCGGCACTTCGCCTGCCACGCCTCCGGGAGCTGCCGCTTCAGAAAGGCCAGGATGTCCGGATAGCGCAGACTGGTAAAGTACACCGCCAGCACCGTGGTCACCAGGAATAGCCCCACATCCGGCAGGGCCGAGAGCAGCGACGACGCCGCGCCCATCAGCCACGCCCCCGCCGCTCCCGCCAGTCCCGGGCCCTCCTCCATCAGCTGCCCGGCCAGAAGGTCCAGAGCCGAGCGAAGAAACGCCGGGCTGGCGACGTACCAGAGCTCGATCCGGTCCAGCATCCGGTTCCAGACCGCCGGGAAGCCCTCCACCAGCTCGGGCAGCCGCTGGGACCACTGGCGCAGCTCCATGGTCAGCTGTGCCAGCAAAACGGCCACGCCGCCGCCCGCCACCAGCAGCAGCGCCGTCGTCACCAGTCCGGCCGCAAAGGACCGCTTGACCTTCATCCTCCGCCGCAGCCGCTGTACCGCCGGTTCCAGCATGGAGCTCAGGGCCAGCGCCAGCAGGAAGGGCAGCAGCGGCGCCAGCAGCCACTTGAAGAAAACCACCGCTCCGCCAATCCAGAGCAGAGAGGTGATTGTCTTTTGTAAAAAGACACTTAGTTGCGACATATAGACAATCTGTACCTCTTTTCCTCCTGCCCGGCAGGAAAGATTGTGGAATATTCCCTCAGATTTTGGGTTGTAAAAGGGGCGGGGCCGTGTTACACTAGCATCATTCGAGGACGTATGACCACAAGGGGGATACACCATGGGGATGCAGACCAAATATTATATTGTTGCCGCCTCGGCGCTGCCTGAAATTTTCGTCAAGGTGGCGGAGGCCAAGCGGATGATGCAGACCGGCGAGGCGGACACCGTGGGGGAGGCCACGCGGCTGGTCGGCATCAGCCGCAGCGCATTTTACAAATACAAGGACTCCGTACAGCCCTTCAACGACATGAAGACGGGGCATATTATCACGTTTTACGCCATGCTGAAGGACAATCCCGGCGTTCTGAGCAATGTACTCTCTATTTTTGCCGGGAGCGGTGCGAATATTCTTACCATTAACCAATCGATTCCCACCAACGGGTGCGCCGCCGTGACGATCTCCGCAGAGACCAGCGACATGGAGATCAGCCTGGAGGAATTGATCGCCCGGGCCGCCGGTCTGGAGGGCGTCATCCGGTTCGAGATCCTGGCGGGATAACATGAAATAGGAGGAGAAGAAAAATGGCTAGTTTTGCAATCATGGGTTTTGGTACGGTGGGCAGCGGTGTGGCGGAAGTGCTCCGCATGAACGCTGATCCCATCGCGGAGAAGCTGGGGGAACCCCTCTCTCTTAAATATATTCTGGACGTGCGGGACTTATCCGCCACTCCGTATGCCGACGTAGCCGTGAAGGACTTCGCCGTGCTGGAGAATGACCCCGCGCTGGACGTGGTGGTGGAGTCCATCGGGGGGGCCAAGGTGGCCCTGGAGTTCACCCGGCGGGCCCTCATGGCGGGCAAGCACGTGGTCACCTCCAACAAGGAGCTGGTAGCCGCCCACGGGAAGGAGCTGCTGGCCATCGCCAGGGAGAAGAACGTCAACTACCTCTTCGAGGCCAGCGTGGGCGGCGGTATCCCCGTGCTGCGTCCCCTGTTCCAGTGCCTGGCGGGGAACCGGATCGAGGAGATCGTGGGCATCCTCAACGGGACCACCAACTATATTCTCACCCGGATGGTCAAGGGGGGCATCCCCTTCGACGAGGCCCTCAAGGAGGCCCAGGCCAAAGGCTACGCCGAGCAGAACCCCGCCGCCGACGTGGAGGGCCTGGACGCGGGACGGAAGA
The DNA here is from genome assembly GCA_910588045.1 of uncultured Oscillospiraceae bacterium. GTDB lineage: Bacteria > Bacillota > Clostridia > Oscillospirales > Oscillospiraceae > Pelethomonas. Next base: position 15,186 of record CAJUPS010000060.1, on the reverse strand, counting down.
TCTGCATCCTCTCCGATCTGGCCTGGGGCAAGGAGGTCCTGCCGGAGAAGATCACCACCCAGGGCATCAGCGGCCTGGACCTGAAGGACGTGGCCATCGCCAGCGCCGCCGGATACCGGGTGAAGCTGCTGGGCCGGGCGCTGAAGCTGGCCGACGGGCGGCAGGCGGCCTATGTGGCCCCCCATCTGGTGCCGGAGAGCTGCCCCGTGGCCGGGGTGGACGACGTGTTCAACGCCATCATGATCCGGGGCAACGCCGTGGGCGACGTGATGTTCTACGGCCGGGGCGCCGGGGACCTGCCCACCGCCTCCGCCGTCATGGGGGACATCATCGACGCATTGCAGCACCGCTCGAAGCGCCGGGACCTGGGCTGGAGCGAGAGCGCGGAACTCGCCGGCCTGGACGAGCTGTCCATGCCCTGGTATCTGCGGGGCGGCTCTGCTCTCACTGCGATCGGGTGCAAGGTCCTGTCCGAATCCGACGGCGCGTTCCTGACCGGGTCGATGAGCGCGAAGGAGGCCAAGGCCCTGGCGGAAAAGCTGGGCGCGGCGGCGCTGCTGCCCGTGCTGCAATAACCTTTTCGTCCGCGGGGCAGTATAATAGAGTGCCACCCAATTTGCAAAGAGAGGAAGTATCCTTATGAGTTTAATCGTACAGAAATTCGGCGGCAGCTCCGTCCGGGACGCCCAGCGCATCCGGAACGTGGCGGACATCATCGCCGATACTTATAGAGCCGGAAACCAGGTCCTGGTGGTCCTGTCCGCCCAGGGCGACACCACCGACGACCTGATCGAAAAGGCCCGTGAGATCAACCCCAGGGCGTCCAAGCGGGAAATGGATATGCTCCTGAGCACCGGAGAGCAGATCTCCATCGCGCTGTGCGCCATGGCGCTGGAGGGGATGGGCCTGCCCGTGGTGAGCCTGGCGGCCTGGCAGGTGGGCATCCGCACCACCAGTACCTACTCCGACGCCCGGATCCAGCAGATCGACCCCGAGCGCATCCAACGGGAGCTGGACAAGAATAAAATCGTCCTGGTGGCCGGATTCCAGGGGGTGAACCGCTTCGGCGACGTGACCACCCTGGGCCGGGGCGGGTCCGACACCAGCGCCGTGGCCCTGGCCGCCGCCTTCCGGGCGGATCTGTGCCAGATCTACACCGACGTGGACGGGGTATACACCACCGATCCCCGGGTGGCCTCCGGCGCGGTGAAGCTGGAGGAGATCACCTACGACGAGATGCTGGAGCTGGCCAGCCAGGGGGCCCAGGTGCTCCACAACCGCAGCGTGGAATTAGCTAAAAAATATCGTGTGAATATGGAAGTCGTGTCCAGCCTGGAGCGGAAACCCGGCACGAAAGTCAAGGAGGTCGTCAACATGGAAAAGACAAACATCGCCGGTGTGGCGAAGGATACCAGCATTGCGCGGATCGCGGTCGTGGGCCTGGACCACAACCCCGGGGTGGCCTTCCGGGTGTTCTCCCTGCTGGGCAAGGCCAACATCAATGTGGACGCCATCATCCAGTCCATCGGGCGCGGCGAGAGCAAGGACATCAGCTTCACCCTGCCCCGGGCCGACGTGGAAGAGGCCATGCGGGTGCTGGAGGCGCAGAAGGGCGCGCTGGGCTTCGACCACCTCACCGTGGAGGACAAGATCGCCAAGGTGTCCATCGTGGGCGCGGGCATGATGACCACCCCCGGCGTGGCCGCCAAGATGTTCGAGGCCCTCTATGACGCCAACATCAACATCCAGATGATCAACACCAGCGAGATCCGGGTCTCCGTGCTCATCGACGAGGAGGACGCCGTGGCCGCCGTCCGGGCGGTCCATGACAAGTTCTTCGGGAGCGAAGCATAGCGCAGCGCGGCCCGTCCTCTCTCTTCCGTGCAGGAAAAGAGAGGACGGGCCGGAAATTTTCTGCTATCCTGGGAAAAGAAAGCGCAAGGAGGAGCACGCCATGGAATGGGTTGACGGACTGAACCGGTCTATCGCGTATATGGAGGCGCACCTGGCGGAGGAGATCAGCTATGACGAGCTGGCGAGGCTGGCCTGCTGCTCGGTGTACCACTACCAGCGGATGTTCGCCTTTATGGCGGGCGTGCCGCTGTCGGAGTACATCCGGCGGCGGAGAATGTCCCGGGCCGCAGTGGATTTGCAGGCCGGGGAGAAGGTCATCGACGTGGGGCTCAAATACGGATACCAGTCCCCCACCGCCTTCAACCGGGCTTTCCAGGCCATCCACGGCATCGCGCCATCGGCGGTCCGGGAGGAGGGTGCGGCGGTCAAGTCCTTTCCTCCCCTGCGCTTTACTTTCATAGTAAAAGGAGCAGAGGAAATGGAATACCGCATTGAAAAGCGGGAGGCGTTCCGGATCGTGGGCGTCTCCGCGGCGCTGGACAAGGAGCTGGAGAAGAATTTTGCTGTCGTGCCGCAGCTGTGGGGCAGGGCCGCCTCCGACGGCACCATCCCCCGTCTGGCGGGGATGATGGACGGACAGCCTGCGGGACTGCTGGGGGTCAGCGCCTGCGGCGACGGGGAGGACTGGCGGTACTATATCGCCGTGGCCAGCAGTCAGAGCGCCGGGGATTTTGAGGAGTACACCGTCCCCGCCGCCACATGGGCGATTTTCCCCGGCGAGGGGACCAACGTGTCCTTGCAGGACCTGGAGCGGCGGGTCATTACAGAGTGGCTCCCCACCTCCGGGTATGAGTACGGCAATGCACCCGATGTGGAGGTCTACCTCAATCCGGACCCGGAGAACGCGAAGTATGAGGTCTGGATTCCGGTGGTGAAAAAGAAATAATCCGCAAAAAAGCGCCATTCCCGGTTGCATCGGGATGGCGCTTCTATTCGTCTGCCTCTTCGGAGGCGGTGTCCAGATGCTTCATGGCAAAAAGGATGCACTGGTTGATAAACTCGTTACGGCTTATATCGACAACCGCCGCCCTACGCTCAATTTCATGGATAAGGCTGATCGGCAACCGCACAGAAATAACCTCTTTCTCCTCTTTTTTCGGTCGAAAGCCTGCCATAACACCACCTCCCTACTTGCATTATTATAGTCTTTCTGCTATAATAAAAAATATTAAAAATAGTCTATAAAATAAAAGTCAAAAAATAAACACTATATAGGGGGCATTATGTATTACTTAATTATCGCCGGTGGTCGGGATTTCAACGATTACCCCCTTCTGGAGCGGACGGTGGACCAATTTCTGAAAGACGTCCGGGATGAAATCACCATCTTCTGCGGCAAGGCATCCGGCGCAGATTCTCTGGGCGAGCGGTACGCATTGGCGCGCGGGTATGCCGTGCAATACTTCCCCGCCCTCTGGAAGAAATTCGGCCGGGCCGCAGGGCCTGTCCGGAATCAGGAAATGGTCGACCGGGCCGACGCGCTGGTGGCCTTCTGGGACGGAAAAAGCCGTGGAACGGCGCACATCATCGGCGCGGCCAGACGGCAGCAGCTGGCCGTCTGCGTCCAACCATATGGGGAGAGCGGAAACCGGCGTTGACGCCGGTTTCCGCTCAGACTGTCAAAAAAGCCCTCCGCAGGAGTTTTCGCCGAAGGCGAAAATAAATTTTAATCACTTTTTCGGCGGCGTGTACGTCGAAAAAGTTCTTTGCGGGCCGAACTCGGCCCGGTCCCCTTTTTCAAAAAAGTGGCGCAGCCACTTTTTTGACACACAGAGCGGAAACCGGCGTTGACGCCGGTTTCCGCTCTTTGGTCTGCTATATAAAATGCGAATCAAAAGCTGACGGGAACTCCCAGCGCTGTTCGCCGCACAGCGGCGAAGGCGCTTAAAGCTGCGCATGTTTGGGATTGTACTGTCCGTTAGATTTTTTTCGGGCGCAGCTTTTGAAGTGTTCCGCGCTTGCGAGCGCGGCCAGAGGCTCTGCCTCTGGACTCCGCCACCTTTGAAAAGGTGGACGAAACTTTTAATTCAGGAAGTCTTTCAGCTTCTTGCTGCGGCTGGGATGGCGGAGCTTACGGAGGGCCTTGGCCTCGATCTGGCGGATGCGCTCCCGCGTGACGTTGAACTCCTTGCCCACCTCCTCCAGGGTGCGGGTGCGGCCGTCCTCAATGCCGAACCGGAGCTTGAGGACCTTCTCCTCCCTGGGGGTCAGGGTACTCAGTACGTCCACCAGCTGCTCCTTGAGCAGCGTGAAGCTGGCGGCCTCGCTGGGCTCGCTGGCGCCCTCGTCGGGGATGAAGTCGCCCAGGTGGCTGTCCTCCTCCTCGCCGATGGGGGTCTCCAGGCTGACGGGCTCCTGGGCAATCTTCAGGATCTCCCGCACCTTGTCTACCGGCATATTCATCTCGTCCGCGATCTCCTCCGGGGAGGGATCGTGGCCCAGCTCCTGGAGGAGCTGCCGGGAGACGCGGATGACCTTGTTGATGGTCTCCACCATGTGCACCGGGATGCGGATGGTCCGGGCCTGGTCGGCGATGGCCCGGGTGATGGCCTGGCGGATCCACCAGGTGGCGTAGGTGGAGAACTTATAGCCCTTGGTGTAGTCGAACTTCTCCACCGCCTTGATGAGGCCCAGGTTGCCCTCCTGGATCAGATCCAAAAACAGCATCCCCCGGCCCACGTAGCGCTTCGCAATGGACACCACCAGACGGAGGTTGGCCTCCGCCAGCTTCTGCTTGGCCTTCTCCCCCTCCTTGAGCATGGCGTTGAGCTGCGCCAGATCCTCCTTCGACAGGCCCTCTCCCTCGTCGATCTGTTCCTGGGCCAGGGCCCCGGCGTTCATCTTCTGGGCCAGGTCGATTTCCTCCTCCGGCGTGAGCAGGGGCACTTTCCCGATCTCCTTGAGATACATCCGCACGGGGTCGTCAATGGCGAAGCTGTCCACCAGGGTGTTGGGATCGACCAGCTCCTCCTCCTCGATGTCCACGATCTCCTCCAGCGGGGGGTCCATGTCGTCGGGGATCTCCGGCAGGATGTCCTCCTCGCTGCCGATCTCAATGGACAGGGACTCCAGGGAGTCGTAGATCTTCTCCATCTGCTCGCTGTCCAGCTCGATCTCGTCCAGGACCTCCACCATCTCCGAGGAGTCCAGGCGGCCCCGCTTCTTCCCCCTGGCAAACAGGTCCATGATTTTTTCGTTCGCCAGCAAAATGGAGGCCGCCGGGAGCTTCTCCACCACCTTATCCGGCAGACGGGCGTATTTCTTTTCCTTGTTCTCGACTGCCGCGTTGACGACCTGCTCTTCCTTTTTCTTGGTCATGACTGCTTTCCTCCGTTCCCCTTTTTCTCTTTCTTGAATTTCTCCACAGCCGCCCGCAGGGGGTCGTCCCCCCCTCCCTGCCGCTTGTCCGCGGAGGCACGTATCACCTGTATGTAGTCCGCCAGGGCCCGGTCCGCGTGGGCCGGGGCCTCCGGCTTTTGCAGAATGCCGCTGAGATGCCCCATCTCCTCCTTGGTGCAGACCGCCGCCAGCGGCGCCGCCGACAGGGTCCCACCCTCGTCCCACGTCTCCATGAGCTTGGCGTAGATCCGGCCCAGAAAGGGCGAGCTGAACGCCTCCGGCGCCAAATCCCGGCACTTCTCCGCCAGCGCACCGTCCAGCAGGAGCAGGCGGATGACCCCCTCCTCCGCCATGGCGGAGCGGAGGTCCTCATAGCGGATGGCCCGCCCCCGGGGCTGGCGCAGGGCGGCGGTGTTCAGGTTCTCCCGCTGGAGCTCCCGGCGGTCCTGCCCCCGCTTTTTTTTCCGGGCGCGCTCCACCTCGGTGAGCATCGCCGTGCGGGAGATGCCCGCCGTCTCGGCGGCCCGACCGGCGTAGACCTCCCGCTCCACGGCGTTGGGGAGGGAGGCGATCAGCGCGCTGATTGCCTCGCCGTAGGCCACCTTCTGCGACGGATCGCTCAGGTCGTACTTCGCGGCCACGGCGTCCATGCGGTAGTCCATCTGGTTGGCGCTGCCGCTGAGGACGGCCTCGAAGGCCGCGGGCCCCTGGAACTTGATGAAATCGTCCACGTCCTGCTTGATATATTCCCCGTCCACCAACCGGCGGGGGAGCTGGAGCACGCGGACGGTGAACTCGCTGTCCTTGAGCAGGTCGATATTCTTCTGGGTGGCCATCTGCCCTGCGGCGTCGTTGTCGTAGCAGAGCACCAGCTCCTTGGTGTACCGGCTGAGGATCTTGGTCTGCTCCGTGGTGAGGGCGGTGCCCATGGAGGCCACCGCGTTGTCAAAGCCCGCCTGGTGGAGGGTGATCACGTCGATATTGCCCTCGCAGAGGATGAAATTCGGGCGCTTGGTCTTTTTGGCCAGGTTGATGCCGTAGAGGTTCCGGCGCTTGTTGTAGACGATGGTGTCGCTGGTGTTCATATACTTGGGCTCAGACTTGTCCAACACCCGGCCGCCAAAGGCCACCACGTCTCCCCGCACGTCGATCACGGGAAACATGAGGCGGTTGCGGAACTTGTCGTAGAGCCGCCCCTGCTTGTTCTGCGACGCCAGCCCCGCCGCCAGGAGCTCCGCCTTGGAGTACCCCTTTTCCTGCATGGCGGTGAGCAGCGCGTCCCACTCGTCCAGGGAGGCCCCCAGGCCGAAGTTCATGGCCGTGCGCCGGGTGATCTTCCGCTTCTCCAGGTAGGCGGCCACCGCCGCGCCCTCCGGCCGGGCGAGGTTCTGGTAAAACCAGCGGGCCGCGTCCCGGTTCAGCGCAAGCACCCGCTGGCGGAGGCGGGCCTCCTCCCGGTCGATGTGGTCCTCCGGGACCTCCATGCCCGCCCGCTTCGCCAGGAAGCGCACGGCGTCGGGATAGGAGAGGTTCTCAATCTCCATGATGAAGTTGATGACGCCGCCTCCGCTGTGACATCCGAAGCAGTAGTACATCTGCTTATCCTGCGCAACGGAAAAGGATCCGGTCTTCTCGTTGTGAAAGGGGCACAGCCCAAAGTAGTCGGCGCCCCGCTTCTTCAGCGCCACATAGGAGGAGACCACATCTACAATATCACTGCGGTCCATCAGCTCGTCCAAAAACCGCCGCGGGAATGCCATCGGACTATGCACCTCCCCTATTGTATAAATCATTCTATTACAGTATACAACAAAAAGGCCAAAAATCCTCTTTTCTGAGCAAAATTTTTATAAAATTTTTGTTGCGGCGGCTCTGGAGCACGCCAAACGGCTGGTTTTCCTCTTATTTAGCCGAATTTCTATATATGATTACTTCCGAACGAGAAGGTCGGAGGTGAAAAATTTGGACCTTTTTATTTGCGCCGCGTGCTCCCCGGAAACCGGCGAGCACGAGTTGGCCTACCGCCTGCTGGCGCTGGTGACGGAGCGGGTCTTCGGCCTGACGGCCCTGCCGGAGCTCGCCCGGGAGGGGGGCGGCAAGCCCTTTTTCCCTGCCCGGCCGGACATCTGCTTCAACCTCAGCCACAGCCGCGGCGCCGCCGTCTGCGCCGTGCACGACAGGCCGGTGGGCATTGACATGGAGAAGCTGCGTCCCGCGCCCAAGCGGCTGGCAAAGGGGATGGCGGATGAGGCGTTCTTTCGGCTGTGGACCGCCAAGGAGGCCACCGTCAAGCGGCAGGGCCTGGGTGTAAGCGCGCTGCTGCGGCCTATGGAGCCAGACCCCCTGTGCCGGTGCGTGGAGGGACTTCTGGAGGGATATATTGTGACCGTCTGTCCGTCGGAGGACGCGGCAGTCCGCATCATACGGGCGGAATAAGCGTGAGAGGATGCGCTCTCCTCTCCTGTTTATTCCGCCCGTATTTTACGTAGCTTGCTTCATCGACAGGGATATTCGCTTCTTTTTCACATCCACCTCCAGCACCTTGACCTTTACAACGTCCCCCACGGCCGCCGCCTCGGAGGGATGCCGGAGAAATTTTCCCCTGGAGATCTGGGAAATATGCACCAGCCCGTCCTGGTGGACCCCGATGTCCACGAACACGCCGAAATCAATGACGTTGCGCACCGTGCCCGTGAGGACCATGCCGGGCCGGAGGTCCTTGATCTCCATAATATCCGTGCGGAGGATGGGCGGGGGCAGCTCGTCGCGGGGGTCGCGCCCCGGCTTTTGCAGCTCCCGGGCCACATCCAGCAGCGTGGGTACGCCCACACCGCACTGTCGGGCCAGCTCTTCCGCTCCCGCCGAGCGAATCTGCTCGTCCAGTCCGCCCAGACCTCCGGCGGAGACGTCGGAGAGCTTATGCCCCGTGAGCTCCAACAGCCGCTGTGCCGCCTGGTAGCTCTCCGGATGGACGGCCGTATTGTCCAGAGCGGCCCTGCTCTCCGGTACGCGGAGGAATCCCGCGCACTGTTCAAAGGCTTTCGGGCCCAGCTTCGGCACCTTCAGGAGCTGCCGACGGGAGGTAAACGCGCCGTTCTCCTCCCGGTACTTCACCACGTTCTTCGCCGTGGCGGCATTCAAGCCGGATACCCGCTGAAGAAGGGACGGCGAGGCGGTGTTCACATCCACGCCCACGGAGTTGACGCAGTCCTCCACCACGCCGCCCAGGGCCTCGTCCAGACACCGGGCAGGCATATCGTGCTGATACTGGCCCACGCCGATGGCCTTGGGGTCGATCTTCACCAGCTCCGCCAGGGGGTCCTGGAGCCGCCGGGCGATGGACACCGCCGAGCGGAGATTCACGTCGTACTCGGGGAACTCCTCCGAGGCGAGCTTGGAGGCGGAGTACACCGAGGCCCCCGCCTCGCTGACAATCATATAACTGATACCGCCTCCCTCCTGACGCAGCAGCTCCACCGTCATCTGCTCCGTCTCCCGGGAGGCGGTGCCATTGCCGATGGCAATGTGGGTGACGCCGTGGCGCCGGATCAGCTTCGACAGCGCCGCCATACCGGCGGTCCTCTGCCTCTCGCCATGGGTGGGATAGACCACCGCTGTGTCCAGCACCTTGCCGGTGCCGTCCACCACCGCCACCTTGCACCCCATGCGGTAGCCCGGGTCCAGGCCCATGGTCACGTGACCCCGTACCGGGGGCTGCATCAGCAGGGAGCGGAGGTTCAGGGCAAAATTTCGGATGGCCCCCTCGCCGGCCTCATCGGTGAGAAGACTCCGGATCTCCCGCTCCAGGGAGGGGTACAGGAGGCGGTCATAGGCGCCGGCGGCCACGGTCCTGATAAACGCTGCGGCCCTCGCACCCGGCCGCGACACGGCCCGGTTCAGCAGCACCAGCGCCGCGCTCCGGTCCGTCTCCACTCCGACCTTCAGAAAGCCCTCCCGCTCCCCCCGGTTGATGGCTAAGATCTGGTGGCCCTGTATCCGGCTGACGCTCTGGCGGAAGTCGTAATAGAGGCGGTAGACGCTGTCCTCCTCCCCGGCGGCCGTGACAACCAGCTCACTGTGTCGCCGCATGAAGGTCCGCAGGGCCTTGCGGACGGACGCATCGTCGGATATGTACTCGGCAATGATGTCCCCCGCTCCCCGGAGGGCGTCCTCCGCCGTCTCCAGGCCCTTCGACGGATCGACATACCCGGCCGCGGCCTCCACGGGGGCGGGACAGCCGGGCTTCTGGGCGTAGAGCAGGGCCGCCAGGGGTTCCAGTCCGCGCTCCTGGGCGACCGTGGCGCGGGTGCGGCGCTTGGGCCGGTAGGGCCGGTAGAGATCCTCCACCTCGGAGAGTGCGGCGGCAGCGTCGATGGCGGCGGACAGCTCCTCCGTCAGCTTCCCCTGCCCCGCAATGGCCCCTTTGACCTCCTCGCGGCGCCTCTCCAGATTCCGCAGGTATTGCAACCTCTCCTCCAGATTCCGCAAAACGGCGTCGTCCATGGAGCCGTGGAGCTCCTTGCGGTAGCGGGCGATAAAGGGGATCGTGTTGCCCTCGTCCAGAAGGGTGACGACATTCTTCACATACCGCTCGTTCTGATTCAATTCCCGCGCCAGGCTTTGGATGATGGGTTCCATGTCCTCATCCCCTTGCAATAATAAAGTCCGATTTGGCACATCTGCATCGCGCGCAGCGCGTTTGCATGGCTCTCCGGCGTGACCCCGGCGCAGCAGGCCGCGTCCACCGCAATGGGCGTCTCCGGCAAAAACGCCTTGAGCAGCAGGGCGTTGGAGATGACGCATATGTCCGTACACAGGCCCACCAGAACGATCTCCTCAATGGGCCGGTCCTGGTTGACGATCGTCAGCGTCTCCGCCAGGGAGCGGCTGCCGAAGGTGGGCTTGGTCAGGCAGGTGCAGTCCGTCAGGGCCTCCCGGACGGCGGGAGCGAGCTCCCAGCCGTGGGTCCCCTCGACGCAGTGGACCACCGGCAGATTCCGTCCCTCCTGGGTGGCCAGGTAGTCCGCCTGATGGGTGTCCTGGGTGGCGTAGACCGGGCCCTCCCAGGCGCGGATCTTCTCCGCCACCCGGGGCACAATGGCGACGGCCTCCGGCGTCCCCAGGGTGCCGTCGATAAAATCGTTCTGCATATCAACCACAATCAAAACCTTCATACGTCCTCCTATGGCTTAAAATTTTTCTCCACATGGACATGTTCTCTCCTGGACAGATACCGCGTCCCGTCAAAGTCCAGCGCCACCACAAAGGGCATCCAGTCGATGATCCGCAGGAAGCTGTCGCAGTCCCAGCCGGGGTCGTAGTAGTTCAGGATCATGCTTAGAGCGGTGCCGTGGGTGCCGAGCACAAGGGTTTTCTCCCGGTTCTGCTCCAAAATCTCTGTCAGAGCGGCAATATTCCGGTCCTGGACGGACCGCAGGCTCTCGCCGCCGGGCTCGTGCCAGTCGAAATCGGACCAGCGCTTCCGGAACAGCTCCCGGCAGTTGCCCCCGGGGGCGGCCTCCCGCTCCCGCAGGCGCTCATCGGTACGGATGGGCAGACCAAAGTGGTCCGCCGCCTCCCGGATGGTGTCCAGACTGCGGCGGTAGGGGCTACAGTAAAAGGCGTCCACCGGCTTATCCCGGAGGAAGTTCAGGACCACCCGCCGGTCCTCCAGCGCCTCGGCGGTCAGCCCTCGCTCCCGGTCCGGACCGCTGCGGTAGTCGGACTGGGCGTGGCGCACGAAGTATACTCTCGTCATAATTTCCTCTTTATATTACTTATAGTATAGTCTCTGCCGCTCATACTTGGCCTCGTAGCTGACGTGCACCCCCAGGCGGCGATAGAGATTCTCGTCCACGTCGCTGAGCACCACCGTGAAGTGGGCGCCGCAGCCCCGCAGCTTGGGCAGCTGCTTCTGCGCCAGGTCGGCAATGGGGTTGGTCAGGGCGCTGACGCACAGGGCGATGAGCACCTCGTCGCTGTGGAGGCGGGGATTCTTGTTGCCCAGGCTCCCGGTCTTCAGCCGACAGATGGGCTCCAGGACCTGGGTGGAGATGAGGTCCAGCTCCTGGTCAATGCCCCCCAGGGCCTTCAGCGCGTTGAGCAGCAGGGCGGCGGAGGCGCCGATCTGGTCGCTGGTCTTCCCGGTAATCACCCGGCCGTCCGGCAGGACCATGGCCCCGGCGGGGGCCCCGGTGGCCTCCTCCTTCTCCAGGGCGGCGGACACGGCGGGGAAGATGGCGGGCGTCACGCCGGAGCGCTTCATCAGCATCTCCAGCTTGAACACCACGTCCCTGTCCACGGTGCCCCGCAGCCTGCCGGTGAGGGCGGTGTAGTAGCGGCGCAAAATCTCCATATGGGACGCCTGGCGGCAGACCTCGTCGTCCACGATGCACTTCCCCACCATATTGACCCCCATGTCCGTGGGGGACTGGTAGGGACACTGCCCCAGGATGGACTCGAAAATGGTTCGCAGGACGGGGAATATCTCCACATCCCGGTTATAGTTCACCGTGGTGACGCCATAGGCGGCCAGGTGGAAGGGGTCGATCATGTTCACGTCGTTGAGGTCCGCCGTGGCAGCCTCATAGGCCAGGTTGACCGGGTGGTCCAAGGGCAGGTTCCACACCGGGAAGGTCTCAAACTTGGCGTAGCCCGCCGTCCGGCCCCGGCGGTTCTCGTGGTAGAGCTGGCTCAGGCAGGTGGCCATTTTCCCGCTGCCGGGACCGGGGGCCGTAACCACCACCAGGGGGCGGGTGGTCTCAATGTAGTCGTTGCGGCCATAGCCCTCGTCGCTGACGATCAGCTCCACATTGTGGGGATACCCGGCGATGGGGTAGTGGCGGCAGGTCCGGACGCCCAGGGCGTTCAGGCGCTTGAGAAAGGCGTCGGCGGCAGGCTGGCCGTTATACTGGGTCACCACGACGCTGCCCACATAGAGCTCCATGCCCCGGAACACGTCGATCAGGCGCAGGACGTCCTCCTCGTAGGGGATGCCCAGATCGCCGCGGACCTTGTTCTTCTCGATGTCCCCGGCGCTGATGGCCACCACAATCTCCACGTCCTCCCGCAGCTGCTGGAGCATCCGGATCTTGCTGTCCGGCTCGAAGCCGGGCAGCACCCGGGAGGCGTGGTAGTCATCGAAAAGCTTCCCGCCGAACTCCAGATAGAGCTTCCCGCCAAACTGCCCGATCCTCTCACGGATGCGGGCAGACTGTGTCTCAATATATTTCTGATTGTCAAATCCTATCCTGAGCATCCAATCTCTCCCCCAATTTCACAACTCTTCGCCCTCTCGCATTACCAGGGCCTGTTTCTCTCCGTGCGCTCACAGATCCGGTCAATCTCACTCCCGAGCGATTGCAGATCGTCAAAGGTCTCCGGCCGCTTGCCGGGGTCCCGCAGCAGCGCCGACGGATGGTACATTGCCATCATCCGCATCCCGTCCACGTCGTGCCAGACGCCGTGCTCCCTGGTGATGCGGAACTTCTCGTTGATGAGTCGCATGGCCGCAATGCGGCCCAGACACACCAGTATCTTCGGACGGATCAGCCCGATCTGGCGGCGCAGATACCCTATGCACGCGTCCTGCTCCACGTTCAGCGGATCCCGGTTCCCCGGCGGACGGCATTTCACAATGTTTGCAATATAGACCTTGGTCCGGTCCAGTCCGATAATCGCCAGCATATCGTCCAGGAACTGCCCCGCCCGGCCTACAAAGGGGATCCCCTGCTCGTCCTCGTTGGCGCCGGGGCCCTCCCCTACCAGCAGAATCTCCGCACGGGGATTTCCTACGCCGAATACCACATGCTTTCTCGTCTGACACAGAGCGCACTCCCGGCAGGCCAGGCACTCTCGCTCCAGCACTTCCCAATTATCCTCCACTGGCTGTCCTCCCGTATATTCCTGTGCGGGACGGGGATGCTACCCTTTGCCGCGCATTCGCGGGAAAGGAGCGTCCATCATGTCCCAATGGTTCTTGTACTTCCTCTTCTACAGCTTTGCCGGTTACGGCCTGGAAAAGCTGCACGCCAGGCTCTCCCACTCCCCGAGACAGGTGCGGAAATGCTTCCTTCTGCTGCCCCTGTGCCCGGTCTACGGGTTGGCCATGACCGCCCTGCTGGCACTGGTCCCAGAAGAACCTGGCTTCCTCCCGTTGGCGCTTCTGGGCGGCGCCGTGTGCACCGGCGTGGAATACCTGGTCCACCTCTTTTACGACAAGGCCCTGGGGGTCTGGTTCTGGGATTACACCGCCATGAGGGGGCAAATCCGGGGACGGATCTGCCCCCAGTTCGCCGTGATCTGGGGCGTCCTCTCCGCCACCGCAGTCCGGATCGTTCAGCCGGGCGTACAGATGCTGGCCAGCGCCGTGCCGCCGTGGCTGACGTTTTTACTCTGGGTCGCGCTGGCCGCGGACTGCGTCCTCTCCTGGTCCCTTCTGCGGCAGTACCGGGACACGGAGCTGCTGTCCCTCAGGGCGGTTTTCCATCAGATGCGCGCTTCCAGCCAGTCCAGCACATCCTTATAGACGTACTGTCTGCTGACCTCGTTGAGAATTTCATGGCGCAGACCGTGGTAGAGGTGGAAGCTCACATCCGGCAGGCCCGCTTTCCGGAAGCAGGCACAGGCCCTCTCCACCCCCCTGCCCATGTCACCTACGGGGTCCTGGTCCCCGGAGATGAAAAACACCGGCAAGGTCTTATCCATCTGGTTGATATTTGACTGCTTGGTGATATAGCTCAGGCCGTCCAGCATATCCCGGAACAGGCCCAGGGTGGTGTCCCCGCCGCACAGGGGGTCCGCAATGTAGGCATCCACATTGGCCTCATTGGCGGAAACCCAGTCAAAGCGGGTGCGGGCCGGGGCGAACGCCTTATTATATGCGTCGAAGGCCAGATCATCCGCTTTCACGCTGTACGCCTTTTTCCCCAGGCGCTTGATCTCATGGTCCGCCACCAGCTTCCCTCCGGCGATGATCGCGGCGGACTGATGTCCCGTGCCGCAGAGAACACATCCCGCCAGGTTTCCGGGGTAACGGATCAGATGGGTCCGGGACAGGAAGGAGCCCATGGAATGGCCAAAGAGAAAGTACGGCTTCCCCGGGAAGCTCTTCGCAGTCCTCCGGCGCAGCTCCTCCATGTCGTCCACCACGTGCCACCAGCCGTCCTTCTCCCCCAGATATACCATGGGGCAGCCCTCGATGACCGACTGGCCATGTCCCAGGTGGTCGTTCGCCACGACGGCAAAGCCGTGCTCGCACAGGTACTGCGCAAAGGGCGCGTACCGCGCACCGTACTCCGCCACGCCGTGGGCAATCTGGACTACACCGGCAATCTCCCTCCCCACAGGCGTCCACTGGTTGACATGGATCAAGGTTTTTCCCTCGCTGGAGGGGAAAAAGTATTCCGATACGATTGCCATAGGAACCTCCTTCTCTTTCTTTATTTCTTTTTTATTCTATCACACAAATTTCAAAAAGCATAGAGAAAATTCCATATAATTTTGGGAGGTCTTGTTTCCCCATTTTCTAACAAAATCTTGACATATTCCACAAATTTGACGTCTCAGCGGGCTAAATTGCATTATGTCAACCTGATTGATAATTTCTAAATTTGTATCTGTACAATTCTGAAACTTTCAATTTTTTGTCATATCCGACCAGTTCTGCTGACTGAAATATGAACAAATTGTAAAAACGCTACCAACATGCTACCAGCCTCTTTGCATCGCTACCGCCTGAAATAGCTTCTATCATAATGGAATTGATATACATAAATTTGAAAAATGCTACCAAATCCCCATTTCCTGCTACCGTTCTTTCTTCCCTGCGCTCCAAAAGCGCTGCCATTCTGTACTTCCGGAGGCTTCTTTTTATAAGCAAGGGGCTTGATAATGGCCGTCTGGTTAGAAAAAACGGCAACTAATCGGTCGTTT